>JAJACM010000004.1 GCA_022601545.1 Chlamydiia bacterium | reverse complement strand
TTGGAAATAGCACATGAGTGCAAATGAGACTAACCCCAAGTATATGAAGAATTTAATAAATCCTCTTTTACTACCAAATTTGTTTTCCATTTAATTTCTCTTTTATTTTTTTAATTTATTTACACTATTATCCATGATTGGAGATATTTGCGCACCTGCACTCAACCTCCTCACACGAGATATGGAGGGCCTTTGCAACACGGGAAATGGAAAAATCCTTTACTGAAGCGGGATGGAGAGAAGATGGGAATTTATCTTGTTGAAATCCATAAGTTTTCTTGTAAAGAATCATTCCTTACACTACAATTCTCGTCATGACTGTGAAGCAAGAAACCTACAGAGATTCAACCGATTACCAAACCCGCCTTTCGAAGTTGAGTGATTTGGAAGAGCAGGGGGTTGATCCCTATCCACATGTGTTTGAGGAAATGGAGGGAATCGGGGCAATTGGCCAGAGGTTTACTGATCTGAAGGATGCTGATTACGCTGGTGCGATGGAAGGGACAACCCCTCGGGTGCGAACCGCAGGGCGTGTGATTCTATTTCGGGCAATGGGAAAAAATTGCTTTGCGACAATTCAACATCATGGGAAGAGTTTGCAGATTTTGTGCAATCGGGATACGAGTGCGATTGTGCGGTCAGGTGATACGACTGCAAGTGAATCCTTGACAGATTTCAAGTGTATCGAAAAGAAACTTGATTTGGGCGACTATATTGGAGTTGAAGGGAACCTGTTCTTTACGCAAAAGGGGGAGTTGACCCTTTTTGTTAAAGAATTAACTCTTTTGTCCAAGGCACTCCTCCCCCTTCCCGATAAGCACAATAAACTGTCCGATAAAGAGGCTCGCTATCGAAAACGGCATTTGGATTTGATTTCAAATCATGAGGTGTTTGATACCTTCTTACTGCGAAGTCGGGTACTCCGTGAGGTGCGCAATTACTTTGAAGACCACCAGTTTGTAGAGGTGGAGACACCTGTCTTACAGCAAAATTATGGAGGGGCCAATGCGCGTCCTTTCACGACTCATTTGAATGCGTTGAATCAGGATATGTTTTTGCGCATTTCTCTGGAACTTCCGCTGAAGAAGTTATTGGTGGGTGGATTTGATCGGATATTTGAGATTGGAAAGGTATTTAGGAATGAAGGGATTGATAAGACCCACAATCCTGAATTTACCATGCTTGAGAGCTATGCAGCTTTCTGGGACTATCATCAGCTGATGGAGTTCACAGAGAATCTAATTGCGACAGTGGCACAAAATGTGCTTGGTACGACAGTCATTGGCCAGATGACCAATCCCGATGGTGTTGAAGTGACCGTGGACTTGAAAGCTCCATGGAAGCGCATATCGATGAAAGATTCCATTCGAGAATATGCTAAGCTCGATGTTGATGGGATGAGTGATGAGCAAATGGCCCATTACCTCATTGAACAGACCGAAATAAATCCCAATAAAACCAAAGGAGCTCCTAGAGGGATGTTGATCTCCTACCTCTTTGAAGAGCTAGTTGAGCCCTATCTATTGGAACCACACCATATTACTGACCATCCGCTTGAGACCACTCCTCTATGCAAGCTCCATCGCGATAAGGAGCTGCGTGCCGAGAAGATTATCGAGCGATTTGAAACTTTTGTATGCGGAAATGAACTGATCAATGCCTATTCTGAGCTCAATGATTCAGTTCAACAGTATGAGTTGCTCGCCAGCCAAGAGCGACTTAAGCAGGGAGGAGACGACGAGGCTTGCCCAATGGACGAGGAATTCGTCGAAGCTATGGCCCATGGAATGCCCCCTGCCGGCGGAGTTGGAATTGGAATTGATCGCCTGATCATGCTCCTCTCCCATTCCCCCACCATCCGCGAGGTAATCTTCTTCCCCCTCATGAAACGGGAAGACCAATAATTTGCGCTGTGACTCAGTTGTTTCCTCCTCCTCTATAACCACTGAGTCGCAGCCTCTTTCTCCCCCACACAGCCACCCCAAAATGTAAAAAGATTGGCTCCCCGCCTTCGCACACTATCAAACATTCCGCATGGGCGAAATATGGGCCCGCGGCCACAGCTTGCGGCCCCACGCCCTCAGCGTTTGCGATGGCGGGGGTAGCGAGTCGGCGCGCGGGCTGCTGCATGTGCAGCAGATGTGATGCGGGCTGTGGCAGGTGTGGGGGAATGGGGTTAGAAGGTGGAGTGGGGGTCGATGTCGATGAGGAGGTAGGTGCCGGAGGGCTTTTTGATGTGGGCCATGAGGGTGTTGAGGTATTTGCCGAGGCCGGCAATTTGGGGGGAGCGGAGGAGGAATTGGAAGCGAAATTTGTCTTTGATTTTGGCGTGGCCGCAGGGGGCGATGGGGAGGATGTCGCAGGTTTTGGGGAGGGTTTTGATGAGGTGGGTGCGGAGCTGGTGGGCAAATTTCTCAGCTCGCTTTTCGTTGTAGCCGGAGATTTGGAATCTGGCAAGGTGAGAAAATGGGGGGTAGCCGAAGAGTTTGCGCTCTTGGATTTCCTCTTTGTAGAAGTTGAGGTAGTCTTCGGTGGCGGCGTGCTTGAAGACGGTGTGATGGGGGAGGAGGGTTTGGATGATCACCTCGCCGGGGAGGACGCCACGGCCTGCGCGGCCTGCTACTTGGGCGGTGAGTTGGAAGACGGTTTCACCGCTGCGAAAGTCGGGGATGTGGAGGGAGGAGTCGGCATTGATAAGGGCGGCTAGGGTAACGTTGGGAAAGTGAAGCCCTTTGGCGATCATTTGGGTGCCGATAAGAACATCGGCTTTGCCTGAGCGAAATTCGCGGAAGATCCGGTCATGGCTTCCTTTATGTTTAGTGGTATCTCGGTCCATGCGGAGGGTGCGCACTTGGGGAAAGATTTTGTGGAGGGCCCTCTCGACATGTTCTGTGCCGGGGCCGCGGAATTTCATAGTCTCTTTGGATCCACAGGTGGGGCACTTCTCAAGCACACCCTGGATGGAATATCCACACACATGGCAGGAAAGGAGGTGATCATTTTTGTGGTAGGTGAGGCTCACATCGCAATGCTTACACTTGATGGGCTCGTTGCAGCTGGTGCAGACGTGGCTGGTATAGAATCCTCGCCTGTTGAGAAAGAGGAGGATTTGCTCGCCATCCTCGATTCGTCGCTCAATCCCACTGAGGAGTTTGTCAGAAAAGAGGGTGGGCCCTTTGTTCTTGTCGTATTCGATGCCCATATCAATGATATCTACTTTGGGCAATTTGGCATTACCCGCCCGTACGGATAGGGTGCTTAGCTGGTATTTATCGTTTTTTGCATTGTAAAAGGTTTCAATGGAGGGGGTAGCGCTGCCGAGGATGACACACGACTTGGTCATGGCTCCCCGCATAATGGCCACATCTCGGCCGTGGTAGCAGGGCATATCATCTTTTTGCTTATAGGAGCTATCTTGTTCTTCATCGACGATGATGAGGCCGAGATCTTTGGCGGGGCTGAAGATGGCGGATCGGGCGCCGATGATAATCTTGATGTCGCCGGTGCGGATTTTTTGCCATGCGTCAAACCGCTCTCCTTTGCTTAGGCGGTGGTGGAGGACGGCGATGGGTTGGGTAAAGCGGCTTTTAAAACGCTCGATAGTTTGGCGGGTGAGGGCAATTTCGGGAACGAGCATGATGACACTTTTCCCTTTTTTTAACACATGGTCAATTGCTTGAAGATAGATTTCGGTTTTCCCACTCCCCGTTACGCCGTGGATGAGATGGGTTTGGTAAATTTCTTGGTCGATGGTGGCTGTGATCTTTTTAAAGGCCGCTGCTTGTTCATCATTAAGAGTTTTTGGGGCAGTTTGAAAAAACTCATCACTTTCGAGCTCTGAGTTGTCGATTATCACTTGCTTGGAGGTAATGAGCTCTTTTTTGATGAGGGTGTCGATGGGCGCTTTTGTCACCCCTGCTTTTTGGACCAGCTCGGTCAGGAGGAGCCCTTTGGTATTTTGTAAGAGGACGTCGAGGACCGAGGCTTGTTTGGGAAAGCGAGAGCGTATGTCAGCAGCAATTTCTGTGAGCTCTTTCGGGGATTTTTTCAGACAGATCATGAGCTGCTTTTTCTGCTGCACCTCATCCCGCACACTTCGAGGAATCATCATCATAATGGTCTTGCGCAAGTCTGATCCGTAGTAGTCGCTAATCCATTTCATTAGCGAGAAAAGGTGTTCGGGGATCCGCCCGCCATCTTCGAGTAGCTCGATCACTTCAGAGGGGTTTTCCACCTCAGAGGTGGGGTGAAGGGAGATTACGGTCCCCTTAATTTGTTTTTTGCGCAAAGGGATAACCACCCGCATCCCCGGCTCAATGGCACTATGAAGAGAGGTGGGGATCGCATAATCAAGGGGCTTTCCCACAGCCTGGTCCACAATAATGGTGGCAAACAACTTTTTTTCGGTCTCGATCATCGATTCGTTATATTTTCATAACTGCTGCAAATCAGCTTCCAAAGCGCTTTTTTGAGTTTGGGCGCTTGGTAGTACATGTTAATGTTGAAGAGCATTAGAAGGGGGTGGTCGCCGAGTGTCTTGATGTTTTGATTTTCTGTCTCGCGGAAGTGGGGGAGGAGGTTGGGATTGTTGAGGATGAGCTGATCGGGGGCGATAATAAGTTGAATACTTTTTGCATTAAACAGGGAAGACCAATTGTTATTCTTTTCAAATTGGTCAATGTCGACAAGGTGGCAGGGACCCAGGCGTGTGTCAATTGCTTGGGCTAAGCTTGTGAGGAATGGGCGATCTTTGATTAGACGAGCAGAATACAGAAGGGGGATGTTGGGAATATCTTGCTTGGTTCTATACCCTTCTTTAACTTGCTTGGCTCGGCTGTCGGAAAGTGGCGCTTTGGATAGGGGCATCTGCGGGCGGATAGCGAGGAGCTTCTTTTCCATTTCACTATCGAAGGCATACTTGGCTGGCGTTATGGGTTCGAGAGTGAACTTACCAATCTGCTTTGGCAAAGGAGGTTCAGGCGCCTTAGTGGGCAAGGGCTCAAGGGGTGGCGGCGCTGCCTGTTCAGCCTTTTTTACAGGTAGTGCTTTGCTAATTGGCTTTGCCTTTTCTTCTTTTTCAAAGAGGGGGGAGACCACCTCTTCTGTATCAGATTTGGTAGGCGCGATGGGGTCTTGCCCACCATCGCGGGTAAAAAATATGGTGCCAGGCGGGAGGTTTTCCTCAATGTAATTGAGCAAGGAAGTGGCGATCTCATCAGATGAGAGCGGAGAGTTAGAAGAGGGCTTCGACATATTGGTTCACATCAAAGGGGATCAGGTCCCCATCTTTTTCGCCTATTCCTATGTATTTAATCGGAATTTGCCTTTCTTTGTAAATAGCTAATAAAATCCCACCCTTGGCGCTCCCATCGAGTTTTGTGATAATGAGTGAGGTGAGGGGGGTGTACTCATCAAAAACACGCACCTGGTCAAGCGCATTTTGGCCAATGTTGGCGTCGAGTATGAGCCAGGTTTCATGTGGGGCTGACGGAATCACTTTTTGGAGTGTCTTTTCAATCTTTTTCAGCTCATCCATCAAATCTTCTTTTGTTTGGAGTCGACCTGCAGTATCAACTAAGAGCACGTCTGCTCCTTTGGCTTTTGCACTTGTTGCCGCATCAAAAGCCACACTTGCTGGATCGGCCCCAATTTTGCCTTTCACAAGGTCAATTCCCACCTTATCGGCCCAGTGGGTGAGTTGCTCGGTTGCCGCCGCCCGAAAAGTATCACACGCAGCAAGCATCACTTTCTTCCCCTCATCTTTGTATTTGCGGGCGAGCTTTGCAATTGTGGTGGTCTTACCACTCCCATTCACTCCTACAATGAGGACAATTTGACACCCTTTTTCAGCTGCCGGGCGCTCTTGTTTTCTAGGAGGGGCTTCAAGAATCTTCTTGGCCTCCTCTTTTAGCATGGTGAGCACTGCCTCAGCGTTAATTGATGAGCTTTTTTTCGCCACTTTCCGCACCTTTTCAACCAGTTCAAGGGATAGAGCGGTCCCAAGGTCGGCCTCAAAAAGAATTTCCTCCATCTCTTCAAGGAGGTTATCTAGATTTTTCTGGTCAATTCCCTTTGAAAATAAGGCAGATAGACGATCGCCGAGAAATCCCTTGGTGTGGGAGAGGGCTTTTTTGACCTTTTGGAAGCTTGATTTGAGGAGGTTTAGGACCATGGGCTGAAGTTTTCTTTGATTAAATTACGAGTCTATCACATAACTAAATTAGATTGAAGCAGCCACTTTGCAAAATGTGGAAATTTTCACCCCGGTAGGCGGAATATGCATATCCATGAGTATCAAGCAAAAGAGATTCTGAAAGAAGCAAACATTCCCGTCCCCGCAGGGATTGCTGTTTCGAACCGGCAAGAGGCAGAAGAGGCGATCAAAAAAATGGGAATTGACCAGGGGGTAGTCAAGATCCAGGTTCACGCTGGAGGGCGTGGAAAGGCTGGGGGTGTAAAAATTGGGAGGTCTAAGGACGAACTCCTTACCCTCACAGATCAGCTCATTGGACTAAAGATGGTAAATAACCAGACAGGTCCTGAGGGAATTGTCTCTCACCAAGTGCTCATTTCTGAGCTTACAGATATCGATAAGGAGTATTATATCGGGGCTGTTATTTCCCGAGAAGATGGGCGGGCGATGATCATCTGCTCACCTGAAGGGGGGATGGAAATTGAAGAGATTGCCCATAAAACGCCTGAAAAGATTATGACTCAAGCGATTGCACTCGATGGCACATTAACTGAAAATCAACTCGAGGCACTTGCCCTTTTCATGGGATTTGAGGGAAAAGATAAAGAGACGTTCAAATCAATCATCAAAAATATCGCAAAAACCTTCTTGGATATCGACGCTTCACTTGTGGAAATCAACCCATTTGTCAAGACAAAGAACGGAGAGTTAGTGGCCCTCGACGCAAAGATTTCTGTCGATGACAACGCGCTTTTTCGGCAACCTGAGATTGCCGAGATGTTTGACCCCACCCAGATTAGCCCAGCTGAAGTGGAGGCGCACAAGGCAGATTTAGCCTATATCAAACTCGATGGAACAATCGGGTGTATGGTAAATGGGGCTGGGCTTGCCATGGCCACGATGGATATTATCCAACACTATGGTGGGACGCCTGCAAACTTCCTCGATGTGGGAGGGGGCGCCTCGGCTGAAAAGGTGGCCAAAGGGTTTGGGATCATCCTCAGTGATCCGAATGTCAAAGGGATATTGGTGAATATCTTTGGTGGGATCATGAAATGTGATGTGATTGCTGAAGGGATATTGATCGCAGCCAAAAGGGAAAACATCAAGGTGCCACTTGTGGTGGGACTTGAGGGGACAAATGTAGAGCAGGGGAAAAAGATTTTGGCCGAATCAGGGCTCAATATCATTACTGCTGTCGACTTGAAAGATGGGGCCCAGAAAATTGTCAAGGAGTGTGAGTAGTAGTTATGCCAATATGGATTGATGAGACGACAAATGTGATTGTGCAGGGGATTACAGGTTCGGCCGGAGGCTTTCACGCAGGGCAGTGTATTGATTATGGCACTCGGATTGTCGCAGGAGTCACTCCGGGTAAAGGGGGGCAGTCGAGTCAAGGTGTTCCCGTATACAACTCGATTAAAGAGGTGCAAAAAGATGAGCGGGTGGATGCGACCATGATTTTTGTTCCGCCTCCCTTTGCAGCAAAAGCCATCCTCGAAGCTGTTGAGGCCGAAGTGCCTCTAATTGTTTGCATTACAGAAGGAATTCCCGTTCGCGACATGCTCGAGGTGAGTGAAGTTATCCGCTCGCAGAAAAAGAGCCGGCTGATTGGTCCTAACTGTCCTGGATTGATTACCTCTGGGGCGTGTAAAATTGGAATTATGCCCGGTTACATACACAAGAAGGGGAAAATTGGAGTTGTTTCTCGATCGGGAACTTTGACTTATCAAGCGGTGTGGCAAACCACCCAGATTGGGCTTGGTCAAACCACGTGTGTGGGAATTGGTGGAGATCCACTCAACGGAACTCAGTTTATTGATGTACTCGAAGCATTTGAAAAAGATCCTGCAACAGAGGGGATCTTGATGATTGGGGAGATTGGGGGGACGATGGAAGAAGAGGCTGCGGACTGGATCAAGTCTCATTGCACAAAGCCTGTTGCTGGATTTATCGCTGGGATGACCGCTCCTCCAGGGAAACGGATGGGGCATGCGGGTGCGATTATTTCAGGTGGAAAGGGGAGCGCGAAAGATAAGATCAAGGCGCTTGAGAGAGCAGGTGTAAAAATTGCCGAAACCCCCTCTGATATGGGGAGCACTATGCAATCAATGATTGTGGTATGATGGACTAAAAAAAGAGAAAATAATAATAAAATGCGTTTATTTGGAATTCCAATCAAAATCTCTCCCATGTTCTTTGTCATGGCAGCTATCATCGCCTACTTTTTAGGCCGCTCCCTAATTGGGACTGCGATCTGGATGGTGATTATTTTTGTCTCCGTTCTTGTCCATGAACTTGGACATGGTCTAGTTTCAAAAGCGTTTGGACAGTCGCCAAAGATCGAACTGGTTTTGTTTGGAGGGATGACCTATCCACAAGGGAATAAACGCATCAGCCTTGGCAAGGAGTTCTTGGTTGTATTAGCTGGTCCGTTGTTTGGCTTTTTGCTCTCTTTTGTCGCTTTTATTCTCATGGCTCTTGCGACTGAATCACCTGTTATTTATAGCATCTTATTTGCCACGGCAGTGATTAATATCTACTGGAGCTTAATCAATCTCCTTCCTATTTTGCCACTTGATGGTGGTCATCTTGTCCGCATCTTTTTGGAAATGCTCTTTGGCCCAAGAGGATGGCGGATTGCCCTTCTCGTCTCATTTGCTCTAGCTGCAGCAGGAGGGGTATTCTTTCTCTTTGGGGGTGGGTTATTTATTGCGATCATCCTCTTTCTCTTTGCCTTTCAAAACTTGGAGAGCTTCAGACAAACTCGTGGTTTCACTCCTGTCGACCGGGATCCATCTATTCAATCCCGTCTGGTTGAAGCAGCAGCAGCTAACGAGGCTGGTAATTCCCAGTTAGCCAAGAAGCTATACAAAGAAGTGATCACCTTAACCGGGGATGGAGTGGCACATGAAAGTGCAACGGTTGCTCTTGCCGAAATCTATGAAAAAGAAGGGGCAATTGAAAAGGCATACACCCTGATCAAGAAACTAGGCAAGGAATGCTCACAGAACGCCTGTTGCTTGCTGCAGAAGCTCGCATTTGAGATGAAGCAGTATCAAGAAGCCATTCTTGCTACAAATTCGTGCTATCGCACGTTATCAACACCAGATCAAGTAGCCGAGGTAGCAACGATTGCTGCTAAGTCTGCTGCACAGCTGGGCCGAGTCGATGAGACGCTCGAGTGGTTAGAGGCAGCTCAACGGAGTGGGGCCAAACTTGATGAGATTATCCAAGAGCCAGATTTTACTCAAATTCGCGACAATGAAAAGGTTAGAGCCTACCTTTCGCGTAAAAAAACAAGCTAGTCGCACATTTTTTTACGCTTATTTTTCAGTGATCATTTATATGGCCTTAGACTTTGATGGATAAGGGCTTGCCAGGTTTTTAGGATAGGGGGTGAAATGGAAAAAAAATCCCCTTCGAATCGAAAAGCCTTGTCTTCTTAAACTCCTTTCCAGTAAAGTCTATCTTGATTGTTCAACCAAAAAGACCTAACAAATTTGGAGGAATGTATGAACAAACAGGAACTAATCGACGCACTTTCCGATGAGACTGGATTCACAAAAGCTGATGCAACACGTTTTCTACAGGCTTACACAGCAACTGTTTCTAAGTCTTTGAAAAAAGGCAAAGACATTCAGCTCGTTGGATTCGGAACCTTCAAAGTGACTAAAAGAAAAGCTAGAAAGGGACGTAATCCTCAAACTGGTGAAGAGCTTAAGATTCCATCGAGAAAAGTGCCTGCTTTCCGACCAGGAAAAGCACTTCGCGATGCAGTAAACTAGTATTTGCTATCAGTTTACTTTCAATCAATGCCCGCAAACTCCCATGGAGCTTGCGGGTTTTTTTTGTCCCCATTTATAATCAGAAAAAAATAAAGGGGAAAATAAATGAATAAATCTGAATTAATTGATGCAGTCGCCACTAAACTAGGCGTTCGTAAAAAAGATGTTAGATTCGTCGTCAATGGCGCGTTAGATGCTGTTGAAGAAGCAATTCAGAATGGTGACACTGTTTCGCTGGCTGGGCATCTAGCCATTCATCCTGGGAATAAGGAAAAAGGTCGACCAACTCATGCAGTAGTAGGTAAAAAGCTTCAGCCAGCAGTTAGAGCCTCTATAAAGAAAAAGAGCTTTGCCAAAAAGAAAGTAGCTAAGAGAAAGAAGAAATAACATGTGATGTTTGGGGGAAGGCGGGCATGCTTTCCCCCAAACGTGTCTGAAGGGCTATTTCGAGGCGTTTGAGAGGCGAAGAGTCATGAACCGGACTCCTTGCTTATGTCGCACTAAAATGAGCACCTGCTTACTTGAATTGAGCCCATCGACAATATCTTCGACTTCCTCAACAGTTGCAACTCCCTGATGATCTACCTGCATGAGAACTTGTCCAGGACGCAGCCCCATCTGATAGGCGGATGAGGAGGGTTGGACATCGGTAATCACCACTCCCTCATCCCCTTTTGCCAGGTCAAATCGCTTGCGCAACTCAGGGGTAATGTTTTCAATGGAGAATCCGAGTTTTTGCTCCACTTGTGTGCGCACCTTGGATTCGGGCTCATTTGATCCCAAAGTGACATCGATCGAGTGGCGTTTTCCATTTCGATAGACTACAAAGTTGACCTTTTGCCCTTTGGCATAAAGCTGAACTCGATTTCTCACCTTCTCAGGTGAATCGACCACATGGCCATCCACTTCATAAATGATATCTCCAGCTTGGAGGCCGGCTTTATCAGCAGGTGATCCAGCGACAACATCAGAAATGAGCACCCCTTTCTTATTGCAGTAGTTAAATTGTTGGCCAAGTTCTGGGGTGAGGGCTTGGAGCTGAACTCCTAAAAAGCCTCGAGAAAGCGATCCAGTATGCGCATATTGATGGATGATGCTACGCACCACATTACTCTTGATGGCAAATCCAATTCCGCTATTTGCCCCTGTGCGTGACAAAATGGCCGAGTTAACCCCAATCACTTTCCCATATAAGTTGAAGAGTGGGCCACCCGAATTTCCAGGATTGATTGCCGCATCTGTTTGGAAAAAGTCTTCTAGTTCATTGATATTGAGATAGCGCCGGTCGGTCGAGCTGATGATTCCCGCTGAGATCGAGTTGTTCAATTTTGAAGGGCTGCCAGCGGCAATGACAAACTCCCCACTATCGACCAGATCAGAATCTGCCAATTCGAGGAAGGGGAATGAGCGAGCCTCATCAGAAATAATCTTCAAGAGGGCAATATCGGTCTTCTGATCATGTAGAAGCACTTTGGCTTCAAACTCCTCATCCCATCCAGGGTTGCCTACTTGTATTGATTGAGCATTTTTCACCACGTGAAAGTTGGTGACAATGAGGCCATCCTCAGAGACAAAAAAGCCCGATCCATAGTTTGAAGCAGTCTTTTGAAACGATTCTTTCCCATCTTCATCAGCTCTATAGCTTTGCTTCTGGCCAAAAAAGCGATTGAGAAATTCTTCGTGGAATTTTTCTAATGGATTGGCCATTTCTTCACTTGGGTTGCCCATACTGTCATGGGAGATATGGGTATCTGATCGAATATAGACAACTGATCGGTTGGCCAGGTCTGCGACCCGCATATTGACACCGTTCATCATTTGAATAAAGCGCACTTGGTCTGCCGAAAGGTCTTCAGGAATGTGGTCTGGGCGCGCTTCATAGACATGGCGCAAGCTTTCTGCTTCACCATTGGTGGACGTTTCTTTCGCTTTATTTTTAGTATTTGAGCTTTTGGAAAATCCTGTGAGCAAGGTGCCACTTGTCACAGCCATCAAGCAACATATACAAGCAACTAAAAGATGTTTTCTCATTTTCATACTATACATGTTTCCTCGCATGTTTCCTCACGTTAATGTAAGTGCCCTTATCGGGCCCTTACGATCTTCACTTCAAGTGTTGTTTCCTTTTCTAGCGCCTCTTGGTCGCGGGAAATGATTGCCTCATTTCCAATCACCATAAACGACGCATCGGGTAGCCTATTGAGGAGTACCTCTTTGGTAGCGTCGATTATAGCCTCTCGATCGATTTTAAGGTACCCCTCACGTAATTTTTGTCTCACCTCAGGGGTGAGGCCAACCATCTCTTGGGCATAGCGCACGCCTGCTCGGTGACCTGGTGCACATGGATTGTCGGTCCCTTTGATGATGTTTCGAATCGCTTCCTCAATGTTTTCACGGGTAAATTTGCCTGCGGCCATTTCTTCAATCGATTTTTTCATCTCTTGGTAAGTGAGCAGGGCTTGCGGATCCCGATAGGAGGTGAGCATAAATGTGGCTGATTCGGGATGTTGGCCCGCACCTGATCCATAGGAGCCATGCTTTTCCCGTAAACGGCTGTGGAGCTGGGTGTTGTTGAGGATTTTAGCCGCCACCATAAGGGGCACGTGGTGAGGATCTTCTCTACCAACTGACGGAATGACAAGAGCGCAGTAGACAACAGGCATAGCCAGTGGAATGAGGCTCCATTGCCTTTCCCACTTGATTTCAAGGGGGGACCATTGAACGAAATCTCTCGGCTTCAGATCGAGCAATCCTCCAAATCCAGATTGTTCGAGCTTTTTCTGACAGTTCTCATCCCCTCCAACAACCAGTTTTGGGTCATTAAAGTGGAGTATCTTATGACTCACATCGACAAGGGCACTTTGCACTTGGTCCATATTTTCATCGAGCTTTTTTTCCACATCCAAAAGAAAGGCGAGATAGGGAAGGCCACTAAACTGTTTATTGTAGGCGCTAAGTAACGAATAACTAGAGGCTGCTTCGGCATTCCCGAATTTTCTCGGATTTTGAGAGAGACTCATCACATGGGCCGCAACGAGTTGTTTGATCAAATCTTTGATTCGCTGCTGATCGGAGAGATCAATTTGAGTGAGCATCTCCCGCACGATTTTACATGCATCTGGCACATTCTCTTCTAATGCCTTAAAGCTAAATGAGATTGTGGGTTTGAACTGATCTTTTTTCGACGATTGAGGGTTCAGTCCGAGGCTGAGTGAAACTCCTCCTGTATGCCTTTGAATGCGCTGCAAGTTTTCATGCCAGGGGTATTCGCTTGTGCCAAGTTCTGCAAATAGGGCAAAAAAGATCTTTGCATAGAGACTTTCTTCAATGGTGAGATAGGGGAGGGGGTAGATTAGATCGCAATAGATGATGTTATTTGTAAAGGAGTGGTTGGTAAAGACCTCTTCTCGAGGGTTATCCAGAGGATATGTGGTGACTGTTGGAGTAATCTCATCAATCCTAATGGTGGGAAGTTGATTGATCAATTCAGTCTGATCTTCTTCTTGGAGTTTTTTAAGCTCATCATTGAGCTTGTTGATCGAGGCAATATCTTCTTTTGATAAGGTCTCTTGAATCGATTGAAGTTTTTTGGCCCTTTCATCCTCTTCTTTTGCCCCCATAGTTGAGGATGGGCTCATCACAGCTGTGAGTCGATGAGGATTATCGACAAACTGCTCTTTGACAACCTTCGATAAATACATGGGATCTTTGAGCATTTCCCGTAATGATTCGATGAGTGAGTGGACGCGAAGTCCATTTTCAATGGGTTGATTTTGCAGGTGCAAAAAGGCCATGCGAAGGGCATTGGAAAGACCATATGGGTAACTGCTATTTGTGATCTCAAACCTTTCAAACATGAGACTATGAAGAGCCGCATCAATCCTTTCCTGGTCGATTGGGGACTCGCTCACTTCACGCAAGGCATCGAGGATCACTTTTTCGAGCTTTTCAGAATCGGCTTTTTTGGTCCCAATGCAAAAGAGAATGTAGGGGACTTCAGAGAGCTCTGAATCGAGATAGCCACTTGCTTGCTTACACAATCCCGACTCTAAGATGCGCTCTGTGACAAGGGAGCTATCGTTCTCAAATAGAATCGAGTCGAGGAGAGTGAGCGCGAGCACAGTTTCTTGATCTTCAATGCCACATTGGAGCCAAGAGAGGGTGAAGTAGGTCTCGTCTTCTTTTTCAACGGAGACGGGATAGGTGAAGTGGTGGATTTTGGGCGCTTCGAATCGCTCCTGTTTGGGGTAGACATTGTGACTACATCGAACCGATGCCTTAGGGGCATCTTCCAAGCATTGCTTGCGAATGAGTGTCAAATTATCTTCTAGAGGAATGTCTCCATATAGGAAGAAGGTGGCATTGCGAGGTGTGTAGTGTTTGCGATGGTAGTTGACGAGTTCTTGATGAGTTAGGGTGGGAATGTATTTCGGATCACCTCCCGAGTTGTGGCGATAGGGGAGGGAAAAAAGCAGTTCCTTGCAAATTTCATAGTGCAATCGAGAAGTGGGGTTGCCCATTACGCCCAGCATCTCATTATAGACCACTCCGCCATAAGAAAGTTTGTCATCCTTCATGCAAAATCGATGCCCTTCTTGGGCAAAGTTGAGGGGGGTAAGGGTTGGATAGAAGCACGAGTCAATGTAGACCTCAAGGAGGTTGAAGTAGTCTTTTTTGTTCATTGAGGCGGCTGGATAGCAGGTCCAATCCATGCCAGTAAAGGCGTTCATAAAGGTATTGAGGCTTCTTTTGATCATCGAGAAGAAGGGATCGCGGCTTTTAAATCGCTTCGATCCTGTCAGAGCCAGGTGTTCCAAAATGTGGGTCTTGCCCGTTTCATCATCTGCTGGCGTTCCAAACAAGATGCCGAATACATTTTCTGGATCGTCGCAGCCGAGGTGGATTACCTCACAACATGTGGGCTCATGCCGCAGGTGGGTAAGCTGGCATTTCACCTCATCGATCCACTCAGATTTAAGCACTTTGAAGTCTTTGAATTTATCGGAAAGAATGCCTGCCACAATTGCCTCGTCTACTGATTGACTGAAAGGCAATTATAAAGGATTTAAGGATAAGACCCCAGTAAAAACTTTACCGGGGTCTTTTGTCTTTTTACCAAACAAGGCTTGAGGCTGATTGGTACTCGTTAACGCGGGTTTCGAAGAAGTTTTTCTCTTTCCCAAGGTCGATCACTTCACTCATCCACGGGAATGGAGTTTTCTTGTTGTAGACCGGCTGGAGGCCAATGCGCTCAAGGCGGCGGTCGGAAATATAGCCCACATAATCTTCGAACATGGGGGCAGTTAGGCCGAGAATGCCCTTGGGTAGGCAATCTTTTGCATAATCAATCTCGAGCTTTGTCGCTTCATCGATGATGTTGTAAACATGCTGCTGGAATTCCTCAGTCCAAATTTCTGGGTTTTCGTCCTTAATTCCGTTAATTAGATCAATTCCAAAGTTGAGGTGGATAGTCTCATCGCGCAAAATATATTGGAACTGCTCACCAATTCCTGTCATTTTGTTTTGCCGCATGAGCGAGAGCAACATGGCAAATCCGCTGTAGAAGAAGATCCCTTCCATAATGATGTAGTAACCAATGAGGTTTTCTAGGAACTTTTGCTTCCCTTCAAACGTTTCGGTGGTGAAATTCTCATCCAAAATGTCTGCTGTGAGTTTCATTTCAAACTCATCTTTGGCAGCGATGGCTGGAATTTCGTTGTACATGTTGAACACTTCACCCGGATCGAGGGCGAGTGATTCAACAATGTAATGGAAGGTGTGGGTATGGATGGCCTCTTCAAATGCTTGTCTAAACAAGTATTGGCGGGCTTCAGGGTTTGTCACATGCTTGAAAATAGCAAGAACAATGTTGTTTCCCACAAGCGACTCTGCCGTTGAGAAGAAGCCGAGGTTACGCATAATCATCAGCCTTTCCCCTTCACTCAGGTCTTTCGACTTCCACATCTCAATATCTTTTGACATGGGCACCTCTGTCGGCATCCAGTGGTTGGCACATCCATTCAGGTAGTGCTCCCACGCCCAAGTATATTTGAGGGGCATCAATTGGTTAACGTCGACAGTCGTACAGTTGATGAGACGTTTTTTGTCTACATCCACACGTTTTGCGATTTGTTCTTGCTCACTCATATTCTAATCTCCAGTTTCGTTGGGAGGGGAACAATCCCCTCCAAGCTCGGTTATTGACAGCTTTCACACCCTTCATCCATCGAACAGACGGTGGGTTTTCTCTCTACTTGCACACCTGAAGAAGCCGATTTGTTCTTCATCCAACGAGGCTGGAGCCCACGCTTATTGACATCAGTTGATGATTTTTCAATTTGTGTGGCGCCAAGGGTGCGCATGTAGTAGTTGGTCTTCATTCCAAGCAGCCAGCTGAGGATGTACATCTCACTGAGTTTCTTCCCGTCTGGCTTGCCAAGATAGAGATTCACTGATTGTCCCATATCGATCCATTTTTGTCGACGAGAACCACACTGAAGAATCCACTCGGGATCAATCTCAAACGCTGTAGCAAATAGCGCCTGAATATCATCGGGGATGGCTTCAATTTCATTAATGGATCCGTCGTAGTATTTCAGATCATCTAACATCTCATCGTTCCACAAATTGCGCTCTTTGAGTTTTTCAATCAAATAGCTATTGGGAACTGTGAACTCACCAGACAGGTTGGACTTGACAAACAGATTCTTGTAAGAGGGCTCAATCGATTGGACGACCCCGACAATGTTGGCAATAGTTGCAGTGGGAGCAATCGCCATCACTTGCGAGTTTCTCATCCCATGTTTCTTCACTGCTTTACGCACCACGTCCCAATCCATTGTTGCAGAGCGATCCATATCGCAGAATCCGCCACGCTCCTCTTCAACAAGGCCAATTGTGTCGATGGGAAGAAGTCCCCGCTCCCATTTGGACCCTTTGTAAGTGCCATATGTGCCCCGTTCTTTTGCAAGCTGGGTTGATGCGAGGATCGCATAGTAGGAGATCTTCTCCATAATCTCATCAGAAAGTGCCACAGCCTCGTGGGAAGCAAAGCTGGTATTGAGCATATACAAGATGTCTTGGAAGCCCATCATTCCCAATCCAATTGGTCGGTGCTGGCTGTTGGCGTGCCCTGCTTCTTTTGTTGGGTAGAAGTTGATATCGATCACGTTATCAAGCATGCGAACAGCGGTTGAGATGGTCTTTTTCAACTGCTCTTCGTCAATTTTCCCATCTTTAAGGTGTTTGGTCAAGTTGACAGAACCCAAGTTACACACCGCTGTTTCTGACTCACTTGTGTTCAGCAAGATCTCAGTACACAAGTTAGAGCTGTGGACAACTCCCTTATGATCTTGGGCACTTCGGATATTGGATGGGTCTTTAAATGTAATCCATGGGTGTCCTGTTTCAAAGAGCATGCTGAGCATCTTACGCCAAAGATCAAGGGCGTTGAGCTCTTTATAGTTCTCAATCTTCCCATCTTTTGCCATCTGCTCATACTCTTCATAACGGCTCTTAAACGCTTTTCCATACAAGTCATGAAGATCAGGCGTATCTTTTGGACTAAAGAGGGTCCACTTGCCCCCTTCAACAACCCGCTGCATAAACAGATCGGGGATCCAGTTGGCCGTATTCATATCGTGCGTCCGTCGTCTTTCATCCCCTGTGTTCTTGCGCAACTCAAGGAAGTCCTCAATATCGAGGTGCCAAGTTTCAAGATAGGCACACATTGCACCCTTTCGCTTTCCTCCCTGGTTAACCGCAACTGCTGTGTCGTTTGCCACTTTTAGGAAGGGGATAATTCCCTGGCTCTCTCCATTGGTGCCGTGAATGAGCGATCCCGTTGCCCGCACATTGGTCCAGTCATTTCCAATTCCACCAGCCCACTTAGAGAGCTGCGCATCATCAGAGATTACCTTGAAGATGCTCGATAGATCATCTTGAATGGTTGAGAGGTAGCATGAGCTGAGCTGAGAGTGTGTCGTTCCCGAGTTAAAGAGGGTAGGCGTCGCCGACATGTAGTAGAACTGACTCAAGAGGTTGTAGAACTCAATTGCTCGCGCATTCTTGTCATCTTCTTTGAGCGCAAGTCCCATAGAAACTCGCATCCAGAAATATTGTGGAGTCTCAAGGCGGCGCTTGTTTTGGTGGATGAAGTAGCGGTCATAGAGGGTTTGCAGTCCCAAGTATTGGAAAAGGTGGTCCCTCTCGAGCTTCATCGCACTCCCAAGACGTTCGAGGTCGAAGTCGAGAAGCTCTGGGTTGAGCCGCTCATACGAGATTCCATTTTTAATATAGGTGGCAAAGTACTCCTTATGAACCTGCTCGAGATTCTCATCCATTGCGGAGGCTTCAATCGTTTCCTGATAGACGGCATCGAGAAGGAGGCGAGCTGTGATAAAGGAATAGCAAGGATCCTTTTCGACCAAAGCGCGTGCAGACATAATGAGCGCTGTGTGCACTTCGCTCTCGGGCATTTCCTCATAGAAGTTGAGCCAAGTCATGTTGAGGAGCTCATCAAAGTTGATAATCTCCATATGATCTTTGGCTGCAAATAAAAGGCGTTGCTTAATATCTGTTTCCGTATAGGTATGCGTAAACCCTTCTGCTGTGACAACCGTGACGCTCTTTTCTGCATCGCTCGTTTCTGCAGCAGCTTTTTGCGGTTGAGTTTGTAGGGCGTTTGCGTGCTTAAGAATGTAGAACTTAGCCACAGTAAAGAGTGATCCGCGCATCAGCTCTTGTTCGGTCAGTTCTTGGATCGTATCGACGCTTACGGCACCATCTGCTGTTGCTTTTTCAACCACTTGCTCTGTAATGCTTTGTGTAATTGCATTAATTGCCTCAACTACTTCGGCATCAAGTGTTTCACTGTCCACTTGGTGGGTTTCTCGGTAGGCTCTTTCGATGGAGCTTGAGAGTTTCATTGGCTTGAAGCGGGCGCGTGATGAGCCATCTTTTCGGACGACGCGAATATTGTCTGCGGAATTTTCCCGCTTGGCTTTGTGTTCATCTCGGTAGATGATGTAGTCGCGGGCCACGTCGTGGTTGCCATTTTTCATCATGGTGACTTCGACGAGATCTTGGATGCCTTCAACGGTGAGAGAAACCCCTTTTTTGCCTAGGGTAGTGGCTTGGTTAACAACGATTTGTGTCAATCGTTCAATTGTTTGGGCCATGCCTCTAGGCATGTCGTTTTTATCCAGTTGCTTTGTGTCGCAAAAAGCCGATTCAATCGCTTTATAGATGCGTTCTCCGTGGAATGGGACGATGGCACCGTTGCGTTTTACGATGCTTAGTTTGATGCTAGTTTCGTTGTCGTTTACTTTTGCAATTTCGTCGTTGATGTTTGTTTCATCGATGGTATTAATTGCGTCTTGTTTTTTGCTCATAAGTTTAGTTCTCCCATTAAGATCTCTTAACAAAGCACAACATGTTGTGGTCTGCGTTACATCTACCACTATATATTGTGTTACCCCCAATTTGTCTACAAAAAAAACGATTTTTTTTGGGGGGCGTATGGATTGGGGCATCGTCTTTTTGCACAACCTGCGTTTTCTCGCCCTCGACGTATTTCCTTATACAGATCATCGGGCGAGAAAACGCAGGTTGTACAAAAATTCCGATGCCTCCTCACCTGTGCCTTTTGGCGCATTTGCACCTGCCGTATGGCAGGCCCAACTACATACAAAACGCAAGAGGTGAGGATTGGTAGATGGTTTATGTTGGGAGCGGGGTGTGGTGTGATGTTGGGGTGGGGACGCCGCGCCTTCGCACTTGCTCTGCAAGCAGCTTCGGCACTGGCTTTATCTGATTTGGTTTTGTGGGCATTGGTGTGGGAAGTGGGTGGGAGCCGGTGTCTGAGCGGGCTTGCTTTTGCAAGCTGCGAGGGCGCGGCGTTGGTTTGGTTGGGGGCGGAGTTTTTTCCCAAGCAAAGCTCTCTGCCCCGCTGATCTGTATAAAGAAATACGTCGAGGGGGAGAGAGATTTGCCTGGGGAAAAAGCCGTCTCCCCAGGAAGATGAGCACCTCAAATCGAGGTTTACTCTAAACCTTGATGTGAGGTATGATAAGTCTATGAAAAGACGGCAAGTAAACCTCCTTCCAAATATTATTACCACTTTTGGCCTCTCATGCGGACTGTTTGTCATATTTAAGGCCAATATGGTAGGCGTGGGCACTTATGAATTGCTCCTGAGCTCAATTATTATCTTGATATTGGCGTCTGTGGCTGATGTATTGGATGGAGCTGTTGCTAGAGCCATTCGGGCAGAGTCCGATTTTGGACTGATGTTTGACTCAATCTCTGATATGGTCACTTTTGGTGTGGCCCCATCGGTTTTGATGATTCGATCGCTTTCACCTGATCAAGAAGGGCCGATTCCGTTCTTTATTCTGATGGGGGCGATGCTCTATACGATTTGTGGGGCATTTCGGCTAGTCCGTTTTAGTATGCGGGCAGTGGCCGAGAAGGGGGGCGCTGATAAGATGGCTAAGGGGATGTTTGTGGGGATGCCCATTCCTGCAGCGGCTGCAGCTGTCACTTCGGCTAATTTGTTCTTGCACTCATACTATGTGGCATGGTTTTTCGATGCACATCCGACACTTCGGGCAGGTATTCTGGTTACGGTGATGATCTTTATTGGTTATGCGATGATCAACCGGTGGAGATTCCCAAGCTTGAAGAACATGCACTTTCGAGTGCCCTCATTTAATCGCCTCTTTCTCGGGGTGATTGGCTCTGTAGCTATTTTCTATGGCCTGCTTTACTATTTTCCCATTTTGTACGTAGGGATCTCGTGGAGCTATATTTTGGCGGCGATTGGCTTAACGATTTACGCAAAAATTCGGATGCGCCGGTTGTCGATGGAGGAGTCTCTAGATCAGGAAGATAGCGAGGTTTCTGACGAGGTTTCTGGAGAGGAGAAAACCCTCCGATAGTGCTTGGTCCCTTGCGCGGTTTTGTGATATCATTTATTCTATAGTGAAATAATAGTCTGGAGAATAAATGGTATTTTCAGCTTTTTGCCTTCTGGCAGCAGGTGTTTTTTTAGGAACAACTCTTTTGTATGCATCCAAAGCCTCTGGCATGAAAGGGGATGTGGATGATCTTGTTAAGGAGCGGGATGCGCTATTGGCTAAGTCCGAAGGACTGACTGACGAGGTGCGTGAGACAGAGAAGAAATTGATTCAATCAGAAGCGCGGCTAGAGAGTGAATTACGCGGGTTTGAAGAGAAGCTCAAAATTATCCAGAAAGCAGAAGTAGAACTCAAAGAGTCATTTAAGGCACTTTCTTCTGAGGCACTTGAAAAGAACAATAAGCAGTTTATGGACCTTGCGAATGCCAACTTTGAGAAGTTGCATGAAAAGTCGAAGGTGGAGCTGGAGAAGAAAGAGCAGGCTGTTGAGAAGATGATCAAGCCAATGGGCGAGGCGCTCGATAAGCTCGATAAGGGGATGAATCACCTCGAAAAAGAACGGCGCGAAGATAGCGTGGTGATGAAAGAGCAGATCAAGGCAATGATCGAATCGGAAAAGGAGCTTGTGAGCCAGACAACAAATCTTGTTAACTCACTCAATAAGTCTGATGTCCGGGGAATGTGGGGAGAGGTGCAGCTGAAGCGGGTTGTAGAACTCTCTGGGATGCTCTCCTATTGCGACTTCTCACTTCAAGAGTCGAAAGATACCGAAGGGGGCAAACTCCGACCCGATATGATTGTTCACCTCCCAGGCGAGCGAAATGTCATTGTTGACTCTAAAGTGCCCCTGTCAGCCTTTCTTGAGGCAAACCAGACAAAAGACCCAGAAAGACAAGCCGATCGACTTAAAGCGCACGCACGCCACCTTAAAACACATATTCAGCAGTTGGGTAAGAAGGCCTACCAAAACCATTTCGACAACACCCCAGAATTTGTGGTGCTCTTCCTACCAGCCGAAGTGTTCTTTAGTGCCGCTCTAGAAGTCGATCCATCTATTATTGAGATGGGGGCAGCAAACAATGTGGTGATTGCAACTCCAACAACGCTCATCGGTCTACTCCGAGCGATCGCATTTGGTTGGAAACAAGATATTCTCAGCCAGAGTGCCAGACAAATTAGTGAACTCGGCCACGACCTCTACAAGCGACTCTACGATATGAGCAAACACTGGGCTGGACTGGGTAAACATCTGTCGAGTTCTGTTGAGTCGTTTAATAAGGCGATGGGCTCTTATGAGAAACGGGTGCTTGTGACAGCGCGCAAATTTAAAGAGCATGGATGCGGCCAAGATGAAATTGAGCTGCAGACAATTGATAGCGTGGAAAAGGTGGTCAAAGATGTGAAGAGCGACCCGCTCTTACTCGAGGAGAACTAAGCAATGCCCTATGCATCAAATAGCAAGCTACCCGCCACCGTGCGGGACCACCTCCCGCGACACGCCCAAGATATCTTTCGCGAGGCGTTCAATAGCGCCTATGCATCGAAGAAAGATGCCTCTAAAAGCAGGCAAGAGGAATACGCTTTCAGAGTGGCTTGGTCAGCTGTCAAGAAGGTCTATGAGAAGGGGGCTAGTGGAGACTGGGTCAAGAAGTAAAAAACAAAATGGGCTCCTGTAGGAGCCCATCTTGTCGTCGTTGAATTGATAACAACTTATTCCACTTCTAAAACAAAGAACGCCGGGAAAGCAAATCCATTGTTCTCACGACGCACCCCAATCAGGGTGACATATTTTCCAACGAGGGGTTGGAGATTGACATGTGTGCTATAGAGATAAGCCGTCGGCAAATCCCGATCGCGCAACATGTAATCGCCTGGGCGATTTTTCACTGAATCTTGATACATCTCAAGGATACCAGTCATCTTAATCGATTTCATCCGTTGGTCTTGATAAAACTCAACAATCGAGCGGGAGTAGGGCTGATTAGTTGACCAAGCTTGGTACTCAGCCTCTTCTCTTGGCTCCCACACCTTCATTCGGTCAAAAGCAACTGTAACCTCTTCAACTTGCGTTGTTGGGTTTGGGCTGATGCCAAAACGGGAAGCAGACTCACGTCCACTCACTTCGCTTGACATTTGTTGAGCCTTCGACTCCAAATAGGTGATTTTCTTCTGCAAGTAAAGCTCTTTGAGCTCAAGCAGACGTCCTTTAGCCTTATCAACACTCTCGGGGAAATCGGAAAATTCATTGATGATGGTCTCAAAGTTTGAAACGATGCGATCATAGTCAATTTCATTGAACGGTTTTCTGAACTCAGACTGCATGAAGAATTCAGCATTGTCGCTCAGTTTGACAAGCTCTGCCTTCTTGGCATCAATAGTCGCCTTCAAGTCGGGTGAGCCCGCATACTCGATATACTCCCTAGCCACATAGAACTTGGTAGATGGGGGAGGGGCAATTTCAAGCCACTTTGAGTTTTCCTTGCTCAATTTTCCATCGACAATATCTCCAGTGTTGAGATGGGCGATGACAGGTGCTGAAAGATCGGGTGTCAAGCGCACGTTGACCCGATTGCCTTCCACAACACCGTCGAGAACAAAGCTTCTAAATACATATGCTTTGGTTTCGGGTGGTGGCGAGACAGAATAAAAATCAAAATGTTCCCCAGTAACTACAACTAATTCCCCTTTTTCAAGCTCGTTCACAATACCACTTTCAACATCGGGCTGTGTTCTCAGTCTCACTCCATTACCAGTCACTTTTCCCGTAAATGACTTGAACGATTTCTTTTGATTACTAGCGGATGTAGAGGATGAGTTTGATTGTGTTTGTGAATGCTTTTGAGGCAAGTTGGAGAGTTGTTGTTGGGGGATTACCTGTGTCCCTTCTTTGTCCCGAATTGTCACTCCTGCAGTTTTCTTTCCATGAGAGGTGTCATGGGCAAAAAGGGTTGTAGACAGGGCTGTAGCTAAGATAATTGGAAGATAACCTAGCGTGGTGGGTTTCATAAAATCTCCTCGATGTTTGCCGGCAATAGATACATTCAAACACCATAGTAGATTCTTATTATTTTTTTCCCAAGCTTTTTATTCAGAAATTGTGGTTTAATGTTCAACCTGCGGAGGTCAATATGCAAGCAATTGGACATCCGGTCGTTCAAGGAACCCAAGTGGTAGAATTGAGCCCGGTTGAGTATGAAGAACAAATACAAGAGCATTTAAGAACTATCTTTAACGTGAGAACCTTAGCATGTGTTGGAGATGTTGATGAAGCTGAGCGCTTATTTTTAACTCTTCCAGAAACAGATTTTGATATGCGCTACTCAAACCAAAAAATTGCGGCGCGAGTGGGGCTTTGTTGGGCCTATCTCGTAAATGGGAGATATGAGGATGCTGAGTGGTGGGAGCGTTCTATTCCCCGGACAGCAGATGGAGGTAAGGTAGATGAACTGATCATCAGTTTGCGCAAAACGCTTATTGAATCAATGGAATATCAGCGCAATCGCCAAGCTCAAATTCGCTTTTTGAGCGCAATTCCAACAGATGATCGAAGGGTCAGAAAAACCGTCTTCAAGCCTTGTTTGAAACTCATTGCTAATCGCGATAGGCATGATCCTTTTGCAAAGCTGAAAGTGATCACTGAGGTGGGAAGTCAACAGGCTCAGTGTGGGTGGATAGAGGAGGCAGTCCGCCGTAAAAAGTCCATTTCACGCTTTAATACGGACCCCGATGTTCAAAGATTCAGAGATCGGCTGCGGCTCGAAATTGCCCAAGCCTTTCTCGATCAGGGAGAGCCCGCTCTTGCGATAAGAGAATTTCAGAAGCTGAGAGCGCTCACTGATCATTCTGAGCTAAACCAGCTACGGTTACATGTTTGGCGGCAAATATTGGCTTATTTTTCATAAAAAAAAATTGATTTTTCGACATAATCGATGAAATATGGTATAATCTTTCCTTGTCCATGAAGGAGGGATTAAAAAATGGCAGTGCGTGTAGGAGTTCGATTACCTCCTGTTGCAGGGGCAATGGGGGCTGATAGGGAATATCACCAGACACCAAGAGCTCCAACGGGGCCTTCGCCCAGGCAGAGAGAGGGAGGAGTGACTTCTCTGAGTCCAAGAGCCCGTCTTCCTCAGCTTGTGACATCAGGAAGAGCTAGTGGCCGGGCTGTTGTTGCGCGAGTGGTATCTGTTGCACAAGTCCCAATAGCAACTGCTAGAAGGGCTGATTCTTTTGAAAGCGATGTACCTGTTTTAGGTGTCCCGGTTGCAATCGCTTTCCCTGTTTCAGATCAGGAGGTGCTTGGATATCAATTGATGGTGCGCAGCCATTCTCACCGACTCGCTGCAATTGCGGATGGATCCTTAAGAGACTCGTCAAGAGTGCTTGAAAGTCTTGTTGCTGAATCACCCGAATTACCCTGGATCCGCCCATATGATCGGATCCGTCAATTGGCAATGATTGAGGTGGTAGCAAGTTATATTCGAGACCGAGATCATCAAAAGGCAACCTCTTGGTTATCCCGTGTGATATCCCAAAATACTCCAGAGAACTTAGCTCCCCTTAGGAAGGTGAGGTGCGCACTGTCGGCCCTTTTGATGACCAATGTTGGGTATGTGCGAGCAGCACTCCTCGCCCTTGTCCCAATTCCGACGAGAAGGGATTGGATTGCGCGAGTAGAGTTCAATAGGGCAGTTGAGTTTATTGCTCAAAAGTTGATTGATCGAGGAAGCCAAAGAGAGAATTTTGGTCGATGCACAACTCAGGTGAGGCTGAAATCCCTTTGTAGTGGGCTATATGAATTATTGGGTTCCATGCAGGCAAGTAAGGGGCTCATGAGTGAGGCGAAGATGAGAAAGCATGAAATTTCGCAACTGGGCCATATATCCCCACATAGAGAAGATGGGATTAAATTGCAGATGAGTATTGTTCAGGCATATATCAAATTCCAGGAGCTAGACAAAGCGCGATCTGAATTCAGACAAATTTCTGGACTGGAGATCCCCGTTGATCTCGAGCAGCGATTTGATAGAATCGAGGAAGAACTTGCCGATTTAAGTTAAGAGAAGAGAGAAGAGGAGTGAAAAATGATTGCAGATGGCCAACGTGTTGTAATGGGGTACCCGGTTCCAGAGCTTGGAGACTACGTGAATTTGCTTCATGGGGCTGAATGTTTATGTGGGGACAATCGGCCACTCGAAGCCGATGCTCTTTACTCGCAATGTCCGGATTTTATCCAACCCCGATCCTATGTTGAATTAAAAGGACGTGTTCTTTCTGAATTAGTGATTGCTTATGCCATAGATGGGAACTTTGAAAGAGCAGAAGAGTTATTTGAAATGTTCGATGAAGAGGGGGCAAATAGCACCATGCGCATGCATATTGGTACTGCTAAGACGGAACTGGCTATCGCTAATGCATCCCATGGAAACATGGAGCAAGCGGTGGAATGGCTAGCATGGGAACCCAAATTTGGGGATAGCTTGGTTGCTGAGTCGCGAAAAGAGGCGATTCGGCATGTGACCAATCAACTGACTTACTTTGAGCGCCGTCACTTAACGGTTGAGATGGCACAAATTTCCCTTTTTGAAGCAATTGATGAGAAGAAAATGGAAGTGCTCTCTAAGATTGGGGCTGTTTTTGCTCATCGAGGAGATTTTCGCAAGGCAGAAAAGTATCTAAAAAAGCTTAGAAAGAATCAAGCAATGCGTGGGGTCGCAACGTGGAAGGCACATTTAAAATCAATGATTGCACACAGTTATATTACTCGAGGACAACTGAGCAAAGCCAGGAAGTGGATGTCGAAAATTAAGACTCCCACAAACCATCCAGATGTAGATGCCAAGATTGCTCAAATCAACCGCATGTTACAAGTGCTTTAGAATTGTCTCCCACAAAAATCGCCATTTGGGCTAGACTTTTTTCATGGCATTACTCCAAACGGGAAATCAGGCAGCTTGTGGTAGTCCCATTGTCTTGGGATTTCCCCATCCAATTGCTGAGTCGAATCGGTTTGAAACATTTGTTTATTCTAAGATCGCAGATCTCAAAACTGTGCGGTGGATGAATCGTGAGCTCCATTTAGATCTTGCCGTTGAGATTGTCGGACAATGTCCCCCTATGCCTAACTGTCCCGAGTATACCTATGAAAGGGTGCGTGCGATTGCATTTGTTATCCAAGGGTTTGCTGTGCGCAAGGATGTGAAAAGAGCGCAAATTTGGTTTAACAAAGTTATTGATAGCTATCCAGATAAGCGTATTCAACAAATACTCCTTTTAGCAAAGGCTCAAATTGCCATCGCTCATGCTCAAAATGGCAATATGTATCGCGCGGCTAAGCATCTCTCGTGGATTCCTACCTCTGTTGAATCAGTAGGAGATCGGCTAGAAGAGCGGGAAATTGCCAAAGTGTTTGAACGCACCCATACAGACTGCGTCCTCGAAATCGCGACCTATACTTACTTAAGTGGGCTTGGTCCTGGTGAGGCTTTTCCTGGCGATTTGAATCAGATGAATACATTTAGACATCTCATCAATCAAAAATGGATGGAGTTTTATTCTGAGTTGGGACGGGCCTTTGCTGAAAGGGGATATATCGAGTGCGCACGTCGTTGGAAGAGCGGATTCGAGCGCCATTCGAATGATCCATTGGTAACATATTGCAAGGCGAATCTAAGGGTAGGGATTGCGTGTGCATGGATCAACCGGCGAAAGTTTCATAAGGCACAAAAAGAGCTTTCTAAAATCAAGCACCCAACGGCGAATGAAACAGTCAACGCTCGGATTCAAAGAGCCTGGGTGATGTTGGCAACCCGGAACACTTAAGTGCGTAACACCGCTTTGATGTGCTCACAATCTGTCTTTCCGCAGGTACAACAAATCGGCTTGCCAAGGTAGACTTGGTAGTGTTCCTTATTGTCGAGCGGGTTAGTTACCACGTAGAGCTGGTCTTCTTTCTGGATGATATCCCATTCGCGAAACTTGAGGTCTTCATCAGAGACGATTTCTTCTTGCTCTTCGTCCTGAGATCCGATGGGCTCTTTTCCCGCAATGGCACGCACAATTTGGCAGTGCGTACAGTTACAGTGGGGCTCAGCTTCACCCATCCCCGCATCCATTGCATTGGAGTCGAGGCCAAGTACTTTCGCAACACCACTGAGCTTTTCGAGAAGCTCCTTGGGCATATCGGGGCCATTTGCTTGATCGGGGTTGTGTTGCATAGCGCTAGAAAAACCCTGCCCAAGCTCACCTTGGAGGTTGAGTGGAATTCCAAAACTCATCATTGAGTTGGGATCGACACTCCCAGCCATTTGCTTGAACTCTTCTTGAGGTTGTTCGGCGACATATTCAGTTTCTTCTTCGAGGTAGGTGGCATGCATATCAAAGATTTGTTTGATCTCTTCCTCGGATAGATTGGGCACATGCGCCTGTTTTCCTGTTTCAAGATCAATGACAAGGCACTTTTGATTATTAATGGTTTCAACGCCGATTGATTGGACAAAGTCCCATGTAGTTGAGATATGAGGGGGGATACTGAGTACTTTTTTAGATATTTTCATGCTATGCACCTTCTTTTTATACCCTCATTATAGCAATAATATTTACCAGGTGTCAACAAATTTAGCACTCTTAACCTCTGTTTGCTGGATATTTGGGAAATTCAATGAAAGTTTACCATCTATCTTGTTGCTACAAAGTGAATTAGATGGGTTCTTAAAGCAAGGGTTTGTTCAATTTTCACAGAAGTTGCAACTGAGTTCTCGTAGTTGTGAAAGGATTGGACCAAGTGTACATAACTCCGCGTGATATGACTTGCGCACATCCCTACATCGGCCATTAGGCCCAATAGGTTACCGGCGATTCCCCCAATATTCTTCGCAAGCGCCGAAAGGCCCGCTTTAAAACGGTAGGCATCTCGAGTAAATAGATATTCCATTGCTCCCACACATGTTTCCCCAAGGTGGAAAACAGCCATAACAAGGTGCCCAGCCGTGGCAAGGAGCTTAGTTGCCATAATCGTCCCAGTTGTGACAATGGCCCAGAAGGGGAATAGAGCGGCGTAAGTGACTGTGTGGACAAAGCCAAGTAGGAACTTTCCGCCCCCTTGAGAGTCATGGATATCTAAGCTCATCAGGTCAAAGGCGCCTTTAATGAAGATCTCTTCGACATTGAGAGGGCCCTCGTCGTTAACTAGCGCAACTTCAGAGGCTAAGCCGCCGAGAAATCCTTTTTTGAGCATTTCGATAGCTGATGGAATTTCTGCATACGACTGACCAGCTGGACTATTGTCCATAAACAGGCTAATCTGTGATCGGTCGATTGGATTTGCCATAATTCCCCCAGAAAGAGCTCTATTATAGCATATTCTGAATAAAATTGGCACTTTTTAAAGAAATTGTTTATAGTAACTTGGAATTGGCGAATTAAAATATTTATTTAACTTCCAGTGGTCTGCGATAGGAGTTGTAAAATTTTCGTATATTCTGCATAAGGAAGTTTTATCAATCACCATTGCAAGACATGCAAATTTAGGAGATTTCCCTTAATGACCAAACGCAAAGTTAATATCATCGATTTAAGCGTTCTATTACACGATCCAAAGGCGCTCTCGATGTTCCCTAATGAAGATGTAGTCATTCCAGTGCTCGTATTTGAAGAGCTCGATAAAAAGAAACGGGACTTTGGGGATAAGGGAAAATGCGCTCTTGAGGTGCTTCGATACTTTGATAAAGTGTGTCAACAAGATCATATCCAAGAGGGGATTGATCTTGAAAATAACACCCGACTCTTTATCGATCTCGAACATGATCGGCATAAGGAAAAGGATGCCTTTTATCACACAGCCGACCGGGCGCGCAATCGGATTTTGCAAACAGCTCATAGATGGCAGGAAAAGGGACATGATGTGATGATTGTCTCCATGGATTTTGTCACTCGCGCTCTTTCTGAATTGGCCGAGATACCGGTTTGCACATTTGGTGAAGCAGACATCTCTTATTCAGATGTGTATAAAGGAATTCCTCCTCGCACATTATTGAAAGAAGATATCGACGCATGTTACGAGAGTGGGAAACTCGATCTAAAAGGAGCTGAGCTCGATCCTAATAGTTATTGTGTGGGGAAATGTCCTGAAAATAGCTCGGTGATTCTGCGCGTTGATGCAAAAGATAAGGTATTTAAGCCTGTCGTTCCACCGAAGAAACCCATTTGGGGAATTGAGCCCAATAATGTGGAGCAAAAATGTGCAATGGATGCGCTTCTCAATAGCGACTTGAGAATCATCACACTCTTTGGCCCTGCCGGTACGGGAAAGACATTGCTCGCCCTTGTTGCAGGCTTAAAGCAGGTGTTTGACGACAATCAATACCGCAAGCTGCTCATCTGCCGCGCTAATGTTCCACTTGGACGGGAGATTGGGTTTTTGCCGGGTGGTAAAGAGGAGAAAATGTGGCCTTGGCTTGCTGCCATCTTCGATAATATTGACTTCATCACTCAAGTGGGAGATGGCGAAGATGATGATGAGACGAAGAAATGGATTCTCGAAAGTAAGAAGGTAGAGATTGAAGCTGTCAGCTATATGCGTGGGCGCTCACTTAACAACACATACATCATCATTGATGAAGCACAAAATCTCACCCCACATGAGGTGAAAACCATTGTGAGCCGGGTAGGCCGCAATTCAAAGATCATTCTTACAGGCGATTGCGAGCAAATTGATAATGCCTACCTAGGGTTGAATAACAATGGCCTACTCTATACATATAAGCGGATGAAAAAGTGTCCCTTCTTTGGACATGTGTTTTTGAATCAAACTGAGCGATCAGAAGTGGCGGAAGCGGCTTCCCAGTTGATGTAAAGATCATGTTAAAATTTTAGTTTGTTCATAATCATTTTTTGCGCTAGACTCGATCCAACTAATAGGAGTTTAGCGTATGAAAAAAATATTATTTCTCATGCTTGCTGTGTGTGCAAGCCTTTCTTATGGACAGGTTAGAGCTGATGACAGCTCTGGAAAAGTCGTTGCGGTCTATTACGAAAATTGGTCTCAGTATCGCCCCCCATCGGGTGGCCGGGAAAAATTTATGCCCGACTTGATTGATCCGAGCATCTGCACCGATATTTATTATGCATTCGCCTATTTCGGGTTTGTGACCAAGTCAATTGATCCCGATAACCCACATTTGACAGGTGACTATACCGTTCAGCCAGTTGAGTGGAATGATATTAGTGTTCTCTATCCACAAATACAGGCGCTAAAGGAGAAGAATCCCGACTTGAAAACCCATATTTCAATTGGGGGATGGAGCTTTAATGACCCAAATGACCCAAATGGGGCGGGGGAGTACACCTATCGATTGTTTAGTGAGATGGCCGCATCTAGTGATGGAAGGAGCCAGTTTATCCAATCGGCCATTGACTATGCTCATCAGCATGGGTTTGATGGAATTGATCTCGATTGGGAATATCCGGGCGATTTGACTCGTGGGGGAACAGCAGAGGACTTTGCCAATTTTGTCACATTACTGAGTGAGATGGACGATGCGTGTAAGAGTGCAAGCCCTGCCCTGGTGTTGAGCTATGCCTCAGCTGCCATTGTTCCAACGGGATGTCCTGAGGAGTATCATCAAGCCCCATCAAAGTACTTTGAATGGTTGAAAGATTGCTCCGATCATCTCGATCACGTCAATATCATGGCATATGACTATCATGGGGCGTTTGATGTGCCCAAATTAACGGGTGTAAATGCCCCTTTGTATCACGATACCAATCCCGATAGCACAATGTATATTGCCAAGACTGTGGAAAACTACTTGGCAGGAGGAGTGCCGGCAAGCAAGATGGTGTTGGGCATGCCCACTTATGGACATAGCTTTGGTGGGGTGAGTGGAATGAGTGAAGGGGATGCTGGTCCTGGTAAGCCGTTTACGCAGGCAGGTGCCGCTGGTCCATCGACATTGACCCCCGGATTTTTAGCCTACTTTGAAATTGCCGATATGACAGCAGATGGCACATTGACTTTTGGAACAGATTCCACGACGAGCACAGCATATGGATATAATCTGAGTACCCAGGAGTGGGTGAGCTTTGATACACCCGATACGATTGCCCTGACCGCTCAGTATATCAATGAGCAAGGACTGATGGGAGGAATGTTCTGGGCAGTTGATGATGATGAATACCAGTGGGGCGATAAGTATCCAAACATTCGAAAGGGATGGGAAGTCTTGCGGCCTAGCGTGGAGGAAGAGTGCGAGGAGAGTGGAGGCTCTTGGTGGAGCAACTGGGTCGATGATGTGACCGATAGCGTGACTGAGTTTGCCGAGGAAGTGAGTGATCTGATCGAAGATGTGGCAGAGGATGCAGTTGAATTGGTCGATGATGTCGCAGATGTTGTGGCTGATATGGCAGATTTTGTGGCTGATGCGGTTGAAGATGCTAGCGAATTTGTGGATGATGTTGTCGACGCTGTGGATGATGCGTCTCTGGAATTGAGCGAGTTGGGTGATAATGTGGGTGAGCTTGTCGAAGATTTAGTCGATGACTTGGTAGACATTGCCGATGACCTTGTGGAGGATGTGATTGAGGAGGTGTGTGACTAGTAGCGAGCGAGATGATCCAAAAGCCGCTTGGGATGATCTGAGATAACTCCATCAATCCCGGCGGCTTGTAAGCTGTCGAGATGGGTCGTGGTATCGACGTCCCAAGTGAGGGCAGCTAACCCTGCATTGTGCACCTTTTGGACTGCACCTACATGGTTGTATAGCTCCGATCGGGCAACAATGACGACTGAGTGAGTCCGTTGGGCCGCTTGGATGGCTTGGTCGAGGGATTTGCTGGTGATGATGCCTCGGGGAATGCTCGGGGCGAGTGTGGCAAAGTGTTCGATGATTCGCTCGTCGAAGGAGGTGTAGAGGACATTGTCTTCGAAGTGAAATTGGCAGACGAGAGCGTGCACTTTTTGAGCATGAATGCCGTGGGGAAGGGATAAATCTTCTTCCTCGGGCTTTCTCTTGAATTCGATATTGAGAAGGAGAGGTTCGGTAGCTTTTTGCGCTTTAAAGAATGTGAAGAGTTCCTCGAGGGTGGGGATGGATAGTTGGGGATAACCAACGAATTTGAGCGCTTTGAGTTCTTGGAGGGTGTGGTCTTTGACCCGGTAGTTGGGAGGAAGAAAGCCTTTTTCGTTAATGAAGGCGGATGAGTCGAGGACCCGATCGTGTATGACGACGGGAATGAAGTCCTTTGTAAGCTGGACGTCAAACTCGACTTTATAGATATTTTGGTTGAATAGTGCTTGGAAGGATTCGAGGGTATTGGTGGGGCCACCCCACGGTGCCCCTCTGTGGCCTAGGATGTGAGGGGGATCAGCTTTTAGTTTCATCCTTCCATTTTATCTGGGAATGGATTATTGATGCAAGTGTGATGAAGGAAATATTTGTGCTGGAGACCCTCTATGCTGTTGAGGGACAATTTGAGAAGTTAAAAGAGGCGCTTACTGCGCTTGCCGAGGTGTGTCGCTTGGAAGAAGGGTGCTTACAGTATGATCTTTTGGAGCCGGTGGGTGAGAAGGATGCCATTCTGGTGGTGATGCGTTGGGAGGATGTCTCGTTTCTCCGCACGCATGAAGCATCAGCTCATATTGATGCCTTTGTTGAAGAGTTCGATGGGGTGGTGTATGGCGAGGTGGCTCAGACTGAATGGTATTGCGTGCGGTAGCTATTAAGAATGACTGCTGTTGCTATGGTGTTGCGTGCGGTAGCTATTGAGGATGACAGCGGTTGCTTGTGAGACGTTGAGCGAATCGATTTGGCCATGCATGGGGATGTAGAGCTGGAAGTCGGCCTTTTTGGTGAGGAGGGGTTGGACCCCTTCACCTTCAGAGCCCATGATGATGAGGCTTTTCTCGGGAAATTCAAAGGTGTGCAGGTTTTGGGCTTGTTTGCCTATGTTTGTGGTCATGGCCCAGTATCCGTTGTCTTGCAGCTCTTTTAGGGTATTTGCGAGATTTGAGACAATGCAGGTGGGGATGAGTTCTGTCGCCCCAACGCTTGCTTTGGTGGCTGCGGGTGTGAGGTTTGATCCTCTGTTTTTGCTAAAGATAATCAGGTCGACTCCATAACATTCAGCGGCGCGATAAATGGTGCCGAGATTTTGGGGGTCATAGATCGAATCGAGCATCAAGATGCAACTATCTGTTTTGGATTCAGTCGACTGGAGGAATTCGCCAATGCTCATTTCGGGACGTCTTTTGACTCGGGCGACAAAGGATTGATGAGAATCTGAGCCGACTAAATCACTGAGCTGGTTTTTCCCCATAAATTGGATGGGGATATGATGAGCTTTGATTTGGGAAAATAGGGGGTCATCTTTAGATTTTGATGAGGTGATCACTTCAATAAAGCGGCTGGGATCTTTTTTCAATAGTTCTTCAATGGGGTTTTTCCCCATGATGAGATGTCCATGATTGCGCATAAGGGCTCCTATTTGGCCATTATTGTAGTGGCTTTAGGTTTTTTTGTAGAGGATTTGTCACCAGTTGGGGTATTCTTTTTCCATGGAAGATTTACCACTAATCATAGATGGGGAAGATAAGAGCTCTCCTTTCAAAAATCGGCTGCGGAAGAACTACAAGGCGGCCCGGAAGTGGGGGATGAAAACAACCACAAATGCTTTTCGGATTTACGATCAGGAAATTTTAGAGTATCCCTATTCAATTGATTTTTATGGGGGACAGATTCTGATCTATACCTATCTGGGGAAAAAAGAAGGAGAAGACCCAGTGGAGCCACTTATTGAGTTGTTGGGAATTGATCCCAATAGGATTGTGTGGAAGGATCGGATCAAGCGCAAGCGCACCGAGCAGTATGACAAGCTCGATCATGCGCGTCAATTTTTCACCGTCTATGAGCATGGGGTGAAGTTTGCGATCAATTTGATAGACTATCTCGATACGGGACTCTTTCTCGATCATCGCACGACAAGGCAGATGGTGGCAAAGAAAGCAGCAGGTAAGCAGGTGCTCAACCTTTTTTGTTATACAGGCGCATTTAGTGTCCATGCAGCAGCCAATGGAGCAAAAGGGACAAAGTCGGTTGACTTATCCAATACTTACCTCAAGTGGGCCAAAAGAAACTTCAACCTCAATCAGATCGGGCTCGAACACCATACCTTTGTGAAGGCTGATTGCATGAAGTTTTTAAACGAGGAAAAAGAGGGGTATGATCTGATCATTATCGATCCGCCCACTCTTTCTCGATCGAAGGGGATGGAAGAGATGTTTGATGTCCAAAGAGACTATCCCTATCTCCTCAATCAAGCCTCCAAGTTGCTTAATCAGGGCGGAGAGATCTATTTTAGCACAAATTTGCGCAATTTTCGGATGGATGAAAGTCTATTTCCCCACCTGAAGATTGAGGCGATCACCCATCAAACCATTCCGTTTGATTTTCATAATCAGAAAATACACCAATGTTTTGTGGTCAGCATTTCTGGGTCAGTCTAGAAGGGGAATATCGATCTGGATGAACCGCTCATCTCTTGGCTCTGGAAGAGGGAGGGAGTTTGTGCAGATAAGCGCTTTGATGGGGTAGTTCCAGATCTCCTTCCACCGATCGCCTGAGAGTTGGGGGTGGGTAATGCAGAGGACAAACTCAGTCGCTCCACCGGCTGTGAGTTTTTCAAGGGAAGAGAGGAGTGTTCCTCCAGTATCTAAGATGTCGTCATAGATGAGAAGGCTCTTTTTAAGGGTAGAGGGGACCTCCGTATGGATCACCCCATTCTCCCTTTTTTTCGAGAGGGTGATCAATTCCTTATCTAGCGCTTTTGCTAGGCGTTGGCACCGCTTTTTTCCCCCTTCGTCTGGAGAAACGATTTGATCGACTGTGAGGTTGTGATCGATAATTGCTTGTGCAAAATGGGGGGCTGGGTCAATCGAGCGGATGGGAATGGGAAAGAGGGTTTGATCATCTTTGCTATGGAGGTCAATTGTGATCACTTCATCAATCCCACTGCTTTGCAACACTTTTCCCATGAGTTTGGTGAGAAGGCTTCGGTCTTTTACTGGGTGATCGTGTCTTGAATAGTGGAGAAAGGGGATTAGGGCAACGCATGAAATTGCTCCCTCTTTTTTTAATGTATCGGAAAGTGCGAGGAGCTCGAAAAGGGTGGAATTTTGTGGATTTGCTGGTGATTCGATATAACACCTTTTCCCTTCTACATGGGTCTCAAGCCTTACTTCAATCTCCCCATTGGGATAACGGTGGAGTGTCCAAGGAGCATGACTTGGCAAAGAGGGGGTGGATGTGGGGGCAAAAAGTAGCGTCTCCATTCCTTTGATTATGCCCTCAATAACGGAAAAAGTCTATCCGAATCTTATCCGTTTATTCTTAGTAAGATAGGTAAACTCATTATTTAGATATGATTTTTTAATACAAAATGTTGTATAATATCTTCTCCTGAAATCATTAAGTAAGGGTGAATTGAATGGCTCTATATAGTTTATGTAAAACGACTTTTGACGCAGCCTCATGGATGACTAGTGCAGCTGGGACGCTCGTATGGCCTAAACCCGATGCCAAAGCAAAGCAATTGGTGAGCGAAATCATTCAAGGAGTTGCTGCAGCACACATCTCTAGGGTGTCTGATGCCCAAAAATGTGTGGAGACAATTGTCCAGGCCCACTTTCCAAAAGCCTCTCCCCATTTTTATGCACGGATCAAGCAGGTTGCAATTAGGGAGATTGAAAGGGGAGATGAACAGACTCAGGTTGCAGGTCAGCTCACCCTCAGTGCGCTCATGATTCTTGCCGGTGAAGCGGATGAGGAAGAGACTGCAGAGCTCACTCTGCATACAGTTGATTGGGATCCCACTTTTGAAAACTTACAAGAGATTGTTGAGGCGACATGTGTGAGTGAGGCTTACAACGCAGCCTCTTCTCTTGCGCGTCGTGCTGAGCCGTGGGATATTCCCGAAGTGTTTATTCCCGGGCCGTCTATGCAAGAAGATGATTCTGATCGATTGGATAAGGCTAGCGTGTTTCACCAGGTAAGAGTTGATTTAGAGCGGCTTGCTCCAGCTCATCTCCATCTTGGGGAAGAGGAAATTGTGTTTGATGAGAGAGAAGGATTTACAGTTGAAGCGCTATATACAAGATTACTCGAACATCCACTGCTGGGAGGCGATGAGCAAAAGGTGCTCGGTCTTCTAACCATGATTCACCAAGGGGTGTTTGCCCCAAGTGCTGAGAAACTCCTCATAGAATTTGGAATGACAACGCAAGGGTTGTTGGTTGATGACAACCTTCCTGATGGAGAACTGATTTATCAGCACCATATCCACATTCACGAAGATCATATTGAGATTGTCAACCAGCGTAACTTTGTACTCTTGCAGATCGCCCGTTTGCCATCCACACCAATTGCCAATTTGTTTGTCGAGCAGACAATCCGGTACTACCCCGGCGAGCCCGAAAAGAATCAGGCTCAATCGAGTTGGTCAGTGGAAAAGAGGGCGACTCACTTACGCGATGCGTAAGGGCGTTTGGCCTTTTTCTGCTTGATGGGTCTTTTTTTCTTCCAAGCTTTTCTCGTAGGCTTCTTTTCGGACCCTTTACGTGGACCTTTTATTGGGCCGCTTGTGGTTTCCTTTGATTTTCCGCTCATGAATTGTTCGATTTTGCGTAGGAGGGGAAGCTCTTGTTTGGAAACAAGTGAGATGGCTGTTCCGACGGCTCCAGCGCGCCCCACGCGGCCAATTCTATGGACATAGTCTTCACTCTGTCTTGGCAAATCAAAGTTAATTACATGGCTTAGCGAGTCAATATCAATTCCCCGTGCGGCGATGTCGGTTGCAACGAGAAAGTCGGTCCGTTTATCTCGAAAGCGGCGAATGGTGCGCGCCCTTTCTTTTTGGTCCATATCTCCATGGAGCGGGTCCACGTTAAATCCGAGGTCATAAAGCTCTTCGGTGAGGATATCAACACCCTTTTTCGTCGCCGCAAAAATAATAGCGCTCTCAACAGACTCATCTTTTAGTATCTTAAGGAGTTGAGCTTTTTTCCCTTTAATATCCTTAACCTCGAGAATTTTCTGATCGATGTTTTCGTGTTTTGCCTGCTGAGATTGAGCGGCAATTTCCATCGGCTTGTCGAGGAATTTCTCTGAGAGCTTGAGCACACTTTTTGGCAGGGTGGCAGAAAAGAGAAGGGTTTGGCGCGCTTTGGGTGTGGCGCTTAAAATGAGTTCAACTGGCTCTCTAAATCCCATATCGAGCATCCGGTCAGCCTCATCGAGGACTACAGTTTCGACTCGACCAAGTGAAATCTTTTTGGTCTCCATGAGGTCGATGAGTCGGCCGGGGGTTGCGATGAGAATTTCGTGGGGATCTCTCACTTGTCTGAGTTGGGGAGGGAATGGCATTCCGCCCGTCACGACGACTGTTTTGATTTTAGGAAATCCCTGGCTATATTTCTTGGCTTGGTCAGCCACTTGGGCTGCGAGTTCACGCGTGGGGACAAGGACGAGTAAGCGGGGGCCATGGCCGGGCTTTGTGGTTGAGGTGATAATATTTTGCAATACGGGGAGGAGGAATGCGGCAGTTTTACCCGTTCCAGTTTGAGCTGAAGCCCGAATATCAAAGCCGCGGAGGATCTTGGGGATCACCTTCTGTTGGATCAAAGTGGGCTCGGTATAGCCTGCGATATCGAGAGCTTTGAGGATTTTGGGGTGTAAATTAAGGGTGGTAAATGACATAAAATTTGATCCATGGGTTAAAAGCGCGCTCAGTTTAAACCAGTAGGTCAATTATTGATATAAAAAACGGTGTAGGAAATTAAAAAGTTGACAAATGCCCCCCTTCCCTCTAGGTAAACCGGTATGAAGCATTTGAAAGTTTATGCGGGGCCCTCCCGTTATGTACAGGGGCCAGGGGCGTTTAGTCAGCTGGGTCAAGAAATTATTGGTATTGGACTCAAAGGAAAAGCGCTTGTGATCGCCTCCCCCCATGCGGAGAAGGTGAGTCGGCCTATGTGGGAGCCCTCAATGCAAAAAGCGGGCATTGAGTTTTGCTTCTTGCCCTTTAGTGGAGAGTGTACCCTTACTCAAATTTCAAAGGTGACCCAAGAGGTTGAGAAAGCCGGGGCGGATTATATTGTTGCGATTGGTGGTGGGAAAACGCTCGACACAGCGCGAGCTGCTGCCGAAGAGCTTCACCTGGAGACCGTTATTTGCCCATCGATTGCATCAACTGATGCCCCTTGTATTGCTCTTTCAGTGATTTACACCGATGAAGGGGAGATGACAGAGTTTCGTCTCCATCGGAAAAACCCCATCCTTGTCCTAGTCGATTCGACAGTGATTGCAAATGCGCCAAAGCGATTTCTAGTCGCGGGAATGGGCGATGCCCTATCTACATATTACGAAGCAAGAGCTAGTAAGGCGACCCATTCACTCAATCCTCGAGGGGGGCACATCACCGAATGTGGGCTTGCCATTTCAAAATTGTGCCGGGATATCCTATTGGAAGATGGAGTTGAAGTCGCCTCAACCTTTGAAAATACTGGGGTGAGTGAGCCTTTTGAGCGAATTGTCGAGGCCAATACACTCCTTTCAGGGATGGGAGTAGAGTTGTGCCATGTGGCTGGAGCTCATGCGATTCACAACGGGTTGACCCAGCTAAAAGAGACTCATGCCTACTATCACGGCGAAAAGGTGGCCTTCGGGCTAATCTCTCAACTCGTATTGGAACATGAAAAGCCCGATGAGATCAATCGGCTCCTTGCCTTTTACAATCAGGTGGGGCTTCCCTCTACCTTTGCCCAACTGGGCCTATCTAATCCATCCGATGATGATCTATTCAAGGTAGCACACCGCTCCATGCAAAAAGGGGAGACCATGTGTCATGAGCCTGTTCAAATTGAGCCCAAAATCATTGTAGAAGCGATGAAAGAGGCAAACCGACTGGGCCAAGCTGCTATGGCGCGCAAAGCGGCATAAAGTTGTAGGCCTCAACTCTTTTATCTGTTATAGGGTAAGAGTAGCTATGGAGGAGATGGATGAAAAAGCTTGCCCTACTTGTTCTAACCTTGTTGACATCGCAGATCTTTGCTCAAGAAGAGATGCAACCTGAAGACGGGTTGAAGCGATTGATGGCGGGGAATAAACGGTTTGTAATGGAAAAACTCCATCATCCCAATCGGGGGGCAGAGCGACGGTTAGAGGTGTCCGATTCTCAATCTCCATTTGCCGTCATTATCACTTGTTCAGATTCTCGAGTCGTCCCCGAGGTGATTTTCGACGAGGGGCTTGGCGATCTTTTTGTGATCCGAGTGGCGGGGAATGTGATTGGAATGACCGAATTTGAAAGTGTTATGTTTGCTATCGACCATCTCCACCCCGTTGTCGTTGTTGTCATGGGACATGAAAATTGCGGCGCAGTTAATGCTGTTATCGAGGGGAATACGCGGGATATTCGAGCCATCGCCTCCTATATCAATCCCGCCTTTATGCAAGTGAAAAAGAATCGAAAAAAATGGATGTGTGAGTCACATGGCGACCTGCTTGAGCAGACAATCAAGATGAATGCCATCCGGATGAAGGAAAAGCTCCAGCGGACAAAAGGGGTTCGCAAAGCGCTTCGAGAAAATCGCATTCAACTCTTTGCTGCCTACTACGACCTTGATCAAGGGACTGTAGAAATCCTAGAGCCGCCTGAACTCAGCCGTCCGAAGTAGAACGGGGAACTGGGTGAGCTTGCGCGATTTCCCATCTCCAATGATCGACTGTTCAATAGCCCCAAATAGCTCATTTTGGTAAAGGCCAACAATGGCCGCATCTGTGCAATGGAGAGTCTCAATTTCCTTGAGGACCACCTCAGCTCGCTGCACTCTTGGAACCACAGAAAGAACCGGAGTGTCGATCAAAATCTTGTATGGCTTTGCTTCAACAGGATATTTCTTTTCCGGATTATATCGATTGATTAACTCTGTATTCCCAGAAAGCTGGCAACAGTAGGAGATGACCGGATCTTTGTTGAGAGTAAACCGAAATTGATCATACTTATCCGGATTTTCAACCACACAACGCATACACGTTTGCGCCCACACTTCTTGTACTCGAAAGTGCTGGCAGAGCAGCTTATGAGGTTCCTCTTCTTTTTGTCCGTGGAAAACTTGCTCACGACTGTCAGCTCGAATATCACTCATCCGACTGTCTCTTGTGTACATCATCATCATGCAATATGAGGACATTTTTCTGCTCCTGGTTCTCAATCGGAACAAGACTATACTCGAGCCATCAATTAATTGCAAAACATGCAATATACTCTTCTATTGAGGAGGTTCCCAATTCGGATCAAGTGTGACGGTGGCATGTCCCCCCATCTTATAAAAGGAGGTGAACGTGTTGTAGGTGGAGTTGTTGTAAAGGGAGATTTCACTTCCATATCGGCCGGGATTTTGAGCTAAAACCTCAGCGGTTAGCGTCTCATTTCCGGCAAAGCCCTTTTGGTAAACAGCACGCCCTTCATTAAACTGTTCGGGGGCAAATTGAGGTTCGACACCATCAGGCCATCCTTTTCTTCGATGATATGAAAGGCCATAGATCCCATGACAAAGTTTGGGGTTCTCAGCAATTTCAAGGCGGAAATGCTGAAGGTCAGTATCCTTTTCATTAAAAATTGAGCGCATTAAATTTTGTTCCCACTCGCCAACAACACCGAAGAATTGCTGTGCCATCAGATACATTTTATCTTCCTTTGGATTGGTGAAGTGGAGGACTACTTCTTCCCATTCTTTCCGGTCTACTCGAAGATCACCCCTGTAAAACATTACTTGGGGGGTCATTCCATCCATTTTTACGCTCATTTTGTCCTCCTGGTCTCAATGTGAGCCAAGAGTCTACTTTGCGCAAACCTATTTATTCAAGGAAAAACCTAGAAATCACAGTCAATCGACAAATAGGGGCCTTGGAGAATAAAATTGCTCAAAGTCCGCTCAAACCCAACCGCAAACACACCAGATTCGGCCGAGGCGCCAGGAGCAAGCGTAGGAATCACCTGAGGAGCTGTCATGTCAATCGATTGAACCGCATCAATGTAGACTTCAGCTTGATATCCCAGGCCAATCTTTAGCTTCCAGCAATCAAAGACTCCCACATAAGAAAAGCCAAGCCGCTCCTCAAAGCCGGGGATTAACTGGGTTCTGTTGGGAACTTTAGTCTTTTGCGTATTGGGCTGAGGGATTCCCTGATTCACCAGGAAGGGGGCCCAAGACTTGTAGGTTGTCCCATTTTTCGATTCACCAATGATCAAAGCAGCAGAAGAGAGGCCGGTGAAGAAGATATCGCCAAACATTCGATAGTCAAAGGTGGCGCCAAATTTAGGCCCTCCCCCGATAAATGTTGAGTAGTTCTTGACCTTCCGCTTACGGGTTTGATCTGAATTAAAATAGGTTGAAGTAAGCGACTGCTTAATTCGGGCAAAAGCGCCCCCTGCATAAACACTTGGATAGAGTCTTTTAAACACGCAGAATTGCTGGGCAAAAATGAGGTCAGCAGAGTCAAAGTCAAACTTCACATGCCCCTTACCCGAAGTGTAGGCAGCCGAGTTGGGCCCAATGTCAAATAGGGGGCCAATCATATCGCTTGTCAGCGGCACATTGTGATTGGCGCTATCCCGCGAATAGAGCCTCTCCCAATTGGCCTGCAAGCGCGTGTTAAGGGGAGTGAACAAAAGGGCCATTCCCACATTAAATCCAACCGCATAATCGGGCTTGATCTCATAGATATTCCAGTTGGGTGAGACGGCTGGAATCGAAATATTGGGATCGAGAGGAATCGCCTCTGCCGCATAATAGATGGAGCTTCCATTTGGCTGAAGGAAAAGAGCCTGCCCAAATAGTTCAAAAACCACCCCATCACAAGTGGGAAAAATGGGCTCACACCCCTCATCCATTTGTTGGTGATGTTGTGAGTCCTTGTTATCAAAGGCTTTTGTTTTCTGTGTATAGGAATCATTTGCAAAGCAGCTGGCGGTTAACCCAATTAGCATACCCAAAAGTGTGACGCGTCTCATCATCTCTCCGTTGCCTTAAAAGAATATTATTATATCCATCCTTTAGAAAAATAAAAGAGAATTTTAACCTGCGTGAAAAAAGGTAGGGCAGAAGTGGCAAATAGGCTATACTTCGGGCAAAAATTATGGAGGATGCGATGGCACACGACGCTCAACTTATTTTAGCAGGTACAGGGCTCTATGCAAATTCAAATGTGGATTTTGAGGGGCGAAGAAATAGGGACCTTCTTGTTTCTCTAGGGATGCAAATAGATCAGCTCATTCAACCAGGCGCACTTAATCCTTTTAATATTCTGGGATGGCATCCCGAAAGTGGCGCGTTTATTGGGGGTGTTCGAATTTGGTGTGCACTAATGTTGGGATTTAATCAACACGTCGATCAGTTTGCTTTTTCAGTTTTTCGAGGGGCAGTTGAGATGATTGGACTTGGCATCGTATTTTTGCCATTAGATGTTTTTAGGTCGGTAGACATTTGTCATACAAGCTGCAATTAATTAATTTGATTGCGAACGACTTGCGCTCAATTTTCTCCTCGTGATACAATATCCGCTCTAAACTAGGGAGTTTGTATGACACAACCAGTACGATTTGACGGATTCAATATTCAGGTGAATATCCAAGGGACGCAAAGCTGCATGGCGCCAATCAATTTTTTAGGATACCTTCCTGGCCCAAGCGTGATCATTGGGATGATGCGCACGACGCTTGCATGCTGCGCGATTTGTATTAACCCTGATTGGGCAGCAATTAATATGGTTCGTGGAATATTTGAAATGAGCTGTGTAGGATTTATCTTCATGTTCTACGATCTAGGTTGTTGGCAAATTGATGTCCATCACCCTTAATTAGAGATGGGGCCAACACTCTTCATAAGAAAAGTCGAACTCGTCGGTAAATCCATATCGATCTGGATCTGAAAGTCTGTAGGGGATTCCTTGCTCGGCCCGGTTGGTAATGAGCGCCATTTCTTCTGCACTGAGTGCAAAGTCAAATATAGTAAAGTTTTCCTTGATCCTCTCGGCGGTTTTTGACCCCGGGAGGGGAATCACCCCCAATTGCACAGCCCATCGAAGGGCAACCTGAGCTGGGGTTTTCCCATACCGCTTGCCTATTTGCAAAAGCTCTTTATCTTCTATAATCTCGCCATGGGCAAGGGGGCGCCAGGCTTGTAGGCCAATCTCATGAGCTTTGCAAAAAGCGACTAATTCTTTATTGATGTAATTTGGGTGGATTTCATTTTGGACCCAAGTGATTGGAATATCAAACTCAAGGAGGCGTTTGAGGTGGTTGACATTCACATTGCTCACCCCAAAGTGGCGGAGCCGTCCAGCTTTAATTGCCTCTTTCATCGTTTCGATGATGGGGGTGATTCGAGCCTTGCTATCTGGCCAATGAAGGAGGTAGGCATCGAGATAGTCACTTTGGAGTTGGTCGAGTGTTTGCTCGAGATCTCGTTGAATGCCCTCTCGTGTGTGCAAGTTTGGCCACACTTTTGAGATGATGTAAAGGGCACCTCGCTCATATCCTTGAATCCCTTTTCCCACTGCATCCATATTCTCATACAGAGTGGCAGTATCAATTACTCGATACCCACAGTCGATGGCCCGTTTGACATTGTCAGCGCACAGGACTCCTTTCTGGCGATAGGTGCCATATCCTATGGGTGGATTGATCGATGATGGTTGCATGTCACAGAGAATAACAAAGAATTATATTACCGGCAATAGCCGATCAATATCTCTACAGGGACTTCTGAACCGATCAAACTTATGGCTATCTAAAGGGCTATCTTTTCTCCATGTAGAAAAGCAGTAGAAGAGAATCGGTTTTTTTCGACGCGACGTAAATGCTGCCCGAGCAAGGTTTGCCTCGGCACATTGACGTGGAGTCAGGTGATCATAAATTGTGTCAGAGTACCTTCTTTGTCCCCATGTGGCGATAAATTCATCTTCATGACTTGCCGGCTGGAAGCAAGGCGCAAGGGTCCAGAAGGCATTTTTGGGCTCACCCCAATTTAAGTGTTGTTCGATGCGTCCTGCTAATAAGCGGAGAGTGAAAAGGTGATCTGAATCTGCGATGCCAAGGACCAAACCGACTGCAGCGCATACCCAGAGTGCAATTCCATATACGGGAGTGCGGACAATATCAGCGAGTGTTTGCACACATGCCTTGAGCTCATCCCCTTTCTTTGCTCGCAAAATTGCCACTGTTAGGGATAGGGGGAGGCAGAGGTGAAAAAATGTTTTGGCAAGGGTGTGAATGGGGCGAATGAGTAGGAGCACAGAACATTTTTCCCCCAACATGTGTTTGGGGTTATCATTGCAAATGTCTCCCTGGTCGCTCACCATGGGGCGAAAGACGTGGACAAGCCTGATTCCGCTAGAAGTTTCTTCTTTCCAAACCATGCGCTCTTCCCGCCATGTGGGAAGTGTGAAAAAATTTAAATTTTCTAGTCCAAGCATATTTAGTCATATCTAGTTTGATCTAGGTTAGGTATTATACCATATTGGAAAACAAATCTCAATTATAAAATAATTTACAATATGCATAGATTATTTGATAGAGGAGACTGGACGATTCAACTTATGTAGACGAGATTTGGCACATAGCGTAAACTCAATGAAAAAATTTAATAGGAGTCTTGCGATGAATGCTGAAGAACTAGCTAGAAAGTACTATGAAACAATTGCTGCGAAAAAGATCGATGAATTACCAGGCTTTTTTGATGATGAGGTGAGCTTTCGGGGGCCAATGGCGCGTGAGACGGGAAGAGAGCGGGTAGTAGAAGCAACTATTCGATTTACGCAAATGGTAGAGTCGCTTGAGATTGTTTTTGTTTCTGGAAATGAGGATGGAGCGATGGTTGTCTACGAGGCTAAGTGTGCCGATCCAATTGGAACCATTCGCGCAGCGGCCTATATTGTCTGTGTAGGCGATAAGATTGGACAACTAGAACTCTTTTATGATGCCAGCCCATTTATGGGAGGGATGCAGGAGAGTTTAGGAGAAGAGTAGTGGTTGATGTGCTCATCGTGGGGGCTGGCCCAACAGGGCTTGTACTGGCCTCTGAGCTCACCCGTTATGGGGTGAGTGTCCGGATCATTGATAAGAACAAGGGGCCGGTCAAGGAGTCGCGCGCGCTGGCCACGCAGGCTAGGGTGCTTGAACTCTTTACTTTTATGGGAATTAGCGATCAGCTGATTGAAAAGGGAAAGCCGATTGATCGAATGGAGATCTTTTCCAATGGGAATCGGTTGGGTGAGATTCTCTTTGATCAGCTGCAAACTCCTTATCCCTACTTACTCTCTCTTCCCCAATACGAGTTAGAGAGAGTGTTGGTTGCTCACCTAGAGAGGCAAGGGATGAGCGTTGATCGGGAGACTGAGATGGTTGAGTTTGCTCAGTCGGAGGATCAAGTTATTGCCAAGCTCGCCTCAGGTGAAGAGGTGAGTGCCCGCTATTTGGTGGGGTGTGATGGGGCCCATAGCTTTGTGAGAAAAGCGCTTGGAATGGGGTTTGCTGGAAAATCCTTTTCTGAAACCATTTCGATTGCCGATGTGAAAGTGAAATGGAAGCTTTCCCACGACCATTCACACGCTTTTTGGCAGCGTGAAGGGGTATTCGCCGCCATTCCCCTTCCAAAAGAGGATTTTTATCGGCTCATTTTTGCCTCTGATGCGATCAAGGGTGTAGAAGATGTCCAGCAGGCTGTGAGAGGGTTGGTTGATGAAGAGGCTATTGTTTCAGATGAGGAGTGGATCACATGCTTTAAGGTGAATAGTCGCTTAGTAAAGGAGTATCGACACAAAAGGGTGTTTCTAGCTGGGGATGCCGCCCATATTAATAGCCCAGTTGGAGGGCAGGGGGCCAATGCAGGGTGTCAGGATGCTTACAATTTGGCCTGGAAACTCGCCTTTGTCTTGCAGGGTAAGGGGGCAGAATCTTTACTAGAGAGCTACCATCTCGAACGGCATGCCATTGCAAAAGAATTGCTCCATCGGACAGAAGCGGCTACCCATATGGTGACGTTGAAAAGCAATTGGCGCATTTTCCTCCGAGATCTGGCCATGCGCCTATTCTTGAGATTTCCTTGGTTGCAAAACAAGATGGTTGAGGCGATGAGTCAAATTGGACTGGTCTATCCTCGGAGCCGATGGATTAAGGAAGGGGGACATTTTAAAAGGGGACCAAGACCTGGATTGAGAATGCCAAATCTCACTATCCACTCACCCGATGGGGCGATTGAGTTGTTTGATCTCTTTAAGGGCTTAAGGTCGTATGTGCTTATCTTACTATTGGATGAAGGGGCCAACTTAAATTTCATCGAGGGGCAACTCGAAGAGATTGGTCAATTGGAAGTACCGGTTCAGGTGGTTCCCATTTTTGCAAACGAGCAGGGGAGTGGGGATTACTTTGATCGAGATCGCGCCCTTTTTGACTTGCTTGGTGTGGCTAATTCTGGCTGCTATTTAGTGCGCCCTGATACGACAATTGCATATCGGCAGGCCCCCATCGATATGCCCCGACTCATGGCATTTTTGAGTCAACAAAATCCTTGAATCTCAACTCAAATTGGTATAGACTAACTCCATTCTTTTAGCGAGGGTCTCTTGAAGCAGATTGCCTTTTTGTTGTGTTGTTTAGTCTCCCTTGTCTCGGCTGAGAATATGATGTTTGAGGCAAGAGCTGGCTATTTCTATCCCCAATCGGGGGTGATGCGGGCAGTCTATGATGATGGTGGACTGATGCCTGGAGGGGAGTTTTCCGTTCGGGTATGGGAAGACTTACTTGCTTGGGTCAACTTTAGCCCCTTTTGGAAGGATGGAAGTTCGGAAGGATTGGAGAGTCCCACTTCGATTCAGATCTATCCGTTAAGCGTTGGGGTGAAGTATCCTTTCGAGTTGCTCGAGCGCTTCTATTTGTATTTGGGTGTGGGACCGAGTGTCTCTTGGGTGTTGATTCACAATGATTCACCTTATGTGGAGGGCCGAATTTCAAAGGCCGCTTGGGGAGTGGTGGGGAAGAGTGGTTTCATTTATGAGTGTCCCCGTTTAGTCTATTTCAATCTCTTTGCCGACTATTCCTATCGATATTTAAGCGGGATTTCGCGTGATGGAGTGCAATCTGAATCGGCAAATGTGGGTGGATTGGAAGCAGGTATTGGCATAGGAGTGCGATTTTGAAGTGGATTTGGATGATTGTTGCGTGCTGTCTTCCCCTCCTTGCTCAAGGGGCGGTGAAGGTCTATGCCACAAGTGGGGATGACTATTTTAGCGTTGTGGATCCCGATACCAACAACTTTCTTTACAATATCACCCCAAGTTTTGGTGGGCGGACGGCGGGGAATTTGCATGGGGTGGCGATCTCACCCAATCAGTTGACCGCTTACATGGCTGATGATGTAGAAGATGGGGTGTGGGTAATTGATACCACCACTGATACCGCGACAAACTTCATCTCCATTGGCGTCTCATCTCTTCGGCAGATCTCGATTGACCCAAATGGGACAAAGCTTTACTTCCCCGATCAGTCTGGGGGTAGAGTGCATGTGGTTACCATCTCTGATGGCTCAGTTGCTACCGTAAGTGGTGGGGCGGCAAAACCCTCTTCTGTTGCTTTTGATCCGACGGGGACCAAGTTTTACGTCTCTGATGTGGGGTTTGGGGCGAGTAGCGTTTATGTCTATCGGGTGAGTGATAATAGTTCAGTTGGGACCATTAGTGCAACGAGGGCACAATTCATTGCAATTAGCAGCCTCGGCGTGGGCTATGTGCCAGATGTGAATGGGGCAGATGTCTATACTTTTAGCACAACAACTGATGCGGCCACTGGAACTATCACGACGAGTGGTAGTGAGCTCAATGCGCCCGCCTTTACCAATGATGGTTTGACTGCTTATGTGGCAAGTGAGAGTGATGATACGCTCCAGGTGATAGTCAATGGAGTTCAGTCGAGTACGATTCCCATTAGTATTTCTCCCTGGGCTGTGGTGGTCAACCCTTTCGATAATACTCAATTGTATATGACACCTATTCCTGAGGGGACTGTGTCTGTGGTGCAAGGGGGCGTTGAAGTGGGGACCCCAAGTCTGCAGGCCAACTTGACCACCGTCACCTATTTGGCTTTTCTCGACTTGCCCTACCCGGAGCCCCCTCGGTTTGTGAAGGGGAAGGTGATTAATAATCGGTATGTCTTGCAGACCGATTTGGTCTATCAGGTCTCTTGGACAGCAAGCATTTCAAGTGATGTTGTGAGCTATAACATCTATCGCGATAGTCGCTATATTGCCAACGTAGGGGCGCTCCAAAATCTGATCTATAATGATCACAATCGGACCCCTGGGGTCTCAAACTTTTATGAGGTGCGGGCCGTTGATTTTGATGGCTACCTGAGCGATCCCGTTTCAATTACACTACCTTAAAGGATATTTATGTGGAAAAAAGGACTTATTTGCTTACTTTTGAGCTTATTGGGAAATGTGGGATTTACTGAGACCACCTTGATCGTCTCATTTGCCACCAATCACCTGAACAATGTTTCTGAAGCGGTATCAGGTGTCGTCGTTACGCCCAGTGGGAGTGAAATTGAGACAGGGGCGATGAGTCCATTCGAACATGCAAATGTTGTGATTACAAACCCAGAGGCGGGTGAGTATACTGCTTTTTATGTGGTTGAGGCAAAAGGGGCATTTCGCACCTGTCCAGTAGTGGGAGGCATTGTAGCCACCTTGACCAATCAGCCAGAAATCCCAATTTCCTTTACACCAATTGCATCGCGCATACAGACATTTAAGCAGGGCAAGCCCATTGGAATCGGAAGCATCTCGCAGCCAGTGGCCCATTTTACGCTCAATGCTTCCGATCTAGATTGATTTAGAAGGTGTAGCCAACCATCATGAGGGCTGTTGCAAGGCGTGCCTTGATCTTCTGACTCTCTCCATTTGTGTAGGTGATCGTCTTCGATCCATACCAGCGGTAGTCCACAGTCATCTGGAGGTGGAAGCACTCGCCAAAGAGTTGCTTCAACCCTCCACCACCGCCGCCACCAAAGACAAACTGCTTGTAACTGCTGCTTACACCCGTGGTGCGGTAGTTAAAATCGTAATAACCCCAATCAGGTCCTGCATAGAGAAACACCATCGAACAACTGGCGGGAATATACCCAACCCGAGCGTCCAGACCAACATTCCAAGGCATTTTAAAAGTGCGTCGAGTCTTAACAGTGCTTGCAGCCGTCTGCAAATAGCTATCTTGCGTCTTGGCACTATTATACTGGCCATACGCCTCAACGCCCACAACCCCTTCATCACAGAAGGCATAGTCGCCGCTAAACTTCAGCTGCACGCCAACGCCATCACCCCCATAACTCGTCTTCCTTCTCGGCACAAGTCCGCTAGTATCGGTAATCGCCACAACACCGCTATAGCCCACACCCACATTGACCGAAAATCCCTGAAAGTCATCACTTACAGGTGGGCAGCAGCAATCCTCAACATGCTCCTCAGGCCCCTTATCACAACACTTGGCAAACACCCCACTCTGTACAATCAATAAGCCCACAACAAGGCTCGAAAAGAAATGCATTTTAAGCTTCATAAACTACTCCTACAGTATGGAACCAGAGTAGCGCCTCAAATATTTTTTGCAAATACTATTTATTTCCAAAGGGAGAATTTTCGCGTGAGCTCTGCAACTTGTTCCCAAACACCATATAACACAATTCCATAGTACTCTAAGTCTGCCTCTGAGGTGCTTGCAGTACGCTCTTGTTGGTCTTGATACGACCCATTTGTCATCGTATCTGTATAGACGACAAATTCAATTCCCAGTGCAATTGCTGCTTTGCGCAATAGGCTGATTTTGTTCGAGTTTTTGGCCTTGAGAATAATGTAGGGCATCTTTGAGATATTAGCATGGGAGTTCATATCTGCATCGACATATTCAGTGATTTCAAGTTGCTCGGGTTCGAAGGCAGATCCAAATCCAATCGACATGTGAGCAAGTGCATTCATGGCAACCCCCTGCTCTAATTTTCCATTCATGACTGCGACAAGTTTCCTATCAAACATATGACTCTCCTATAAATTAATGCGATTGAAGCTATTCAACCAGTTATTTTCAATAGCCTCTTCAAGGGCTACCGGATCTGCCTTTTTAAAGGCCTGAATAATTGCCTCATGCTCAAGATAGGATGCTTCTATATCGTCTACCTGTTGGAAATAGAATAGGTCTATTCGCATGAGTTTAGACTTGAGATCGGCAAGGATTTTAACAAGATCAGGGTTACGCGCCAGATTACTCCAGATGGAGTGAAAGGCTATATCTGCTTGAAGAGATTCGAGTCGCTTATGTTGTTTGAGATGAGAGAGGAACTTTGCGTTTGCTTTTTCCAATTTCTCAATTACTTGAGGGGTGATGTAGGGCAGTGCTGAGCGGGCAGCAAACTTTTCCAGGGTCCAGACAATAGAATAGAGGTTCTTAGCCTCAGCTAGGTCAAATTGGGTCACTTGGGTTGCCTTATTGGGCTCAGTTTTGACAAATCCCTCATTCTCGAGCTTGAGCAGAGCTTCGCGTATGGGGGTTCGGCTCACCCCAAGCTTTTCTGCAAGCTCCTTATCCTTGAGCTTTACCCCCGGGGCAAGCTGACCAATTACAATCCATTCCTTGAGCCTCTTATAGGCCACATCATTGACAAATGTCCGTTCAATTTTACTCATACCAACTCCTTTATCCGATATCTAATATATCACATATCATGAAATTGTGTCAAATATACTGTTTTTGCCCCTTCGACCATGCCACCTTCAGCCCCAGAGGGTTATAGGAATTGGTGGAGGAGGGCCTTAGTTCGCTCAATGCGATGATCTGTCGGGATTTCCTCTTCCTGCAGGAGGTAGGCAAAGATGTAGGTATTGGCCGGTGTTTCAAGCCAACCGATGAACCAGGCTGTTTCTTCCCCTTGCTCCTTGGTCCAGCCGGTTTTTCCAAATAGGTGATGGGTATCTAGCAGGGTTTCTCGGTAGAGGATTTGTTTTGTCTGATCAACTGCATGTTTGGAGAGGGGGAGTTGGTAGCTGAGCATTTTGTAGAGGAATTCGGTTTGTTCTGAGAGTGCGATGGCAAGTGTTTCTGTTAGGGGAGAATGGTGGGGCCCTAGGGATAGATCGCAGTTGCCATAGTCTAGTCGATTAAGCCAGTCGTCTATGTTTTGGATTTGTTTGGCCACTTCTTGTGAGTACCAGACGACCGAGTACTGCATCCAGGTTGTTGGGGTATGGGATTGTTTCCAGATGGGGAGGTAGTCTGGATACCCTTCTTGGTAGGCCATGATGGGGGACTGGCTGTCGATGAGAACCCCTTGTTCGAATCCAATTAAGCTCAGGAAGATGTTAAAAGTACACCCTGGACGCACTCTTGCATCGATATTGGTGCCCAGTTGAGTGATTGTTTGGTGGGTCTTTAGATCGATGAGAATAAAGGTTTCACCAGCAGATAGGAAAATGGGGAGGAGAAACGTCAGTAAAAAAGCTTTCATTCAAGTAGTGTATCATAGCCAGAATTTATTGGGGTTGACGGAAAAGATACGTGTACGTACTATTGTGCGAAAACCAAGGAGGTTACCTATGTTTGATCAGAAGTTGGGATTTGTCATTTTTTTCGTGAATAATCCGTTGGAAAGTAAGGAGTTTTATAGTAATTTATTGGGATTGGATCCGGTGGAAGAGTCGGCTACATTTGTTATGTATGCGATGCCAAATGGTGTCATGCTAGGATTGTGGTCGCGGCATACGGCTGAGCCAGATGTGGTTATTGGAGGGGGTGGGTGTGAGATTGCCTTCGGTACGGATGATGTGGATGCTTTGTATGAGGATTGGTCTCGCAAGGCGCTGGTCTTGCAGAAGCCGACTGAGCTTGATTTTGGACGGACGTTTGTTGTGGCAGACAGGGATGGCCATCGGATTCGGGCTTATAAGATGAAGACTGAGTAGTATGGATTATAAAGAGATCAGTGCTTATGAAACTCCGGATGTGAGTCCGGGGTTTTTGCTTTGGCAAATTAGCATGAGTTGGCGTGGGCTGATTGAATCGTCCCTTAAGCCGATTGATCTGACCCATCCCCAGTTTGTAGTTTTGGCGTGTATTGGTTTTCTCACGCAGGCGGGGGAGGGGGTGACACAGGCGATGGTGGGCAAGATGGCTAATCTCGATCCCAATACGCTCTCTCAGGTATTGCGGGGTTTGGAGGGGAAGGGGTTGGTGGTTCGGAAGCCCTCTACAGATGGACGGGTGAAGAATCCTTTTCTCACATCAAAGGGAAAAAAGAAGGTAAGGGTGGCGATTCCCGCTGTTGAAGGGTCGGATGAGGCGTTCTTTAATCAGTTAACGAGTAGTGAACGAAAGCTCTTAATGAAGATTTTTCAGAAGCTAACATCGGAGGAAGAGAGATGAAGGCGTGGGTAATTAATCGAGTGGGGGAACCCGATGTGTTTGAAAAGGTTGAGATGGAGGATCCGGAGCCAGAAGCTGGTCATCTGGTGATTCGTGTGCTTGCAACGAGTGTGAATCAGATTGACTGCAAGATCCGTTCGGGAGCTGTGACTAATATTGCTCCCCCATTTCCAGCGATTTTGCACTCGGATGTGGTGGGGGTGATTGAGAAGGTGGGTGAAGGGGTAGAGCGATTTAAGGTGGGCGATGAAGTGTGGGGATGTGCTGGTGGAATGATTGGATGTCCATCGGGCGCGTTGGCTGAATTGATGGAAGTGGATGCCGATCTGATGGCCCTTCGACCTAAAAGTTTGGATATTCGAAAGTGCGCTGCGATTCCTCTGGTTGGCATCACTGCTTATATTGCCCTTTTTGAAAAGCTCAATTTGAAGGGGGGTGAAAATATTCTCATCCATGGGGGATGTGGAGGTGTGGGGCATATTGCCACTCAACTTGCGAGTTCGCATGGGGCCAATGTATTTGTGACTGTGGGGAGTGATGAGGACTTTGACCCGGCAAGAGAGTTTGGAGCTAAGGGTTTGATCAACTATCGGGATGAGGGGGTGGAAGATTATGTGAATCGACTCACGAATGGACGGGGTTTTGAGCGGATCTTTGATACTGTGGGTGGGCCAAATCTGGTAAACTCGATGAACGCTCTTGCGGATTATGGGGAAATTGTGACAACGGCTGGAAGAGCCACTGTCGATCTCTCTATTCTTCACAATAAGGGTGGAGATCTAGGCGTGGTGTTTATGCTTCTTCCGCTAGTGACTGGCCAAAAAAGGGAATGGTTGGGAAGGATTTTACACAGCTTGGGAGATGAAGTGGATAAGGGGAATGTTCGTCCTATGGTTGATCCCACCTCTTTTGGATTGGATGATGTCATTGAGGCACATCGCTTGGTTGAAAGCGGAAAGGCTCGAGGGAAAGTTGTTCTGGTTGCAAATTCCTAACTAGGCTATAGTAGAGACCTCACGTAAAGTATTGATGGTTTGGAGGTATTGATGGAATCGTTTAAAGTGATTGGAATTGCGGTCAGGACTAGTAATGTGGATGGGCAGATGGCCAAGGATATTGGAGCTCTTTGGGAAGTCTTTCTCGGACAGAGGCTCATGGATAAAATCCCAAATAAACTCTCGAATGCCATTTATGAGCTCTATACCGACTATGAGGGGGACTTTATGGCTCCCTATACGGTCGTACTAGGGTGTAAGGTTTCAAGTTTTGATGAAGTGCCAGAGGGGATGGTGAGTCAAGTAGTTCCGGGCGGCACTTTTGAAAAATTTGTTGCTAAGGGAAATTTGAATGAGGGGGCGGTTTTCCACGCTTGGCAAAAGATTTGGCAAACTGAGCTGGATCGGGCCTATACTTGTGATTTTGAGGTGTATGATGAGAGGTCTCAAGATCCGTCAGATGCTGAAGTAGATATCTATGTGGCATTGAATTCATAATGTTAATTTGAATGGTGTAAATAAATTCATTCAATTAGATCTAATCTCCTGTTTTATGTAGAATAGTCGCTGAAAAAACTGGAGGTTAATTATGGAAATGGCACAACCTGGCCCAGTACATGGGGCGGCCAATGTTCACCTAACTCAACCAGCTTGCGCTGATGGGGATTGGGTAGGAAAAACAGTTGAGTGGGTTGCAGACGCAGCTTTAGATTTGCAAATGTCAAGTAAGTTTATTTTTGACTTACTTCACTTTGTCAATGAACTGATTTTACAAACAACTTTATTTGATGACACATGTGCTTTAAAGGCCAAGGCTTTGGCTGTTGAATTGCGTTGGGATAAAGAGACTGGACGCGTGGGTCTCACTCAAATGCAAGCAAACAGTGTTTTTGTGAAGGCACCAACTGTTCTCCTCGAGCAGCTTGATCTTGAGATATATACAGAATCTGTTGATCAGAACTATACTGCAAATGGAAACTATCAGCACTCAGATGGCCATTTTGGAAAACGTGTGCGCATGACTCACCTAAAAGTGGGTGACCCAGCTCAAGCCACAGTTGCAGAAACGGCGATTAATCGCGTTTTCGTTGCAAAAATGGGTCTTTAAGTAGGCTGAATTCTCCCCACGAGGAGATGATGATCACTGAGCCCAGTTGTTGTATCAAAGCTGGGCTCAACTCTTGTTTCAATTTTACAATTTCTACATGCAATATAATCAATTGCGAGGTCGATTGGGGGAATATCCCGACTGCGGGCAGAGAACTTATCTGTTGCTGTGATGGTGTTTGGAAGGGTATCTTCAAACTCACCATTTAGTGTTGTTGTTTGATATTCTTCCCGACTCATATTCAGATCGCCAAAAAGGACGTTGGTCTCTTGAAGGTGGGGGGCAAGTTTTTGAAGTTGCGTCTGTCGAAACGCTTTATCTTTTTCCTTTTTGCCCGGATGGAGGTGGGTTGCGATCCATTTGAGATTGCTTGCTTGAAATTGGAGAGCGCCCCGGTGAAGGGCCCCTTGGTGGGGAAGTGTGATGGCTTGAACATTTTCGAGCTTCACTTTTGAAGCGACAAGAAGTGAGCTGCCGAGCTGGAGGAGTGGGTCGGGACAGATATCTATGTAGATGTGTGGGTAGTGCTCACTAAGCCGCTTTTGCAGGGCGTGAGCTGCCTCTTGGCTCACTTCTTGAAGGCAGATGAGGTCTGGGGCGGCTTCAACAATTTTCCTGGCCACTTGGTCATATCGCTCTTTAGCTAGCTTGACCCCGCCAAAGTAGAGGGGGAGAGGGTCTTGTAACATGCATATATTCCAGGTCGCACACGATGTAATGGTGGCTACTTCCTCTCCCTTTCCATGGATATAGGTATAACACCGGTTGAGAAAGAGATGATCGTGGACAATTCCTATACCGAGGAAAAGGAGTGCGATGGGTGAAATGATGAGGCCAAAGCAACATAATACTAGGTCATACACCCTGGTTTCGGCTTCTTGTGGAGCGGGTGAGGGGAGAAAGGGCTTTGCCACATGGCACATGGAAAAGTAGAAAGGAGTTCGTAAAGTAAAAGATAGTGTACTCATATTTTGAGTATGGTAGAATGCTTGAGCAATTTTGTCCATGAGGATTGATTATGTTAGCAACTGATTCCCGATTTTTCTCGCAAGAGCGGCTCTGTATGAGAGTTTCCCAGTGGAGTAAAGAGAAGGAAAGGGAATTTGAGCAAGTACCCTATGAGGATACAAAGGAGCATCGCGCATTTAACTTTGATATCATGTCTCGTCAGGCCTACTACGACCTGAGCTACGAAACTCAAGGCAGATTTTCGGTGAGGAACACTTCCCATTTCATTATCGCGCGGATGGGGGTGGATGAATTCTCTCACGTGGAGTATTATGCCCCTTTTTTATGGGGCGACTATGGCGCGACAAGGACGTTTGCAGGTGTCGGGTGGCTTACAATTGGGCGCAATGAAATGAATCACTCGATCCATATTTGCCGCGTGGATAACTTCTCCTTAGACCACATCAAAGGGATTGGCACCGCCCTCATCCAATTTGCGATAGAAAAGAGTTTCCGAGCAGGACTCGAGGGGAGGGTGAGCTTAGTTTCTGCCAATGGGTCAGCTGAATTCTATCTCAAAATGGGGTTTATTTGCGATGATCCGGCTTCTCAAAAATGTGTGGTGAGCGAAGTGGATGCAAGCAAAAAGGTTGATGGAGGTAGGATGATCCTTTCAGACTCTGCGCGAGCTATTTGGAGAGGGCGGATTGCCTCCTCCCCATTACTACTAGAGGGAGTAGAGTGTGCATTTAACATGTATCACATCAGCTCCCAGATGCGACCTGTCGACCCCAATGAGCTGTTTTTTTATGATTTAAAGGGGCTAGATGAGCGAAGGCAAGTTGAGGGGGTAGTGAAAAGGCATAGGTGGGATTATTCCACCGCTCATCCACTCACTGCGCGATTTTGCCTACGCGGGATGAATTGGGTGAGCCTTTGTCGAGTGAAAGGTGTAGGAAAGACAGAAGCGTTTGTCCCCTATCTTTTTTACTCATATTTGGGAAAAATGCAGCCCCGTCAGATGGGCTATTTGATGCTTGGATATTCTCAAGAAAAAAAAGGGGTTGAAATACTCGAGATTCATAATCTCTCAAAATGGAATGAATTTGGAGAAAAAACACAAAGGGTAGGGTCAGCCCTTATCCAATGTGTCGTTGAGATGAGTATACAAAAGGGATATAGGGGGCGAGTGGAAGTCAAATCAACTGAAGATTCAACCCTCTTTTTTCTCAAGATGGGATTTGTCCCTCATGAGAGGGGGGCGCTAAGGGACATTGAACGGGCGCTCGTTGCGGGAGGTGGCCTGCCCAGTGGTCAAATGGTGCTCAAAGGGGAGAGGCTCAAAGAGTGGAAAGTGCAAATTGCAAAGGGTCAGATGTTGACCCACTAGGTGCCAATATGGAGCGAATCGTTTGATTAAATCCCACTATTTGAGTATCATTTCGCCCATGAAAAAGCTTATCCTATTTCTCTTTTTGACCGGTTCATGTTGGTGTTGGTCGTTTGATCTCGATCGGTATCAATATCTTTTCACATATGATCAGGTGGTGGATAAACTCGATCGGTATCTTGTTAAAGATGATGCGATTCAAGAGGATCTGGGGCTATACGAGGATCGGTTGGAGGTGGGGGAGTATACCCTCTACTTTGGTGACCGAGGCGTGGTGGATAGCTTCAAAAAGCCCGTGGGATTGGAGGGGGCCCGCATTGCCCTTGATCCTGGACATATTGGGGGAGAGTATGCTGTGATGGAACGGCGGTCGATGGGCAAGTTTTGCGAGGGGGATCTCAACTATTGGACTGCAAGGGTGTTGAAGGGGATGCTCGAAGAGGCTGGTGCAGAGGTGTTCGTGACAAGGTCTGGACTTGGCCAAGGGGCGATCGAGTCGGCATGGGAGGATTTGTGTGGAGATTTGCGCGCACGGGGTGACTTGATTAATCAGTTTGATCCCCACTTGACCATTTGCATCCACTATAATGCGCACAGGGGGCCAAATGGGTTGATGACAGAGGATAATTTCAACTTGGCATTTGTTCCTGGCGCCTTTATCGGAGGTGAGTTGGACCATCCTGAATGGCAACTCGATTTTCTGCGCCTTCTCGTGACCGATCAAATTGAGCAATCGATTCTCCTTTCTCATTGTGTGATGGAGGCGATGGTCGAGGGGACTGGAGTGGGGTTAATCGATCGAAATGAGCCCACATCTTATCTGGAGCGGGCGTGTATCTTTATCGATGAGGGGGTGTATGCGCGCAACTTGGCGCTCACCCGAAGGGTAGAGAGCCCCATCTGCTATGGGGAATCACTTCTGATGACAAATACGGATGAATTTGACCGCCTCTCCGAGCGGGACACCTGTTTTGAAGGGATGTGGATCCCATCGAGGGTGTGTGATGTGGCCAAAAGCTATTTTGAAGGAATTAAACATTATTTGAACTGCTCGGCAGATTGACAAATAGGATGTTGGTCCATATAATTTCTCCCCGGTTAACCAGGAGGAATTACATTGCCCAGAGAAAATTTTCAAATCGTCTCTTATCTAACCCCTTTTTGCTATGAGTTTCATGTAGGACCTCAAAAAGAGGGGGCTAATCCTGCTCAAACAATCGCGCCTTGGCGTTATGATAAGACAGCCGATTATCTGTCCTGTCAAGATTTGCAAGGGGTTGTTGAGCGCATTAAACAAGTTTGCCAAGGGAGTGGTGAAGGATTCTTTATCGCTTGGGGGATGCTCAAGCTGACAATCTTTGTCCAAGGGGATCGTAAAGTGACTTTGGAGGGAGGGCTTGATTCCTTCTGTTGGGAAAAGTTTGAGTCAAAAACTCTCTGTCCCAAACTATGCCAAGCGACGTCCAGCTCACCAATCGAACTCAAGGAGCTGTCCAAGACCCTTCAAAGACGGGTAAAAATTCTTTTAAATTAAGTTGAGTTGACCCTCACGTAACGTGATGATTTATCATGAATGACATGAGTTACACAGTATCACAACTTGCTAAGCTCTCTGGTGTGAGTATACGCTTACTCCACTGGTATGATGATATAGGTTTATTAAAACCTGCTTATCATGGCTCAAATGGTTACCGATATTATGAAAAAGAACAGGTGCTGATGTTGCAGCAAATTCTTTTCTATCGAGAACTTGGAATTGGGCTAAAAAAGATTGGGTATATTTTGAAGGGGAGTGATTTTGATAAGATCGCCTCATTGAAATTACACAAGCAAGCTTTGCAAAAGTCGATGCAAGAGACTGTGGAACTCATCAATACAATTGATAAAACAATCACACATTTACAAGAGGATATTCAAATGAATCCAAAAGAACTATTTGCAGGCTTTTCTCACGAAAAACAAGCCCAATTTGAACAAGAACTCATCGATCGGTTTGGCGAAGAAGCGGCCCGGTCGATTGAAGAAAGTAAGGAAAAGGGCGCCCAAATGAGCCAAGCTGATTGGGAAGGGGCGCAAGAGGAGTTTATCCAAATTTGCCAAGGGTTAAAACAGGAAATTGAAGCAGGGCAAAAGGCCCATTTTCCTGCAAGCCAGGCTTTGATTAAGAGACACTACCTTTGGCTGAAACAATATTGGACTCCTAATCAAGAGACCTATATCCAACATGGCAATCTCATCTGTGATTCTCAATTAAGAGAGCCTTATGAGAAGTTTCATAAAGATCTCCCAGAGTTTGTGCGTGAGGGAATCCTCTACTTTGCAGAAAATGAGCTCGAGTAATTAGTCGAAAAGGACGATTCCTCGGTCAAAATCAATCTCGATCTCCATCCCATCTTTTAGGCAGTCGCTTGCGATCCCTGTGCCGACTAGACTTGGGATGGGGATTTCCCGTGCAATGATGGCCGCATGACAGAGTATTCCCCCTTCATCGGTGATGATGGCATCATAGTGTTTGCGTAGGAGGGGGACAAAGTCAGGTGTTGTCATTCCCGTCACTAGTATGCAGGGGCGGGGCGGAGGGGTTTTGAAATCATCGGGAGAAAATAGAAGGTGAACCTTCCCTTTTAATTTCCCTTTTCCATAGACTGTTTGCCCTTTTAGCCCCTCAGTAGAGGTGGCTTGTGGATAGGTGACTTCAACTTGGTCGGTGACTTGTGTTTGGCCACGGCTTTGAAAAATTGTGGGGGCGGGGAGAGGGTTGGGTTGGTTTTGGAGTAGGGAGGATTTGGGGGATTGCCAGAACTCTTTTTGAGTAATGCCGAGCGTATCGCAAGTCGACTCAATGAGGGGTCTTGCCCGTTGGTAGCTTGCATAGAAGCATTCCATTTCCTGATTGCGGATCCGAATCCATTCGCGTAAGTCATCGAGTCGTTTTTTTAGGTGGGGCTTTGAGAAGTACTTAGTTGTATCAAGTGGTGGGGGAGGGGGTGGCATTTGGGCAGTTGAGATCATGTCAAAGAGGTCTTTTGGTGAATAGGGCTCATCGTAGGGCATGCGGCAGTTGAGAAATCCAAATTTGTGCGCAATATCCGCTAGGTCATCGGCACATTCCTCATAGGGGCGGTCCTTCAGCGCAGAGAGTAGATGGTCGAGTTGATCAATAAGGGACCTCACCCCTTTTGTACTCAATTCAAAGAGGTCATGTTCTGCATTCTGAGGATCGATCGAGCGGATTTCGCGCAAGATGGTTTCGTGTAAGGCCTCGACAATGACCATGGGGACATAATAGTGAGCAGAGAGAGGGGTGATCCACTCAAACCAACTGAAGAGATCTGAGGGTGGGGCTTGTTGCAACTGTTCAAAATGGTGCATATACCGTCTATGGATCCGATCGAGATAGCTCTCATCCTCTTTGATTTTCTCACTTACTCCTTGGACAAGGGCTTGATTGAGGATATCGTGCACCCAGAGCTCTTGTGTCCCTTGATTGTTTGAAACCATCACCATCCACTCATCTAGTCCAATTGAGAGCTCTAGGTAGGAGGGGAGGTAGCGGCAACATCCATCGATGAAAAGCTCAATATCTAGTGGGGGGAGAATGCGCTTATAGTGGCGGGTATAGCCTGTTAAATCGAGTCGATTGGAGTTGTAGATCTGACTAATGGGTCGCTGTTGCAAGAGCCAAAATCGCTCTTGGTGATCGATGACAAACTCAATATCTGCATCGTGGTGGACATGTTTTTTTAGCTTAAATATGGCGTCTAGTAACTCGTCTGTCCATCCATGCTCACTTGCTCGACTAATCGTATCGGACGATCCAATAATCCGCTGAGGGATCACTTCTCCCCCTACCACTTTTTCCCCGACAACGGGAGCATATTCAATAATGAGCTGCTTGTTTTCAAATACATTGGCAGGAGATGGGTGGCGAGTAAAGCAAATGCCTGAAAACTTCGCTTCGATCATTGGCTGAATGATGACACCCATTCGATGGTCTTTTGCCTGATAGCTTTTAGCTTTTTCTAAGAGAAATGAGCTCCACACATAGGCAATTGCTTCGGGTAATTGGTCTCTTGGGACATTGAGTCGAGTTTCAAAAATGCCAGCAAAACTTTTAGATGAAGAGTCTTCATCCTGACTGGAGGAGCGAACGGCAAAAAGTTCCCCATCAAGCGCGCGAAATAAAATATTCTCCTCAACAAATTGGGTTGCAAGCTCTGTAAATGTCTCGATTTCATCTGGGGGATCTTGCTGCATGAACGCTTCATGCACATTTGATCCGACTAAATAGACGGGGGGAACCTCAATTTGGGCCTGCTCAGCCTCATAAAGGCCAAGCGCTTTTCCTCCATACTCATGTCGAATTTGCTGGGAAGTTAGCGGATTTAAATCGGCAAAAGTGTGTAGCTCAAACATGGCCCGAGCATATCACAATAAATCTTTTACCCCTATCTCTTTCCGCTTCCACACCCCTCGAGAAATCGGGGCTAGGGGATCAAATCGTCGATCAAACCATGAGAGATATTTGCTCTTCCATCGGTTGGCGATCTTTTCGCTTCTCTGTTGCACCTCAAAGACAAATGGGCGCATCTTCTCTTCATAGGCTAAGAAGGCTTGACGATAGTCAGCTGATTGAGTGAGCGCATTGGCGAGGATATACCCACCTACAAAGGCAACACTTGTCGCATGGGCGCCAAGGGGTGAGGATGCGTACCCCGAGTCTCCAACAAGACAAACTCTTCCCTTAGACCATGTGGGCATTCGAATATTGGCCACACAATCAAAGTATTGGTTCTCATACTGTCCAAAGTAGTCGAGCACTCTTTTGACTTCCCATCCATCGTTGGCAAAAGGGGCTTGTGCAAACTGTTTACGCAACTGATCATCTCGCAAAATAGCTGGATCAGGAGCTCCTGGGAAGAATATTGCAGCCCTTCCATCCCCCTCGGAAGGATAGTAGAGGGTGAGGGCTCGCTGAAATGCCTGATAGCGATACTCAACGCCATGCTCACCCATAAAATTGGGCACCTTGAAAAAGGCAAAGCATAGGTCGAACGGATACCAAAAGTCCTCTTCCCGATTCCAGATCAACTTCCGAGTCATCGAGTGGATCCCATCTGCTCCAATGACCAAATCAAAATGATCGGTCCGACCAGAAAGAAATGCCACTCTCACCCCCGTCTCATCCTCGACGAGATCAGTCACCTGTTCATTGAAACGGCAGGGGATGTGCTTAACCTGTTCAGCCAAAATCTCACAGAGAACATCGCGAGTGATCACCAGTTGTTTCAGCTTTCCAAACTCACATGTACTAGGATTGATTTGGGTGATGATTCTCCCTCGATCATTTACATGCTTTATCTGTTGGATATTTGCTTGCTGAGCACAAGCCGCCTCATAAATCCCCATCTGATGGAGCATTTCCAGCCCCTCACCATGCAAAATAAGAAGGTACCCTTCAACATTATCTCGAGGGCGCTTTTCAATGAGCTCGACATTAAAGCCTGCTTGATCAAGCCAGTAGGCACTCGCAAGGCCAGCAGGCCCTGCACCACAAATAAGAATTCTTGGACTTTTCATATATCCTCACCCTATCATTTCCAAAACTCTTCCGTCAATCAAATTGACACCATTGAAGAGAGGTGGTAAAATATCGCCTATCCAAACAAAGAGGTGAAGAAATGACCGACCTTATGCCCAATCTACAGTTAGTCTATGTTTCCGATATCACACGTTCAACCGACTTTTACAAAACCATCTTTAGGCAAGATCCAGTCTTCACAAGTCCCCGCTATGTTGCCTGGTCTGCAGGAGGGGATGCCATTTTTGCCATTTGGAGCGGAGGTGAAACGCCCGACTCAGAGGCCAAACGATTTTCAGAGATGGGGATCATGCTCGGCTCTAATGAAGAAGTGGATGAGCTCTATGCACAATGGCAGGAAAACCCCTCAATTGACATCGCACAAGAGCCCAGTGATGAAGTGTTTGGACGTACCTTTCTGATCCGAGACCCAGATGGCCACACCATCCGCGTCTGCCCTCGTGACTAATCCGGGTTTTATGTCAGTTTAGCTTGTTCCGCCTCTTCTTCTATCAGCAAAAAATACTGCAGTAATGGCTCAGTCCGTACGCAATTTTGTCATCTTGCAACGCAAATCTAAATTTTTAATCCTTTGTTAACAATCGCTTAGCTAATATGGGTGATATAGTCTCTGTATTTAGTTATAATGGACAAAAATATTAGGAGAAAAATATGGCAATATATCTGGCAAAAGATAGGGAAGAGGCTAAAAAGCTTATATCTACCTTGAGAAAAGGGGATATGATCCACATTACTGATGCGGGTAAGTGTCATGTATGTCCAGTGAGTCAAGGATCAGGCAACTCGGTTCTTGATCTAAAAGCGACAGGTAGGATTCATGATATTGCTTCTCAGGCGGATTTGATGGCGGCTTTGAGGGTTGGACAGACTGGGGATACCTTCCGATTTCATGGGGATATCAGAGAGCTAAAATTGCCACAAACAATACCATCTGGCTATTACAATTTTGCAGACATTTCAGCTCCATTGGCTATTGGGGGTCAAGACTCAGGCGTTGTTCGAGTGCTGGGCGATCTTTCTTTATATAACAAGTGTACATTTCCCGTTGATATCACTGCCCGATTGAACCTTGTGAAACAGAGCGATAGAGAGCCTCAATTACTTATTTATGGTGATACTGCAACAGGAGAAGTTGGAATTGGGGAAGTTCCAACTGGGCGGATTGAGAGCGAAAATGGGGTGGGGGATGTATCTGATCAAGCAACTCTTGATGCAGCCCTAGGTGATACGACACCAGACCGAGTGATCAATTTCACAGGTGCAGTGAGTGGAAAAGCCTTTTGGCTACCTGAGAGGATTGTTAGAGGATTGACTTTTAAGTTTCCCGATTTGACGGATGAGGTGATTTTTAAAACTCGTGCTCAGGATGGAACTGTGAAGGTAGCAGGTGGGTTTTCTCTTGTTAACCCAAGTGATTGTGGTATCAGCTTCTTGTGCGCTGTAGAAAGGGATTTATCAAGCGATCCGGGTGCTTTCATGTCAATTGATGGAAAAGTTCTTTTTTCATCACTCAAAGTCAAACGAACAGGAGCTTAATAGGAGATAATATGCCAATATATAAAGCTAAAAATAAATCAGAACTTGCAAGATTGATCGATAACGCACAAATAGGTGATATTGTTCTCTTTGACGAGGACCAGGGTGAGTGCTCCTGTAATTGCGGATGCCCGTTTAGAGAGAGAGCACAAGCCAGTGGGGCGGTAAGTACAGGTGGAGAACATGAAATCTACACACAAGTGGACTTTGACGGGGCCCAGTTAAATGGACAGCCAGGGGACATCTTTCGATTTTATGGCGATCCTGGAACGATCAACTTACCAGATAGAATTGTCCCCGGGTATTATAGCTTTGCTCATGTGACAAATCGTTTGGCATTAGATACCCACAATGGTGAAGCGGTTCAAGTCAAAGGAACTCTCTCACTCCATTGCCCGCAAGCTTTCAAAATTGACTGGCTTGCTCCCATCAATCTATTAACCGATGACAGTGGCCAGGTGCCACAGCTTTATATCGATGGGAATATTCACACCCCCTTTGTAACCGTTGACGATCCATCTGGAGGAAATGACCTTCCAAATGTGACCGATCAGGCCTCTTTGGATGCACTTTTGGCCACACCACCAGCAAATAAAGTAATCACATTTGAATCTGCAGTCAGCGGAATGACCTTGAACCTGCCAAATTCAATAGTGGGTGGCCTTACATTTGATTTTCTAGGTCTAGGAGATAATGTCACTTTCACAAACTCCGATCAGCTTGTAGATGTGGGAGGAGACTTTACTGTTCTCAATCCAAATCCATTTATTGTAAAATTCCCTGAAATCCGTAGGGTGATCACAGGGGATCTAGCAGGATTACTTTACGTAGATGGCAGGGTTTTCTTCGGAGGAGTGATCTCCCAAGATCCACCAAATTAGAGTTCGGCTTGGAAGAAGCGGGTGGCTTGGTCGGCCACCTGGAATTGGATCCAGGAACGGTCGATTGTCGAGCTGTCTTCGGTTAGGAAGTCGAGGTCTTGGTTGTGGTTTTTATGGGCGATGTCGGAGATGAAGACGTAGTGGCCTGCTTGTCCTGGAATGAGCTGGTATTGTGAGTGTCTAATGTATTTGGCAAAGAACCCGGCATTGTTTTTTGTCACAAGCACTTGGTCGGCATTGGTTGCGACAATATAGGTGGGGATTTGGATATCCCGGATCCCCCGTTTTGAGAAGAGCCATCCCCAGGCAGGGGCCATCACAAAGAGTGCTTTGACCCGCTTATCTCGCCAGTTTTGCGCCATCTTCTTTTTGTTCATTGTGGGCTCGAGCTTCTTCACCTGGTCAAATTGAGTCGATTTGACATCATCAGGGCCAGGGGTAATATGCTCGAGTTCCGTTGCTCGCCCTCCAGCAAGAAGAATCGCGGTTGTTCCACCAACTGAATATCCAGCAATGCCCACCTCCTTTAGATTGGCACTCTTTCCCAGGCGTTGGGTAGCAAGGAGATCGAGCATATGGGTGATATCCCGCGCCCTTTCCCAGATATTGAGATTGGCCTCATCTTTTTTATAGTCTATATGCTTGATGGCAATAACCATAAAATTGGCGTAGACCAGCCTTTTGGTGAGCCAAGAGAGTTGATTGGGGCTGCCTCCATAACCATGGGTGAAGACAATCACCTTTAGCCCACCTTTTTGATGAATCGGCTTTGCCTTATTGGCAATTTCAAAAGAGTCCCAGATGTTGGTCGACTTGACCCCAGCAGTGCCGGGAGCAACGGGATACCAAACTTCAAATGTGCGTCCATCAGAGTCAAATGGGATTTGTTCATATCCCAGAACAGGAACAGGCGTGATCATCTTCCCCTCAAAACCAAATAGGGGTAAAGTTGTAATGAAGGCAAAGAGAAGCACAAGGGTTCGCATCCCCCTACCATACCAAATTGAGGGCAAAGAGACTAGGAAAATCTCGATTCAGCGAGGGGAATGTAGATGTGTGTGACAAGGCGATCTCTGTCTGGGTCGAGCTGATCAAAGTGGAGGTATTCGCAAAAGTCGGGTCGAGTTTCATCAAATTGGTAATTGGAGGAAAAAAACCAGGTACATAAGATTCGATGAAAGGTTTCTTCAAGCAGATCGTGAGCGCCCATGTGGGTAAATTGGGCATATCTGCCCCCTTGTATTTTTCGGGTGCCCATTTCACCCTTTGGCCGAGCACCGGGAACGCAAATTGCGGCATCATATCGTTGGCACTTGCCCGTTGTAATTGTGGGATCATCGTGAAAAACCCCAAACTTGCGGAGTGAGGCACTTTTGAGATGGTGAGAGTGAATGTATCTAAAGACTTGTTCCCAAGCTTCTCGTGGCGCCGATTGGGTGTAGTCTCCCTGCTTGCGTATAAATAACACCTCAATCGGCTGGAAGTGGGAGCCAATCTGGGTGGGGGAGATAGGCTCTAAATGGGTATACCGCTCGTAAATAGTATTAAGGGCGGGTTCTAGGGTGCGATATTGCTTTGGCACTTGGCCCATGACCTGCTTAAAAGCTTTTGTAAAAGCTGATGGGGTGTCGTATTGAGCGTCGAGCCCAATTGTTGTCACCGGGAGATCGGTATATCGGAGCTTTTTAGCAGCGACCTCTAATCGAAGTCGCCGAATATACTGGTGGAGTGATTCCCCCATCACCGCTGTAAATAATCGATGAAAGTGGTAGGGAGAGAGGTGGGCGATCTTTGCTAACCCCTCAAGGGTCATCTCATTATCGAGGTGTTGCTCAATGGCAACGAGGACGCGGTAGATGGAGGCAAGATGGGTCAAACAGTCACCTTAGGATAGACACTGGATTGGAAAGCCTTGCTGAGGACTGAATATCCTTCTGTCCGGCGAATTCGCTTAGTGTGTGGATCGTTAGCAAGCACTGCAAAATTTGTTTCAGGTTTGTATCCATGTTCCCATTCGAGGTTTGCAAAGAGTGTCCAAAAGAAGGCTCCAATAAGGGGAATGCCCAAATCTTGGGCGACTCTCATGGCCCGTATGGCCACTTGATAGTAAACTGCCTTTTTATGCTCATCTGAGTTTTCATCTGCTGGTGCGTGATCAAAAAGCTCTCCGGCACATCCAATTTCAGACACAATCAGGGGTTTGCACACCCGATTCCACACCTCCTCTAAGATAGGGAGCACCCCCTGCGGGTCAAACCGGTAGCGCATTCCTTCAATCATCCAGCCATTGGGGTTATATCGATTGGGCTCAGCAATTGAGTCAATAGCGCTGGATCCATCGCTACCCAATTGTGGACGGGCATAAAATTGGACGCCGAGAACATCAATGGAATTACGTGATCGCTCTGCATCAATGAGGAAGCTCTCATGGAATATGTAGGTCATGACAAAAGCGATAATTCGAGCGGGGATATTCCAACGAGAGTTTGATTCAAATCGGACTGCCGAATGGGTGAGTCCTACCAGGAGCCTTCCTTCAGCTTTTGCTCCAGTGTATGTTTGTTCGAGTAAATGGAGCGCTTGGTGGGCCTCTCGATGGGCTTTCAGCTTGAGAGAAATGAGCTTGCGGGCAGACCAGAAATCCCCAGTTGTGTGGGGCGGAAACACTCCACGCACATACTTACCTGTTGCCTCAACAGTTGGTTCATTAAATGTTAAAAAGCAGCTCGCATAGGGGCGTAAGGCGTGATAGACATCTTCAGCATAGCTAACAAAGTTGGCAATGTCTCCCTCTTCTTCAAGTAGGTGTGGATTCCCATCTCCAATCCAGTGATCAAGAGTGATAAAGAGGGTAAATCCATGCTCAGAGAAGTGTTTTGCCGCTTGTACATATGCATCCAACCCATTGGCATTGACATCGGCCCATTCAACTGAAAATCGAAATGAATTGGCATTCATCTCTTTTAGGCAATGAATATGGAGATTTCGTCCTTCTAAAGTCAAAATATCGACTCCCTGGCCAAGCCCAAGGTTTGGATCGCTGTGGGCAGTATGCATTGCACTGCCAGCGCAAAACTGGGGGTTTGAAGTGGCTTGGAAGGTGGAGACAGCGGTTCCAACATATTCGGTTTTGTCTCGATCAAGAGCAACTTCATCCCTATCAAATTCCCCAAGATTCACCTGGTCGGTGAAAACCGCTCCCCCTTCAGTGCTAAAGACTTCAACCGCTTCACCAATCACCCAGAGGGGCATCGTAAAGAAAAGGCCTAGGGCGTGTAATGTACACATGGCTAGGGTCTCAAATTTACTCGATTTGAGTTCCCCTCCAGAGATGAGACATTCCCCCAGCACTTCTTTAGCGCACATATGGGTCGGGGTTTTGAGAACTTGTGAAATAGAAAATGCAGCAGACATATTATTACTCCTATACGAAATAGGAGCAAGATACAGAAGTATTTAGAATCTGTAAAGATAAATAAATGTTTTATCCTGCGTGCCCAGCACTCCTGCGTGGTCGAGGAATACGTCGTGTCGTTGCAAATGATTGTTGCAATACTTTAAAGCCAGCTGTTTCTCTATGTCTTCCAGTGTTAGGGTCTCGAGCAACAATTCCAAAGCTTGCGCCGGGGCGGTAACCAAAATCCCATTCTAGGTTTGGGAAGAGGGTCCAGAACAAGGCCCCACGGAGTGGGATCCCCTCATCTTGTGCAAGACGCATCGCCCGCAAAGCGAGCCTATAGTATGTTTGTTTGCGATATTCATGGGAAGTTGGCGACATATCTTCACAGGCAGGGTCGATATCACCTGCAAGACCAATTTCAGTCATGACTAGTGGTTTTCCAATGCGGCGATACATTTCTCGCAGAATAGGTAACACACCTTCTGGGTCATACCGATAGCGCAAATCTTCAATCATCCACCCTTCAGGATTATGCTTTGTGGGGGGCGAGATTGAATCAACTGGTTTAAGCCCGTTTGCTCCGAGAAGGGGACGAGAGTAGTACTGAACACCCATTACATCGATTTGCTCTTTTGATCGTTCGGCGTCGATGAGGAACGATTCGTGATAGACATAGGTGAGGACAAAAGCTGCGATCCGGGCGAGGATGTTCCACCGATTGTGGACCTCCATACGGGTCGTTGAGTGGGTGAGTCCTACCTCAAAATTTCCTGGTGCTTTAGCTCCTCGATAGGTTTGCTCCAGTTGGTGAAGGACTGCGTGTGTTTGACGGTGGGCGTTAAGTTTAAGAGAAACAAGGCGACGCGCTGCCCATAAGTTTCCACAGTGGAAGGGAGGGAAGGCTCCGCGCACATATTTAGACATGGCAGCCACAGTGGGCTCGTTAAAGGTGAGGAAGCGAGAGGTGTAGGGTCTGAGGGCTTGGTAAGCCCCTTTTGCATACTCAACAAATTTCTCAATATCGTTTTCACTCTCGAAGATATTCTCATCCCCATCACCAATCCAGTGATCAAGTGTGACAAAGAGGGTAAAGCCTTGTTCGTGGAAGTGTTTAGCAGCCTCTACGTATTTGTCGAATCCATTCTGTTTGACATCGGCCCATTCGACAGAAAATCGGAATGAGTTGGCATGCATTTTTTTTAGGTATTGAATGGTGAGCTCCCTTCCCTCTTGAGTGAGGATGTCCACACCCTTTCCAAGGCCAAGCTCGGGGTTTTTGAGCGCATCATGCATTTTGGATCCTTCGCAGAATTTAGGATCGCTAGTCGACTGGAAGGTGGAAACAGCTGTGCCAACAAATTCTGTTTTCCGTGGGTCAAGGACAGCTTCATCAGGTGTGAACTCACCAAGATCAATTTGCTCATTAATATGTCCTTTCCCTTCTTCGGTGAGAATCTCAAGAAGCTCACCTGCAATCCAAAGGGGAATGGTAAACCAGATGGCAATCGCTGCAAGGGCGAAGCGGGCTACAATTTCAACTGTACTTGTCCGTACGTGCTCCCCATCAATCATACACTCGCCAATGAGCTCTCTTCCACACGTATGTAGAGGATTTTTTAATCCTTGTGAAACTGTATATAATTGAGACATATAGGCCCTCTCAAATAATTGCTAGGTAAGTATTATACGCCTAATTCTTTTCTGTGTAAAGAGTTTAGCAAAAAAGGAACAGTCATAAATCGCAAATATGTAGATATTAACTGCTAAGAAGAGAGGGACATATGTCGAATATTGAGATTTGTAATGCAAAAGAAAATAATTTAAAAAATATCTATATATCTATCCCAAAGGGGAAGCTGGTTGTCTTCGCTGGGCCCTCTGGGTCGGGAAAGACCACCCTCGCCACCAAAGTGCTTCAGACTGAGTGTATTAGGCAATATCTCGAGTCTCTCGGGATGATTACCGACCACTTATCCAAGCCACAAGTGGATCAAATCATTAATTTATCCCCAACGATAGGGGTTGCACAAAGGGTGAGCGATATCAATCCTCGCTCTACTGTTGGTTCTAAATCGGGTCTCCTCACCATCCTGCGCACACTCTTTGCAGCAATCGGTGTGTCAAATAATAAATTGAGTCAGCCGGTTACCCTTGCGCATTTTTCTCCCAATACTGCAAAGGGGGCCTGCCCCTCTTGTAAAGGGACGAAAGAGCAATGCGCTGTTGATCTAACGAGTCTCCTTGACCCTACCAAATCGATATTCGATGGGGGTGTTTTGATGTGGGATCAGAAGATGAGCCGCTACTATGGCGAAGTGTTACGCCATTCTGATATCGATCCATCGGTGAAAATTCAATCATTTTCTGATCGGGACAAAGAGATCCTCCTCTACGGCACAGGCAAAAGATTTAAAAAGGTAAGCGATGGAAAGTTTGATGGACTCGTTCAGCCGCTACTTGCAAATTATAAGAAGGGGGGATGCAAGTCGAGCAAGCGGTATATCAAATCAAAAAGTTGCCCAATCTGTAGTGGTACCGGGCTTGGCCCAGTTGGACGAGAGGTAAAGATAGATGGCCTTTCTATTGACCAAGTTGCTCAGATGCCACTGACCAAACTTTTCGATTGGCTACGACATCTCGAAGCAACCCTTGTTGGACAGGATAAAAGGGCATTTAAACTCCTCCAGACAGCTCTATTTTCTCGCATTGAGCAATTAATTGATATAGGCCTAGGCTATCTCACGCTTCAAAGAACATGCCCTAGTTTATCTGCTGGAGAGCAACAACGCTTGCGCCTTGCAGGGCTTTTAGAATCAGGCCTGACGGGGGTCATCTATGTTTTTGATGAGCCGAGTTCGGGTCTTCACCCTCATGATACGCAAAAGCTATTTCAAGCGCTGCGCAAGCTCCAATACAAGGGAAATACAGTGATTGTCATCGAGCATGACCTCAATATCATCCGACAGGGAGATACAATTGTTGAATTTGGCCCGGGGGGAGGAGAGAGGGGGGGAGAAATTATTGCGCAGGGAACACCCGAGGAGCTTATTCAAAATCCCCAATCGATTATCGGACAATTCCTCAAACAAAAATCGACCCTAGGAGAGAAAAAAGAGAGGGGAAATACTCCTCCAATAGTGATTAAGGGGGCAAGTGAGCATAACCTTAAAGCGATTGATGTCCACCTTCCCACTCAGCAGCTTGTTGTGTTAACCGGAGTTTCAGGATCGGGAAAGTCCACCTTTCTCTTTGATATTCTCGCAAAGAGAACTGGAAAACACCAGTCGATTAAAGGGCTTGAGCAATTTAGCCGAATTGTACAGATCAATCAAAAGACACTCAGTAAATCGATGGGTGCCCGCTCAAATATCGCCACCTACACAAATCTTTACGACCACCTGCGTCTCCTCTATGCCTCCCAGCCAACCGCAAAAGCGGCAGGATTCGATGTAAAAGCTTTCTCATTTAATATATCCCGATATCGGTGCACCGAGTGTCTTGGAACAGGCACTACTAAACTGGACATGGCATTTCTCCCCGACCTTGAAGTGGAGTGCCATCAATGCCAAGGAAACCGTTTTGATCAATCCCTACTCAAAGTCAAATACCGCGGCCAAACCATCACAGATCTCTTAAAATTGAGTGTAAGCGAGGCAATCAATCTCTTTCAAACCCATCTTCAGCTCCATCACATCCTCAGCCGCCTAGAGCAAGTTGGGCTCGGCTACATATCCCTAGGTCGATCAATTTCCACCCTTTCAGGAGGAGAAGCGCAGCGGATCAAACTCGCAGCCGAACTTGCCAAAACCTCGAAAAGACCCACCCTCTATCTCCTAGACGAGCCCACCGCAGGGCTCCATCCAACCGAAGTTGAAAAGCTCCTATCCATCCTCACCCGGCTCATCGACCAAAAACACACCCTCATCGCCATCGAACACAACCTCCAATTCATCTCACAAGCCCACACCATCATCGACTTTGGCCCCGGCGGCGGCCACCTAGGCGGCCAACTCCTCGCCAACACTACCCCCCATCAACTCCTCAGCCACCCCACCTCCCTCACCGCTAAAGCGTTAGCGGCACATCTGTTAAGTGTTTGATTGCAAGAGCCACTTCCAGATAGGTAGGATATGTATAGTGCGATTGTCAACTTCGAGAGTTGCTTCCTCATATTCAGTCAGGATCAACCCAGTGTCGAGATGATAGGCTTCCATGGCTTCAACTAGCCCACTCACTTCTCGATTCTTCACCTGTTCATCGGAAAGGGAAACGGTGACTTGGATGGCTTGGGTAATATGATTCCCCTCGCGAATTATGAAATCACACTCTTTACTCTCTTTATGAAAGTAAACCTCTTTCCGCTCCCTTTTTAGGTTAAGCAAGACCACGTTTTCTAAGATTCGGCCTCGATCTTCGCTGGTTCGGAAACCGGTGATGCGGATAAGCGCTGTATCAATCATATAACATTTCTTGTTACTGATGATCTGCTTTTTGAGAGAGTGATTGTATTTATGGAGAAAGAAAAAGAGGTAACACTGCTCCAGGTAGTCGCAATAGCTAGAGATTGTATTTGAGCTACTCGTGCCCACGGTTTTTGAGAGCTTGCTATAGCTAAATTCCTTTCCCACATTACTCGCTAGTAAATAGACAATTTCCCGTAAGGGCTTTTCATCAGGTAACTTGTAGCGAGCAATAATATCTCGGTACAGGATTCCATCGAGTAAATCCCGCAAGTACTCAGTCTTTCCATATTTCACATATTCTGGTATGCCACCCTCTTTAAGGTAGTTGGCAAAGTGGTGGCGAATCATCCCTACATCAGTCGTAGAAAATCTCTTTTTCTCAAGAAGATCAGGGGAGTGATGGGAGACAATCTCTTTAAAGGAAAGGGGATAAACTTCGAAGAGAATATAGCGGCCAGTCAGGTGTGTCCCGAGTTCTTTACTGAGTAAGTTTGCATTTGATCCTGTAATATAGATTTTATTCCCTTGCTCATAGAGTCTGCGAATAAATCGCTCCCATCCTTTTACATTTTGGATTTCATCGAAGTAGAATATTGACCCAGCACCAAAGAGCTCAACCAGCACCTCGAGCAATAGTTGGAAATGCTCAACCTGAAATTGGATAAGTCGCTCATCATCAAAATTTAGGTAATATTCTGAAGGAGAAAGCTCTCGTTGTAACAGGCGCTGAAGAGTCGATTTACCAGAGCGCCTGATTCCGCTCAGGATCAAGATGCTCGGGTCTTTGACAAACTCCATCATTTTATCCGCCAAAGCCCGTTTAAAAAAGTTTTGCGGAGCCTTATACTCTTGCTGATCAATAACAATCTGCTTTAATACTTCCCGATCCATCTATACCCCAGAATATGATCACTTTCCCCCATTATACAACATAGGTTCGCATTGTCAATGCGAAGTTTGGGGTCAAACCTCGCAATGGCAATGAGAGGTTTTGCACAACACTTGTAAAAATTGTCTTATTTTTCGTATACTCACCCCTTTTACAAGGAGAATATGCAATGAGATCACAACTTTTTATCCTAATATGCAGTGTAGCCAATTTCCTTGGCGGGGGCTATTTGGAGTGCGCGGAGAGGGGAAAGGTCCATTGCTGGCAAGAGGTGCCGGATAGGCAACAGACCAGGGAGGTCTTTCTCGCCTCATTTGGTGCGTGTTATGATTCCATTTCTCCAGAGGCATTTGGCAAAGGATCAAAAGAGGAGCTGTGTAGCTGGCTTGAAGAGGCCTTTGACGAGCTCTACCTGGAGCATTCAACCATGGCTAACAGAACATGGATCATCACCAAAGTTGACGGTCTGGTGGCCGGCTTTCTCGTTCTAGATACAGAAAAGTATCCAGAGGAAATCTATATAGCCCTCCTCGCCGTTGATCCCTCCCATCAAGGGAAGGGCATTGCTTCTGCACTCATCCGACAAGCCCTAGCATCATACACTGACTGCCCCCGCTTTACTGTCACCACAAGAGGGGCCAATACCTCGGCGATTCAGTTCTACACGGCACTTGGCTTTACTCAAACCGAAAATATGCCCAGCGGATACCAGCCCCCCGATTATGTTAGCTTTGAGCTGACCACCCATTGAGCCTCTTTCATTGAAAATCGATTTCCCCACACTCGAATTTCAATGAAAATCGAGTCTAGGGCAACGATTTTCAATCCTATGAGTTGAAGTGTTGATTAAATAATTGAATGATAAACGGTTCAGTTTAAGATCTTGTTTGTTTGGTTTATTCGTGGTACAATATATGGGATTAGTAAATACTTTAAGTCGTTATGTCTGTTAGTGTTGATGTAAAAACTTTTCTTCCAATGCGACCTTCTTTTGAGAACCAGGTGGGGATTGGACGCTATAAGGAAAATGGCCGGTGGGGCGATCTTCCCCTTGAAAAGCGGGTAGAGGATGTCTTTTTCTTTGCCCTTAAGGTGGTGGTGGCAGGGGTGGCAATTGGAGCGATTGCCGCGAGTTGTATTACATGTCCATTAGCCATTGCTTTAATCGGTGTTATTTGCATTGGGCTGATTGTCGATGCGATTCATACCCATCAGCATAAAGGATTGGGACATCAGGTTGAAGAGGTGAATGAGGGGGGACCAGCGCTAGGCCAATGGTCAGAGAATTCAGCTTATGTGACCCAGAATGGTGCAGAGTCGATGCGCATGAAACACGAGTTGATTGCGAAAGCGGAAAAGTCGATTGAGATTTCAGGGTCGTATTGCGGCGGGCAGATCTTCGATCAGACACTCGGTCTGATTGGCGAGCAGCTGCAAGCTAAGCCCGAATTACAAGTAAAGATCATCTCCAACTTAGACCTATTGAATGAGAGCAATACTGAAAAACTCCAAGAATTGGCCGATCGGTTCCCCGATAGATTTTTTGCATGTGTGACTACTAAACAGTGGATGTATTTTCCCGAAGTGAAGACAGAAGAGAACCATACAAAACTTCTCGTCATTGACGGGGTTGCTTGTATTACAGGGGGAACGGGTCTTCAAGATATGCTTTCGAGAGAGGGGGCAGACGAGTCTGTTGAGCTTACAAGAAAAGAGCAAATTATGGGCAAGGGGGCAAGGGACATGGATGTTGTCGTGAAAGGCCCAGTCGCTAAAACAATGCGAGCCCAGTTCTACCAGCTATTAGATAAATGGGTGCATAAAACTGCAGGAGAACGCATCTACGGCTCACTCACCCCATTTCAACCCGCAACGAGAGATCCAAATACCTTTGAGCTCAGCAAGCCCATGGTTCAAACGAATGGAACGATGATTACTAGTAGCAGTGAGCATGCCACTAGTAATGAGTGTAAACTTGCCTATTTACAAATGATTCGAAATGCACAAAAAAGCATTGTGATTGCTAATATGTGCTTTAACCAACCTGAAATTGTTCAAGCGGTCAAAGAAGCAGCCGAGCGAGGCGTACAAGTAACTGTGATCACAAACACTGATAACCACACTTCACCATTTAGCATGCTTGTTATGGGTGCGGTTAATCGCCACTACGTATCAGCTCTTGAAGGAACGAATGCTCAAGTGTTCGAGTATCGTCAAGACTCGACACTGTACCATAAAAAGGTGATGGTTATCGACGAGGTCATTACGACAATCGGGAGCTTCAATCTCAGCCTTCACTGTGCCGACACCGAAGATGAAGATATCTTGATTTTCGATTCACCAAAGGTTGCAGAGAAGACCATGGCAACACTCGAAGTGGACATGCAAAACTCGCGTGTCATTACCTACGAGAAAGATCCAGTCTTGAGATGGGTTGATTCTCTCCTCGTCGAGGTTCGCGCGCGCATTACGCTGCTTTTCACCGCATACATTTTCCAGTAAAGACGACTATTTGAGCCACTGGAGCAGGTGGTGATCAAACTGATCGGGCACCTCGAAGAAGGGAGAATGGCCGCACTTTTCAAACACCTGTAGGGTTAAATTACTACATCTGGGTCTAAGCGATTCCCAGGTCTCGGGGGGTGTCACTACATAGTCTTGACGACCTAACCCAATCCAGATGGGAGCAGTGACTTTTTCGAGGGCAATACTCGGATCAATCTCTTTATAGAGCGTATTCCAGATGTGGTCGAAGATTTCGCCATTTACATGGACCCCTTCTATGAGGAATGCGTAATCCTTCGTATAGTCATACCACAAACGGGGCGTGTGGCGCAGATAGTTTTGGAAAAACCGCTCATCTGGCTCGAGACCTGCAATTCTCTCATCAGGACAAGCTTCAAATTCCTTTTTTAGAGCGAGCTTTCGTTCCAGAGAGGCATTCTTTTCAAAATGAGCATCAATGAGGCGAAGGCTCTTTTCACTGAAGTTGTACGATGGGCCAATGAGCACCACATGGGATACTCTTTCAGGATACTTCTTGGCATACTCAAGGGCGATAAAGGCATGCCCTGAGTGACCCATCACAATCACGCGTTTCAATCCCAAATGATTTCGAAGCGCCTCGAGATCCTCGACAAGCGTATCCACTGTAATCTTCAGAGCCCCACCAGATTCAGGGGGTGGGGCAAATGCACGCATGTCAGCAAAGATAAGCCGCAACTCACTTCGCAAATACTCAGAGACTAGACGTGGATACCACTTGCTGCTCCCAACAAATAAGACATCCTCTCCCACCCCTTCAATTTGGTAGCCGAGTCGGCACCCATCTCGCTCAATCTCACCTTGTTTCATACTATGCAATAGTACCCGATTCTCCGAAGTTCTGCCAGTTAAAAAGCGCCCTTTTTTCCCACATAGAGAATATGCTCTGATGCGCCAACACCCTCATGGGTACGTGCGCTCTTTTCTAAGAGTGAGAGCCAGAGGGAAATTTCAGATGGGGTGTAGTCAAATAGCCTTTTTTGATGAAAAGCACTAAACGATTCGAGGCCGAGTAATTCGACTTGAGTGAAGTGGGGAGCAAACAGAGTTTGTAGCTCCTCTGCCGTGCAGCAATAGGCATCACCTAGAGGAGGAAAGAGAGCTTTATTGCTTATTCCTGTAGCACAGAAGTGTTCGAGTTCACCCTCCAGCGTTTCAATGCATACTCGTTCTTCACCAAAAAACCGCTCTTTGCCGAAGAGTTCACGGAGCAAAGCGATTCGGTTGATCCCGGAGGCAAAGAAAACACCTCCTTTCTTGAGTACGCGATGAGCCTCCTTTGCAGCGCGTTGCCTATCTTCACCTTCGGTGAGGTGGTAAAAGGGTCCCAGCATTAAGACGCAATCAACTGATTCATCCTCGAGAAATGAAAGGTGGGTGGCTGAGGCTCGATGGGAGCTTAATAGGCGCGATGTAAGGTTTGTTTGCTGGAGTTTTTCTGAGGTGAGTTTGAGAAAGCTCTCACATATATCGACCAAGTGGAGCAGGCAAGCCCGTTGAGCTAAATGTGTTGCATAATGCCCAACACCAACGCCCACATCAACCACGACTGCCCCCTTACTCACCCATTGGTCAAGCAATCTCAGTGTGAGTGCAAATTCTACGGGGGAGTCGTGTTCCAGTCGAATCTTTTCATAGTCAATCACATGTTCTTCATAGTGCTCAGCAACAGAACTAATATGTGGTTCGAGAGATAATTCCATTCCTACCTCGTGTGCAAAGAGTTGGCCGCCAGTTAAATTAGGGCTTTGTCTTTAGTGTTTCACCTGTTGAGCCTTGATCCTTTTTGATCAAAAGGTATGTCCATAAAACTAGAATTCCCCCTACGACGCCTGTAATAATGGCACTTGCCATTTTTTCCTCGGGGGTAATGTGCCATTCGGTCCCACTGCGTATTTTCATCACGACGACTAGGCTGTTAAAGAGCATAAAGGCTCCTAGCCCAAATCCGGGGATTGATAGGAGAAGTTTGCGTAACATATTAGAGCTCCTTGTTAGTGAAGGCTTGTAAGATTTGATCAACAGCGACATCAAGTGAAGGCAGGGCAGATGGAGCTGCTTTTGCACCAGCAGCGGCCAGGTGTCCAATTCCCTCCTGACAATAGACAAAAGTGGGTATACCTGCGGCAGTGAGTCGATCAGCATATTTTTGCCCATCAGCACGAAGCTCGTCGTTTTCAGCTAAAATGACGATGGCTGGAGGGAGGTTTTTCAAATCTTGTGCCGTTGCAGGGGAGACATAGGGGTGTGAGGCGTCTTCTTCCTTATCAACATACTGGATAGCTAGCCAACGGAGGATATCGAGAGAGTCATTTTGTGGTTGAAGCGTACCCTCGCACGTAAGGTCGGGGGCGGGATTAATAAGGACCTGCAGGGTAATCTTGGGTCCGCCTCGGTCGCGGTTCATTAGACAAAGGCCTGCTGCCAAATTGCCGCCGGCACTATCACCAACCACTGCAATTTGAGAAATGTTCAATTCAGATAAATAGGTGAGTGCATCATAGCACTGCTCAAGGGGAAGGGGGAATTTCCCCTCAGGCGCATTGGTATAGCCAACCGATATGACAGTTGCTCCACTCTTCGAGCAAAGATATCGCGCTAGGTTGTCGTGCGTATCAATACTGCCTGCTACCCAAGCACCTCCATGGATGAGCAAGATTGCGGGTAGATCTTTTGCTTCACTTGGGCAATAGATGCGAATCGGAGTTTCACGATCATCTTTTAGGATGAGATGATCAGTTGTTGAGTAAACAGAGGGGACTGGTGCATCTACTAACTCAATGATCTCGTTAATCCGATCGCGTACTTCCTCGGCGCTCATCTCCCATATTGATGAAGCTGCGCCATATCCATCTTGCATACCAAACAGGCTCCATAGTAAAATTGCTATTTGAGCAAAAAACCGTTTCATCACACGCTCCAGAAATTTCACACCATTTTAGCAGAGGGAAAAACACATGTCAAATGCAAGCGTTTAAAAAATTAAAAGAGCCCTTCGGAGCTGATAGAAGCTGCTCGATAAGGAGAGGAAATCCCTGATTGCGTCGCTTGAGAGAGTCCATACTCCAGGCATAAATTCCCTGATCTGTGAGAAATTGAACGGAGGAGAGAATCATTTCCGCGCATTCAAGAGGAGCCTTAGTGTGAAATGTCCCCTCATCGCATCCTTGTTCAATCACCCGTGCATAAAGGGGAGCGAGCCTTTCCACAGTTAGGGCTAACAGGCGGGTATGAAGTGCGCTGTTTACTGGCTTGTGGAGTTCTTCTAGGAGCGCATCATTCTCGTGTGAAATATTCCCTTCTCGCACGAGGGCTTGGACCTTTTCTATAGCTGATAGATCGGATTGGGTGACCACTTTCGTCAATTTTTTCACCAGTTGGTCAACAATATCCTCAAGTACTGCAGCAAATAAGACATCTTTTGATTCAAAATGATGGTAAATAGTCCCCTTGGCGATGTTTAAGCTTTTCATGATATCACTCATGGTAGTGCTCTCATAGCCCTGGGTAAGGAAAAGGGTTTTGGCTGTTTTTAGAATGAGCTGGCGTGTATTCAAAATATTTCTCCTAGTTCTGAAAGAAATTATACCACTTGACCGACGGTCGGTCAAGTGGTAATATCGTTAAGCATAAATCGATGCCGACGAGAAAAAGGAGAAAAAGATGAAAAAGCAGCGCATATTAATTTCAGGAGCTGGCATAGCAGGGCTGATACTTGCCTATTTTCTAAAGCAGAAGGGATATACTCCAACAATTGTTGAAAAGCACCCTACCCTTCGAGAAGGGGGATATAAAGTAGATATAAGGGGAGTCGCCCTTGAAGTGGCCGATCAAATGGGGATTCGTGAGGACCTCTTTCGCTCAAATGTCAACCTCAATGGCTCAGTACTAGTCACCCCGAAGTTTAAGCATCACCATTTTGCAGCGGATATATTGGGCCACACATCGGCACAAGATATTGAAATCAACCGTTGGGACCTTGTTCAAATCATCGCAAAGGCCGTGGGAGAAGTGGAGATTATCTACAACGACACCATTACCCACATCGACAATCTCGTTCATTTTGAGAAGGCCCCACCCAGAGCTTTTGATATAATTGTAGGAGCCGATGGAATCTATTCCAATGTGAGGCGTCTCGTTTTTGGTGACGACGCCCAATTCCTCAAGCAATTTGGTATCCAATTTTGTGTCTTCCCCTCATCCAATCTCTTCGATCTCCATCGAAAAGAGCTTGCCTACTATAACGAGGGGAAGCTCGTTGCCGCCTATTCAGTCAACCAATACTCCTACGCGTGCTTGGCCTTCAACTCCCAAGCACCCTACAATCCATCCACCATTAAAGACCAATTCCAAAAAGCCTTTCGAGGAATCGGCTGGAAAATCCCCGCCCTGCTCACAGAGATGGGAGAGAGTAGTGAATGTTACTATAACCAAATTGCTCAAGTGCGCATGCCCATCTGGTCCAAGGGAAATGTCATCCTCATTGGTGATGCCGCTCATGCTGTTTCAGGAATGGGAACAAGTATGTGTCTTATCGATGGTCATATGCTGGCCAACGCCCTCGATAAAGCTCAAGGCAATCGCCCCCAGGCTTTCCAAACCTACGAAAAGGCAATTCGTCCCTTTGTCAACCGCTCCCAAAAGCTTGCCGAATCCAACCACTCTCTCCTCACCAATAGCTCTACAAAGGGCCTTGCCATCCTCATTTTCTTCATGAAGCTCCTCCCCAAATGGTTCATCCAACTCCTCACCGCTCGTGGGCGCAAACGGATGCACCGCGTCGCAAATAGCCTCGATCTCAACTCTATCTGAGTGGCAAAAGTGGCCGTATTTTCGAAATACGGCCACTTTTGGGTGAATACGGCCAAATTTCCTTGATATTTTGCCCGTATTTGTGAAAATGTCGATTGAATGGAATGTAGAGGGATGGATATGCAAGGTTGTTATGCGATTGTTGTGAGGTTTGTGACGGGATCTGGCAGGAGGGAGGAGTTTCAAGGGTTCTTGGAGTCGATTGTTCCCATTGCGCTGGCAAGTCCCGGGTGTATTCAACACGACCTGTTTTGCTCGAGAGAGCATCCAAATGAGTTCTTATTTTATGAGGTTTGGGAAAGCAAAGAGGCGCATGAGGCTCATGTGGAAAGGGCTGAGGTAGGGGAGTGGCGAAAGCAGTTGGAGGAGTACTTGGTCGAGCCGTATGAAGCTCGGGAGTGGGTCCCCAGATGACCGAATTGCCACCTGGGGGAGATTGAGTGGATGTACTAGAGGCCCAGCTGCCGATTGAGATCCTCAAGAAGAGTGATGGCTGTTTCCCCATTTTTATTCACATGGTGAAAATCGAGTTCTGGCACATCTAGAAAAGATGCTAGAATCGTTTGAGTACTCAGGCAAATCTTATACTCTGGATCATTGGTATAGCTTGTACGCACATTTTTGATTGCATACATGAGGGCTGTGTTGCCATCTTGGTCAGCCAGGTTGATCATGGTCGTTTCACGTCCAGAGTGGGCAGTTCGATCCTTTTTGAATAGCTCGATCAGCTGTTGAACTGTGTAGAGGTCATGCTCTTTGATAGCTATCATTAGGGCTGTTCTGCCATATTTGTTGACATGGTTGATATCAGCACCTGCTTTCAAGAGCGATTGGATAATCTCCCGCCTTTGGGACCAGCGAGATCTTGCTTGCGCCTGTGCTTGTCTACTAAATTCTGCTGTTGCGCGCGCGCATCCTATAGCCTGGAGAAGAGGGGTATCTTTATCGGCATTGACATAATTGATATCTGCGCCTTCAGAGATGAGTACGTTTACGACAGCTGAGTAACCCTCACTGATCGCTTCATCAAGGGCACTGCTTAGCGCCTTATCCTTTGCTAGAAGGGCCTTTACCATATCAGGACGGTTACCTCTTACGGCATAGATTAGGGCTGAAGATTCAATCTCCCAGTCGCAATCGCCAGCAGTCCATGTGTAAGGGATTGGGGTGTGGACATCCGCTCCCGCTTCGAGGAGTTCTTGCACACGATCAATGCGATTTTCTTTTACAGCGGAAATAAAAGCCGCATTTAGTTCCGTTTTCGACATTGCTGAAGCATTTTCTACAACTGGGCTCTTCTCACTGCCCACAACTTGGACAGATCCAACCAGTAGTAATAAGCAACAAAAGCTAATTGGTGTTTTCATAGGAATTCCTTGGTTTTCGAAAATTGTCTATTTCAATCAAGATTAGGATAGATACTATAACAGGAATAAGAGAAAGGTGCAACGTCATAGATTTTAGCTTTATGCAATTTCGATGGGGGTGGCCGCGCCCGGCCTTTGGCCGGAAGAACGCATGCGCGCTTCTTGCAATCGAAGATTGCACGTGGCCACCCGGGATTACATTTTTTTGGTCAGGTATTGCATAGTTGGAGGTGGAGAGATGCGTTCAGAACTTTTGGTTGGGGAAAAATGGAAATTCAATTACCATCTTTTTCAATTGTCATCTAGGAGGGTCACAAAATGAAACGAGTTGTCTTTGCTCCCGGTAATGGTGGATGTACAACTAAACAGTTTTGGTTCCCGAGTGTACAGCACGAGCTTGAAACTCTGGGTATTGAAGTGGTTGCGGCGAAATTCCCTGATCCCGAGCTTGCGCGTGCAAGTTACTGGTTGCCTTTCTTGCGAGAGGAGCTAAACGTAGATGAAGATACTGTCATTGTTGGTCACTCGTCTGGTGCAATTGCTGCAATGCGCTATGCAGAGCAATACCCTATTTTAGGATCGATCTTGGTTGGAAGTTACTACACTCATCTCAATATGGATGCTGAAAAGCAGTCTGGTTATTTTGATATTCCATGGCAATGGGAGAAAATTCGAGAGAATCAACAGTGGACAGTAATATTTGCCTCTCAAGATGATCCGTGGATTCCGATTGCAGAGCCTCGCTTTATTCATCAGCAGCTTCAGTGCGAATATCACGAATTTACAGGCCAGGGGCATTTCGGAGGGGACTATGATAAAAGATCGTTCCCAGAGTTGACAACAGCACTGTTGGCCAATTTGCAAGAAAAATAAATGTTAACCCCTAAAGAAGAATAAACGGATAATTTATTGGCTTCATCTTGCTTAGATTCACGAAAATGAGTTGGAGGTTACCACCTCCGCCTGCGCACTACCATAAGTAGAAGAGCTCAGGAGCACATCATCTTTCCAAAGCTACTCCTTTCCAAGCCAATAGGCTTGCCTGCGTCGTAACTTTGAAAATCTAATGCACATATACGCTTTTTGCGTACAATATACTTCGCTTGGAGGTTACCACCTCCGCGTTCGCACTACCATAAGTAGAAGCGATCAGGAGCACATCATCTTTCCAAAATTACTCCTTGCCAAGCCGATAGGCTTGCCTGCGTCGTAACTTTGAAAATCTAATGCACTCCTGAGTCTTCTACTTATGGTATTGCTCTCTTGGAGGTGGAGAGAATCGAACTCTCATCCTTAGTTAGCTCAAAACGAGTCGCTACATGCTTAGTACCTTGTCGTATTTACTAGCTTTTACTGCTGCAAGGCACCCCACTGGGTAAAAGCTAGGCCAATAGGTGTCTCGAGCAGGTGGTCTAAAGGCGAAACCAGATGCTCACACCAAGTAAATGACGATAAGTCTAAGACCCTTGGTCCAATCCTAGGTTATCGGCTGCTTGAAACGGTTAAGTCTTAAGCTGCTGCTAGAAGCTGCTCCTCTCCGAAAAGAGAAACAACTTTGCTTTCTTTTTTGCCATGTAAAAAGGCTCGCCGGATGATTTAGGAGGCCAACCGACATCCTCCGCATGCTACTTGATCCTTACTACCAAGTCGAAACCAGTACACCCCCACCCACATTATAACATGGAGGGGGGATATTAGGCAAGGGTTGGCCTTAGAAGCCGATTCCGTATTGGAACTCAAAGAGTGTTGGGGTGAAAGGGGCGGCAACCACTTGCATGAAGGAGATCCGATCATTTCGCATAAACTGTTTTCCGACTAAGATCTTGGGATCGATCCGTGGGACAAATGAGGGCCATCCATCCATACGCACGTGGTATATACCTAGGCCGAGAGAGGGCCCGATATACCAGCTGGAGTGGATTTTATTTGGAGAAAAATAAAGGGGCATGGCGAGTTGTAAAAGACCTGATTCAAAGGCCACGGAGCCATCAATACGTAGAGAGGCATCAAGACCAATCAAGTAGCCTGGTTGGGCATAGCGAGTGCCAAGGCTAATGTTCCCTGCATAGGGAATGACCACGTACGTGCTAGTGCCAAGCCCAACGTAGTTGTGGAAACTTTTTTCGTTTAGGGACTCGGCCTCTGTGAGCGCACTTGCTTCGACAGGTGTGGTCAAATCAAGGGCGAATGCAGAGGCAGAGATTGCCAAGGTGCTAATCAGTGTAAGTAACTTTTTCATGGATTTTCTCCTTTTGGATTAGAAGCCTACGCCGTATTGGAAGGTAAACGTGGGCAGGGGATCTACCTCGTTTGAGTTTTCTCCTGCAAAACGGAAGAGGTATCGGGTGATATTTCCACCAATTTGCCAGAATGAGAGGTTTTCATTTGTCGCTTTTTGTTTACCGATGGCAAAGCCTGAGATGACAAGCAATCCAGTATCATTTTTGTGGAGTCGGACCTTCTCATTGATTGAACGGTTATATCCGGCAGTTGCGTAGGGGCCTACATACCAGGAGTTGGAAGGGGATTGGGGGTTGAGGTAGATTGGAAGCATCCCTTTTGCAAAGATGTATTGAGAGAAAAAGGAGCTGGTATAGTTCAGGGAGACATCAGCACCAAGAGGTTTTCCCGGAATAGCTACGCGCGTCCCCATGCCAATATTTGCTGCGTAGGGAAGGACGGTGAGAGCTGAGAAACCAACGCCAAAATAATTATGGGTTGCTTTTGCCTCGAGAGGACTTGTTGGGAGTTGCTCAGTGGATAGCTCTAATTCAGTTGTAGCTGCTGGAATTATTGTAGTTGCGTAAAGTGAAACTAGTGTTGTAATAATTCGTTTCATGGAATCCTCCATATTTATGATAAAGGAGATTTTCTCATGTTTGGAGATTATTGAGCAACAAAAAACTATCAACCCTTGCTAGTCAAGCGATTCATGGCATTTTCATCGAGGCGAAAAACAGTCCACTCGGACATGGGAATAGCCCCCATCTTCTGATAGAAATTGATCGCTTTTTCATTCCAATCAAGTACCCACCATTCGACGCGGCCGCAATTTTCAATAGATGCTTTTTGGCAAAGGTGTTCAAGTATCTGCTTTCCAAATCCCTGGCTTCGATAGGCCTCGCGTACGTAGAGATCTTCGATGTAAATCCCCTTTTTCCCTACAAAAGTGGAGAAATTATAGAAGTAGAGGACAAAGCCTACAACCTCGCCCTCATGGCGGGCGATGAGTACTTCGGGCCCTTTTGGGTCGTCAAAGAGGCTATTATGGAGCTCCTCTTCGGTTGCGATCACTTCATGTTCGAGTTGCTCGTAGGCGGCTAGCTCCTTGATCAATTGGAGGACCAAGGGTGTTTCGTGGGCTTGTGCTTTTGTTAATTCCATGGGAGGAGTATGACCGAAAAACTTTTTCTCCGCAAGGGGGATTTGGGGTAGAAGTTAAATCGATTTCTTTGTATGATTCAGGGGTTTTTATATTAGGGTTTTGACATGTTTGATGTAAATAATGACGAGAGCGCACCGGAACGCGAACTCAGAATGTTGAAGAAATGGGAAGAAGAGGGGACTTTTAAAAAATCCCTTGCCAGCCGCAAAGGGGCAAAACAGTTTGCTATTTGCGATGGACCTCCTTTTGCCACTGGACTACCTCACTATGGGCACTTACTTGCTGGAACAATTAAGGATGTCATTCCCCGCTATAAAACGATGAAAGGATTTCATGTCGATCGCCGATTTGGCTGGGATTGTCATGGATTGCCTGTGGAGAGCGAGATTGAGAAGGCACACGAGCTTTCTGGGGCCACATCGATTGAGGCATTTGGTATTGCAAAGTTCAATGATGAGTGCCGATCGATTGTGCAGCGATATGTTTCTGAGTGGAAATCGACGGTATTGCGTATGGGGCGCTGGGTCGATTTTGATCGAACTTGGAAGACGATGGACAAAGAGTACATGGAATCGGTCTGGTGGGTCTTCAAGCAGGTTTGGGATAAGGGACTTATCTATCAGGGAAATAAGGTGATGCCCTTTTCGGCAAAGCTTGGGACTCCATTGTCCAACTTTGAGGCCAATCTCAACTACAAAGAGGTGGATGACCCCTCTGTTGTGGTGCGGATGCCGCTTGTGAATGACCCCAACTGCGCCTTGCTGATTTGGACGACCACCCCCTGGACACTTCCATCGAATGCTGCTGTCATTGTCAATCCTCACATCAGGTATGTGCGGGTAAGGGAGAAGGAGAGTGGTGAGGAGTTTATCTTTGCCAAAAGTCGTCTCAAATTTATGTTTAAAGATCCCGAGGCAATTGAGGTTGTCAACGAGGTGGAAGGACGAGAGCTCGTGGGGACGAAATACCTCCCCCCATTTGATGATTTTGTTGATGAACTAGGGCCCAATGCCCATCAGGTGCTCGATGATGACTTTGTTGGTGCGGAAGATGGAACGGGTATTGTCCATGCAGCGCCGGCATTTGGTGAGGCCGACTTCTTTGTTTGTACCCGCGAGCAGATTGAGGTGATTTGCCCCATCGATCAGAATGGGAAATTTACCGATCGCTTGCCTAAGTTTGAGGGGATGTTTGTCAAGGACTGCGACAAGGAGATTTTGCGCACTTTGAAGCAAAAAGGACGAGTGTTTAACCAGGCAACGATTCGCCACCGGTACCCCTTTTGTTGGAGAAGTGATGCTCCATTGCTCTATAAGACTGTGCAGACCTGGTTTGTTTCGGTTGAGAAGATTAAGGAGCAGATCCTCGAGTCGAATGAACAGATTCACTGGGTGCCTGATCATCTCAAGCATGGGCGCTTCGGAAAGTGGCTCGAAAATGCTAGAGATTGGGCGATTAGCCGGAACCGATATTGGGGTACCCCTATTCCCGTATGGAAGAGCGACGACGACGATATGATTGCGGTGGGTTCTATTGCCGAGCTTGAGGAGCTTTCAGGGGAGAAAATTGTCGATTTGCATAGGGATTATGTCGATCAAATTACATTTGTCAAAAATGGGAAGACTTACCGGCGGATTACTGAGGTATTCGATTGTTGGTTTGAGTCGGGATCAGCGCCTTATGCGCAAAACCACTATCCATTTGAGAATAAAGAGCTGACTGAAGAGCGATTTCCTGCAGACTTCATCGCTGAAGGGCTTGACCAGACAAGGGGGTGGTTTTACACGCTCACGGTGCTCGGCACAGCTCTATTTGGCAAACCTGCGTTTAAAAATGTCGTTGTAAATGGCATTATCTTGGCCTCTGATGGCAATAAGATGTCCAAACGGCTTAAGAATTATCCAGAGCCAGAGATTGTCATCGACAAGTATGGGGCTGATAGCGTGCGGCTGTACTTCTTGCAGAGCCCAGTTGTCGAAGCGGATGATCTGATCTTTTCTGAGGAGAAAGTGGAGCTGACGATGCGCCAGTTCTTAATCCCCCTTTGGAATAGCTATGTCTTCTTTGCGACATATGCAAAAATTAATGGCTTTGTGCCCAAAGAGAAGTTGACTAAGCGTCCAGAGGCGGAAATTGACCGGTGGATTCTTTCTCGGCTGCAAAAGCTCATCAGTGATGTGGAGAAGGGACTTGATACCTACCATTTATCACGGGCTGTGGAGCCGTTTTCTTCATTTATTATCTCACTTACCAACTGGTATATCAGACGATGCCGAAGCCGCTTCTGGTCAGATCAAGAATCGCAAGATCGGACCGAGGCGTTTGAGACTCTCTATTATGTCCTCACCAATTTGGTGAAGATCGCAGCTCCTTTCACTCCGTTTATGAGTGAGGCTATCTATACTGAGTTGAAGCAAGAGGGGGATCCTGAATCGGTTCACCTTTGTGACTTCCCTGTTTATGATGAGAACTTCCGGGATGAGGCGCTCGAAGAGGAAATGGAGTTGACTCAGGTGGCAGTGAGTATTGGCCACAAGCTGCGTAAAGAGCATAAGCAAAAAGTGCGTCAGCCACTCCAAACCGCTTGGGTGATCTCCTCTGATAGTGGAGCTCTTGAGAGCTTGAAGCGGCAGGAAAACCTGATTAAGGATGAGCTCAATGTGAAGAGCATTGAGTATCTTGCCGATGAGTCTCAGTTTGTGACTCTCACGCTGAAGCCTAATTTCCGCACTGTGGGTAAAAAGGTGGGCAAGCACATGAAGGCAGTGAAGACGTTGATTGAGAACCTCGATGTGAAGGCGCTCGATCAACTCGAAACCACTGGCCGGATTGAATTGCAGGTTGAGGGTGAAACCTTTGAGCTCGATTCAGACGATATCCAAGTGAGCCGCCAAGTGAAAGAAGGGCTTGTCGCAGGGGTTGATAGGAATGTCACCCTAGCACTTGATCTGACAATGAACCATGCCCTTGAAATCGAAGGGTTGGCACGGGAGATTGTGAATAAGATCAACACCATGCGCCGCGATGCCAAATTCCACGTCTCTGACCGAGTAAAGGTTGTGATGGAAAACTCACCCCTTCTTGAAGAGGCGTTTACCACCCACCGCGAGTATATCACTCGCGAGATCCTCGCAACCGACTTTGCTTTCGCAGTCTGTGCCGGTGAGAAGTGGGATCTAAATGGTCAGAAAGTGGTCATCCAAATTGAAAAGGTCGCCGCAATTAAAACCTAATTGCGGAAGTCAGAGCTTTACGAGCGGCGGCGGCATACGAATGGTCAGGGCTTATGATAGGCAGGGGCTTTGCGAGCAGTGTGCGATTGAGTTTGGCAGGGCTTTTTGTCAGCGGCACTAATTCTTAGAGGGGTGGAGGTCAAGCTTACCACCCTTCATTTTCCGAATGAACGATTGATTGAGTCTCCGATTGACAAGTGACCAGCCGAGAATTGAGAGGAGGCCGATGGCCCATACGATTGCCCGGTTCTTGTTCATGTGGGTGTAGGTGGCCTGCTTGGGTAGGCCAAAGCGCTCACCTGGTGTCCAGAAGATAAATTTCGGCACTCCGCGTAGGTTTTGGCGGGGAATAAATCCAAAGTCGCGGCAGTCAAGACTGACGGCGTGGTTATCACCAAGGCCTAAGAAGCTATTGGCTGGGACTGTAAGTCCGTAGTTTTTGACCAATTCTGTGTTTAGCGTTCCATCTGCATTGAGGGGCGCTCCTTGGTCGAGGAATGGGGTGTGGAGTCCGCTTGCTTGGGCTTTTTCTGCCTGGATAAAGGCATTTAATTCTTCTGATCCTTGTTGCATGAGGGGTTGCCCCATCACATAGAGGTCGCCGTTACGCCAGTATGCGTGACGTGAGGGGAGGAGTTCTCGGAACATCCCATATGGCTCGTAGCGGGAGTCAACTTCGATGCCCATATTGTAGAGGACAAGGAGCCTTTCGAGGTTGTATTGGTTGAGGGGATGCTCTTTTGAAAGCTTGGTTGCAACGCCACCTAGATTGATTTTGTAGGCAATTCCATTGAGGAATTCGTAGGTTCCATTGGGTATGCCTGGGAGGGGTGGGAGGAACTTTTGTTTTTTCTCATGCGTACCGACTCGATAGGCTTCGCCATTTTTGACAGTAAAGCGGGAAGTGTAGAGGTTTTGGTAGAGGGTCTTGAGGTGGTTTTCAAAGAGGGGGAGGATGGAGATGCTTTTACCAAGGGTTGGTCGATGGCGGCCATAGAGATCGGTTTCAAGGGTGGCTGTTTTGATGGAGGGATGGTGGAGGATCTCGAGGTAGAGAGGGGCTTTTTCAACCGACTTGGCTCCGTGGTGGAGCTCGAGCTGGTTTGGTGTGATAAGCCTTGCAAAGGCGTAGTTGCCCATTCCCCAAAGTTGGTGGTACTCTAGCTCTTTTTGATCGGTATGGGTGAGCATCTTCCCTTGGACCTTGCCACTATCTCGCGGATCGCGCAAAGAGGCTTTATGCTCAAGCTTTGCCACTGGCTCGTTCATTTGGTAAATGAAGACGGGGCTAAAGACCCCATTGGTCGGCGTTTGATTGGTCAGGCTTTTCCCTTCAAAATTAATAAAGGGGACATGATCAATCTTTTCAAAGTTCTTGTTGTGGAATTGGGCGGAGATGTCATTTCCATTTTTATCAAGTCCGTAAATCTTTCCACCGTAGAAATAGAGGGTATCGCCGGGCTTGCCAATCATGCGCTTGATGTATTGCTTGATCCCGGGAAATAGGTAGAAATAAAGGTGCTTGTTATCCCGAATGGGCATATCTTTGCCCGAAAAGACAAAGATTCCACCCCGCTCAACTTGGTCATCATCGAAGGTGAGGTGTTTGTTCTGGAGGGGTATATTCACCCCAAACTGATTTTTTGAGACAACGATTCGATCTTTTTCTAGCAGTGTGGGGCGCATTGATCCTGAGGGAATCTCATAGAGCTCACCCCATGATTGACGGACAATCACTGCTACAACAAGGGCAAATAAGAGATTCACCCCTAGCTCCTGGGCGTGATCGAGGAGATTTTTCTTGAGATGAAGCTTGGCGAGCTGTTGGAGTACCTTGGCGTGATCGTGTGCCGAGGTGCGGTCCTTGGCGTCGATGGCATGGGCAAGATCTTGAAAGGAGCTTTTAAATTGGTATTTGAGGGTATCTGTGAGAGTGTCACACTTTTTGCGATAGAGCTTGGAAATTTCTTTGAGAATCGCTGTTGATTTCCGGAGTGTGTAAATCAATTTTTTTCTCCCATCAATTGATTGATGCATTAATTATAGGATTTTCTTGGAATAGTGTTAAGAGGTTTTATCAGTTTTCCACAAAAACTGATCGTAGGACTCAAATGAGAAGTAGGGGGCGTCATCAACTGACATAATGAAGCTATAGTGGTGCCCTTCTATGAGCTTATCTCGAATTGCATCAAGTGAAATATTTAGTTCATGCAAATCTCTTCCCTGTTCTTTTGTTTTCATTTCAAAAGGGATACTGATGGGAAGGTCTTGTGTCCGGTCAAGGTCAATGAGGTGGAGGTGAAATCGCTTGAAATAGTGTGGAGTTGAGATTTGGGTGCTGATCACACTCTCGCCTAAGTGGATGCTTCCGACAAATTCGGGAATGCGCTTGGGCATCTGGGTTTGTGGCGAGCTCAAATCGTGGCCAATTTCCACTCCTTGAACCACAAAGGTAGCTCCTGACCCATCCCCAATTTGCACCCAGTAGGGAAGGGCAAAAGGGGCGCTTTCATCAGTAAAATAGAGATCGATTTGTTTATTCGACAAGAGTGTTTCATCACTTGGCCATTCCACCCTGTAGACATCAAAGTTCACTTTGGGTTGCTTTTTCCCCTCGAGGGTGAGCTTGGGTTTCCAGACCCGTCTGTTATCAAACGAGGGGTCAATGGGGGCGGGCCCAATTTTTTTCTGCTGGCTGGGCGGCACCTTTTGCAGTGCAAGAGGAAGGAGATTGATGAGAAATGAGTCAATCTCATTCCATTTGACCCAACACATACGGGTAAACGAGTAGCACTCATTAATCGATCCCTGGTTAAGGTCTACCTCATACATCATCCAATTTGAGTGGCCAGGTGCGCCAACCTCTACCCACTTTTTCCAATCAGACTTAACCTGCTTGAGATTCGCCTGTGGAATATCAATTTCTTCAAAGATGACTCGCCCCGCTTCGATTGAGTGAATGGCAATGACCGAGTAGGTTTTGTTAATTTGGGTGACGATATAGTCACCTACCGGGGCTTTTTCGAGTTGCTCTTTCAGGGTAAAACTGAAAAGGCTTGCTTGTACGAGGAGAAATAGGGCGCATATCTGTTTTCGCATGCCCAGATGGTAGCATATTTTTGATAGGAGTTCAAGGTGTATCTCCAGATCGGTAAGGGGGTTGCGCAGCCTCTCGTAGATTTTTGGCTAAATAATGCTTTTCATCTGCTTGCATTTATGCGATTGTGCGAATATACGATACTACTGGAGGCATGATGTATCGAATGCGATCACTTTTCTTCATGGCGCTTGCAGTGAGCTGCACAGTAATGGCTGGTTGCGAGAAGACAAGTCCTCCCCCCGTAAAAAAGCCTACCTATCAACCTCAACAAAAAGCTCCTCCTCCAACCGATAATAGCGCTAAAATCCGCTCACTTGAAGAGAGGAAGGATGCGTTATGTGATCAAAAGGCGAAGCTCTATGCGAGAAAGCAGTCGCTGATGAACTCTGCCAACCGGCTGCAGACGCAAAATCAGCTGACTGAAGCGCGGCAACAGTTTAACCAGGCGAGTTTTCTACAAGATTTAATGGATCAAATTGATCTGAAAATTCTCGAGCTAGACAAAGAGATTGCCCAGCTCGAAGGACGCGATCCCAATACGATTACAGAACCCTCCCCCTGTTTGCCTGGAGGTGGGTCTAGAAGATCGAGTCAGTCCGGCTCCCAATGTCGCCCAAATCAATAGGAGGCGAAAAGAAGAGTGATGCAAAAGTTTATGCGACGCTACTGGGCCTACCCCTTCTTTGTGGTTTGCTGCTTAACTGGAATCCTAACAGCTTTCTCGCGTAATGACTCAACATATGGACGGGAGACTGCCTGCAGTAATGTCGAGAGTATCAATCAACAGATTCAGTCACTCAAGGAGTTGCGGGACTACTATTCTGCAAAGTCTGTTCGTCTCCATGCGCGTTATGATCGGGTTTTGGGGCAAGGGAACAAACATGAGGCGGAAAACTTATTGAAACAAGCAGATGACTGTGATAAGATCGTCGAGAACCTCAACATGAAAATCGATGAGCTGAGGAAGCAACGCGATCGGGATCGAAGGAGTTGTCCCTAATTCTGGCATAAGCTTCTTTTGAGATCTGACAAGGACATCATGGATCAATCGTACGCCCTCTTCACCGACTTTTACCAATTGACAATGGCCTATGGCTACTGGAAGCGGGGGCTTAGCCAGCAACGCGCCTGTTTTGTCCATTTCTTTCGAAAAAAGCCCTTTGGGGGCGAAGTGGCGGTTTGCGCCGGACTTGAAACCCTTGTTCAATTCATTGAATCCTTTAGATTTTCTGACGATGACATTGCCTACTTAAAAACGATCCAAGGGGTGAATAAAAAGCCCTTCTTTGAGCCTGCTTTCCTCGACTATTTGCGGGAGTTTCGATTTGATCTCGATCTTTTTGCGGTTCCTGAAGGGACTCCTGTGAGTGCCTATCAGCCGATGATTCGAGTTGAGGGGCCCATTATCGCCGCGCAACTTATTGAGTCTCCTTTGCTCAATATTATTAACTTTCAAACCCTGATTGCCACAAAAGGCTCGCGGGTATCGTGGGTGGCAGGGGAGAGCGAGGTGATTGAGTTTGGACTCCGTCGTGCGCAAGGATATGATGGAGCACTTTCTGCGACTCGGGCCTCTTTTATCGGGGGGTGCCAGTCCACTTCAAACGTGATGGCGGGTAAACGATTCGATATTCCCGTCCGTGGGACCCATGCTCACAGTTGGATCATGACACACGATACGGAAGAAGAGGCGTTTGTTGCCTATAATAGTTTGTCGCATGGGAGTGGGTACTTTTTGATCGACACATATGACTCTATTGGAGCAGTTAAGAATTTGATTCGCTTGGCTCAGGAAGATCCCCAATTTAAGTTGAAGGGGGTACGTTTGGATTCTGGTGATTTGGCGGTTTTGAGTATTGAGATCCGCCGTTTGCTCGATGAGGCGGGCTTTAAAGATGCGCAAATTATGGCCAGTAATGAGCTAGATGAGTATTTGATCCGGGATATCAAACAACAAAAAGCCCCAATTGATGTCTTTGGAGTGGGGACTCAACTGGTTACGGGTGGGGATCAATCAGCGCTCGACGGTGTTTATAAAATGTCTGCTTTTATGCGCAATGAAGGGGAATGGGCGTTGAAAATTAAGCTCTCAGAGCAGATTGAAAAGATGACTACGCCGGGTCGTTTACAAACACGTCGGTATATGAAGGGTGGGGTGAATCTGTTTGATTTGATCTATGATGAAGATTTGGGGGTGGATGAAAGCTTGGAAATGATCGATCAGTTTGACATTACCTCCACGCGCAAAATTCCAAAGGGGGCTGAATTTATCGATTTGCTCGTCCCCATTTTACAAGATGGAAAAAGGGTGTATGAGTTGCCATCTCTAAAGTCCATTCAAGGGCGGGGAATTGAGATGATGGGTCACTACCCAGAAAATACGCGCAGACTTTATAATCCCAACAAGTATTGGACCTACCACGAAAAGCGGTTGCTCGAGAGAAAGCTCGCACTGATTAAGGAGATGAAGCAAAATGTCGAAAAAGGCTCTAATCATCGTTGATGTACAAAATGATTTCCTCCCGGGCGGAAGCTTGGCGGTGAAAGATGGGGATCAGATTCTTCCTGTCATTATTAAACTCATGCCTCAATTTGATGAAGTGATTACCACACAAGACTTTCATCCAGAAGGGCACGCCAGTTTTGAAAAGTGGCCCCCTCATTGTGTCGCCGGTACACTTGGGGCAGAGCTCTCAAGCGTGATCAATCCCTGTCAGGTTACTTATAGAGTAAAAAAGGGGACGAATCAGGCAGTTGATGCATATAGCCCTTTTTTTAATGAAAAGGGGGATGTGGAAACTGACCTGCATGAGTACTTGAGAGGGAAGGGTATCGATACGCTATATGTGGTGGGGCTGGCAACTGATTATTGCGTGGTTTGTACGGTGTGTGATGCGCTCAAATTGGGCTATCGAGTATTTCTAGTCGAGGATGGGGTGCGTGGTGTCGATTTGAACGCTGGAGACGTCAAGCGAGCACTTGATGAGATGGCAAGCCAGGGGGCTGAGTTGGTGTTGAGTGAGGGAATTCGTTAGCAAATCGTTTATTGACAGTGGGTAAAGATCTGTGGTAGAATCGCTCCCATGACAAGTGTGGCGATTCAAAAACCTTCAGTGTTTAGGCAGATTCTGAGTGGCTCGATGCTCATTACCGGAACGAGTGTAGGCGCTGGGATGTTGGGCATTCCGCTGGTGACGGCGGGAAGTGGGTTTGCCCCAGCGGTGGCCATTTCTGGGGCGGTCTGGCTTTTCATGTTGCTGACTGGCTTGATGCTTCTTGAGGTGTCGCTTGCGATGCCGAAGGGGGCCAATCTCCTATCGATTACTGAACACTACTTGGGTAAAGTGGGGAAATGGGCAGCCGGCGGCTTGTTTGCCTTTTTGTATTACTTTTTGATGGTTGCCTATTTGGCAGCAGGTGGCCCTCTTTTGGGAGAAGGGCTGGGGATTGGTCAGTTTGGGGTGAGTGTGGGGCTCTTTTCATTGATTTTTGGTGGGATTGTTGCGTTAAGTCCGCGGTGGATTGATAGGGTCAATTTAGTGTTGGTGGCGCTGATGTTTATTGCCCTCTTCTCGGTGATTGGAATGGGTGTAGCCAATATCGATGTGGGGCGTTTGGGTTTGGTTCGATGGAGTCCGGTTGTCTTTGCGACGCCTATTTTATTTAGCGCTTTTGGTTATCACAATATGATCCCTTCGCTTGTCACCTACTTTGATAAGGATGTGCGGGTGTTAAGGTGGTCAATTGTGATTGGAACAAGTGTTCCGCTGTTGATTTATGTGGCCTGGCAGGGGTTGATTATGGGGGTGGTTCCCCAGGATGTGTTGGCGAGCACCTTGAATGAGGGGCTCCCTGTGTCAAGTGCATTGGCAGAGGTTGTGGGGCAGCCATTCTTGCCGTTGGTCGGTAGCTTATTTGCGTTTTTTGCGATTACGACCTCTGTGCTGGGTGTGGCGTTTTCGTTGGTTGATTTTTTGGCTGATGGGCTGAGTGTTAGGGCTAAGGGGGCCGGCCGGGTGGCATTGACGCTGCTCACTTTTGTCCCACCATTGCTCCTCACTTTGTATGATCCGGCAATTTTTGATAAGGCGCTTGGGATTGCTGGCGGGATTGGCGAGGCACTGATCAATGGGCTACTGCCGGTAGGCCTTTGCTTTGTTGCTCGTTATTGGAGGCAGGAGACGGGTGAGCGGTTGGTAGGGGGAGAGAAGGGGTTGATTGTCTTTTTGGCGCTTATGAGCCTTGCTGTACTTGGGGTTGAGTGCTTTTCTTTATTGGGTTAGTTAGGTGACCCATTCTTTTTGATTTCCATTTTGTAGAAGACCCAGCGGGATAGGGTGATGATGCCGATGAGAATGAGGGCAATTGAAATGTAGAGGCTCCATTTGTAGGCGAGGGTAAAGCCATCTTTGAGGATGGTGTAGATGGCTTCTGATTGGATGCCAAAGGATTGTTGAATGTCGGGCATGCTGTTTCCACCGCTGATGACTGACTCGATGAGCTCTGATTGATCGGTAGTCACTGAGATTTGTTGCTCATTGATGTGGGTCCAAATGAAGTTGCGGCCGACTGTTTGGATGAGGAGGCCGCCGATGGAGATGGCGATTGATCCAGTTAGGGTGATAAAGGCGTAGAGGACGCCGGTGGCAATGCCGGCGTAAGAGGTGGGGAGCGAGCGGATGATCGCGTTGTTGCTGACGGGGAAAAGGGTGCTGTAGCCGATGCCGACGAGGAGGAGGGGGATAATGATGATGAGGGAGTGGATTTCATGGTGGCCGAGGAGTGAGAGGATGATGAGACCTAAGAGGATGATGAGTGTGCCGATGAGTCCCATGATATGACCGCCGATTTTGACAATTAGGTAGCCAATGTAGGGAGAGATAAAGGCGACGGGGATCATCATGGGAAGGAAGAGGAGTCCAACGTGTAGTGGGGAGAGATCGTAGATGTATTGGAGGAAGTAGGTAGTCATGAAAAGGACGGTGAAGTAGGAGTAGTTGACTAAGCATCGAAAGGTGACTTGGAGGTTAAAGTGAGTACTTGAGAGGTGGCGGAAATCGAGGACTGGGTTGTCAACGTTGAGTTCGCGAAGGATAAAGCAAAGGAGGGTAAGGATAAAGATGGCAAGGGCGATATAGAAAAGGGGGCTATCGGCCCCATAGTTGGCAAAGTCATCGATCGAGAAGATGATGGCAAAGCTTGTGACTGTGACAAGGAGTAGTCCAATCCAGTCGAGGGCTTTTTTGGATTGGGGGAGCTCGTGGTTGATGTTGCTTACCCAAATGGTAAGGATGGAGAAAAAGCTCAAGGGGATGTTGATGTAAAAGATCCAGCGCCAGGAGAGATTGTCGATGATAATTCCTCCAAAGACTGGTCCTCCTGACATTCCAAGTCCAAGGGCACCAAAGAGGATTCCCATGAGGATGGGAAACCACTTTTTACCAAAGTGGTGGAGGGCAAGGGCTGGAACTGAAGGCCAAAAGAGTGCTCCTCCAATTCCCTGGATAGCGCGTGAGGTGATGAGCATGGGTCCATTTTGGGCAAGGCCGGCGGAAAGTGAGGCAAAAAAGAAGAGGATGACGCCAGTGAGGAAGGTCTTTTTGTGTCCAAAGGTGTCGCCGATTCTGCCTGAAGCGATAAGGACGGCAGCAAAGGGGACGAGGTAACCTGTCATTACCCACTGCATTTGGACAAGGGAGAGGGAAAGGTCGGTCTGGATGGAGGCAAGGGCTAGGTTTAGGGCTGTAAAGTCGATGCCTGCAAGTAAATAGGCAATGCAAAGGGCAAGCGCAATGCAAAAAGATTTGGCCGTGAGGGTAGGTGGGGGCGAAGATTCTTGCTCCATGGGTTTTGCTTAAGGGGTTTATCTGAATAATTTCAATCACTATTTCCTTTGCACCCAATATGCTCTGCCGGTTAGAATGGAGTTAACGCGGGAGTATTTAGTAATGGTACAGGGATTAGACAATGCGAAAGCGATCATGTTTGACCTCGATGGAACGCTTGTGTGTTCTGAAAATCTCCATAGAGGAGCTTGGGTTGCGATATTTAATCAGTTGAAAATTACTTCCTTGCCATTTAAGGAAGAAGAGCTGGTGGGTTTTAATGACTTAAGTTTTGCAAAGCTTCTTGTTGAAAAGCTCAAGCTCGATCATTGTCCCTATGAGCTGGCAAGGAGCAAACAGCAGATTTACCTCAGTCAATCACTTGATGAGTTAGGGCATCCAGCGGGACGAGACGAGTTCCTCGACTATGTGAGCAAGCGATTTCAACTAGCAGTGGTCACTTCTTGCACACGTGAGGAGGCGAAAATGATCCTTGACCATCAAGGGCTTAGTCCGTATTTCGAGTTTGTTGTGACAGCATGTGATGTAGAAAAACCCAAGCCTCACCCGGAGCCATACCAACAGGCAGTTAATCGGCTAGGAATTAACCCTGGTGAAGGAATGGTTATAGAAGATTCTTTTCATGGGATCGATGCATCGGAAAAAGCGGGAACCTGCTCGATTGCGATTGGTACTCGATTTGCCCAATTTCCCAATACACCCCATGTCCCTGTGTATAAAGACTATACAGAAATGTTAGTAGCTTTTCGCAAAATTCTCGGTTAATTCTTCATTTTTTTTCCTTTTTATTGTCTGGTTGAGTGAGATAATGAAGAGGAAATTCGCATGGAAGAAGAGGAAATTACTGTTATGCACGTGACACAAGAAGCACGTGTGATCGGAGTGACAACCCTGATCCAGCTCCCCCAAAAGCTGGCTGCTAAAGACCTCAACCTTCTTTGGATCGAGTTTTTTGCGGCTAAGGTGGATAAGCTGCTGACAAACTACTCAGATGAGATGATTTATCTCCTCTATACGGAGATTCAAGTTGACCCCAACAACCCCGATGGTGTGCAAGCACAAGCGACGATTGGGTATAAGGTTGATGATTCACAAAAGGTACCAGAAGGGTTGAGTGAGGCTTTTCTTCCTCCCTTTGATTACGCCCAGTTTACGACAAAAGGCCCTCACCCCGAGTCGATTGGGGAACTCTGGTCAATCATTGAAGAAAGCGGCTTGCCTCGCGCATTTGTAGCCGACCTAGAGCTTTACCCTACTGACTCCTTCCATGGAGATGCTCCCGAAGTGGCTCTTTTAGTTTCGGTTGATGTCGATAAGCTCGATCCCGTTGAGGAATCAGGCAGAGAGGAGTAGGTTCTGGACAAAAAAACTCGGTATAAGGTGCTTATTGTTGAAGATAATGAAGTGGATCGAGAGTATCTCGTGTCCATGCTTCATAAAGGCCATATCACCGAAGAAATTCATGAGGCTGTAACGCTTGAAGAAGCGATGAGACTCTTACGAGAAATTTCATTCGATCTCATCTTATTAGATCTGACCCTACCCGATGCATTTGGACTTGATGCGTGTAAAACCATTACTCGTGAATTTCAAACTATCCCCGTGATCATTGTAACAGCTGTCGACTATTCCATTTTCTCTGATTCTGCAATAGAAGCTGGAGCGCAAGACTATATCACTAAAGAGCAGCTAACTCAAAGGCTACTTGTTAAATCAGTTCAGTATGCAATAGAAAGATTTGGCCAGCGACAAGCAATTATCGAATCCGATCAGAGAAAAAGTGAGTTTGTCAATATCGTTTCTCACGAGCTTTCTTCTCCCATTACGGTGATTCTGGAGGGGGTAGAATTGTTGTTATCAGAAAAATTTGGGCCCTTAAACGCCAAGCAACGCTCCCTGATAGAAATGGAGCATTCAAGTGGCAAGAGGTTACAAAAGCTCATTATTGACATGCTGAATATTTCCCGGCTTGAAGCTGGTCGATTAGAATTAACAAAAACCACTTTTAGTTTGAACGAGTTGCTTCAGGTGGTTGCTCGAGAATATGAAGGAAGAATTCAAGAAAGAGGGCTGGCATTAAAGTTAGAACTCCCTCCACAAGATATTGAATTGAATGGGGATCGCGATCGGATTTATGAAGTGGTGGGTAACTTACTGAGTAATGCTCTCAAGTATACTGAATCGGGTGAAGTCACAATCAGCCTGATTGGGTTTGATACAAAAGTTGCAATCTCAGTCTCAGATACAGGACAAGGGATTTCAAAAGAGAACCAACTCAATCTTTTCAAAAAGTTTTCCCGGTTTTCAAAGAATTATGATCGGAGGCAATCATCTACCGGGCTTGGACTTTGGATATCAAAGGAAATTGTGGAAATGCATGAGGGGACAATTATTGTAGAGAGCCAAGTGGGAGAGGGGACCAAATTCACCCTGAATCTCCCAAGACAAGTTAATCAAGAGGATATGAGAGAAAATGGATAATCAAGAACATATTCAGCTAATGGAGAAGATGCCAAATCCAGCTTTGCTTGTCGATCCAAATGGGGTGATAGTGGGCACAAATCAGGCTCTAAGGTTTTTTTTGGGGTATGATGAAAATGAAATGGAAGGACAAAAGGTTGAAATTTTGATTGATCCAGCTGTAAGAGAGAGGCACGTTCAATTTCGCGAGCAGTATTTGGAGAATCCAAAGCCCATCATGATGGGGCAGGGGAGAAAATTCAAGGTGCTTGCTAAGTCTGGGGAGTTTTACCCGACTGAGGTAGGGCTTTATCCGCTTGAACTAGATGGACAGACCCATGTTCAAGCCTCTCTTATGGATTTGAGGGCTTATGAGGCTGGTGATCAATCTCATTCCACCCAGGAGTGTTCTTTTTACAAGCTTAAGCACTTAACACAAAAAGTGCGTTTTATGGAAGAGGAGGCAAGAGGGTTCTTTTTAAATCTCGGCCCCACTTTACAGGAGCAAGTTTGGGAGGTGAAACGCTCGGCAATTCCTATGAAAAAGCGGCTGCTTGAAATAGATGATGAGGCTCTCACCCAAGCATTTACTGAGTGGAAGAAGCAATGTGACCGGATGCAGCGATTGGTGGGGGGGGTGATTGAGTATTCAGTTTTGTCGACTAAGAGTTTGCACTTAAATCGAGAAGACCTGGGACAAATTGTGCAAGAAGCCGTGCAAGATCTAGAGGCGATCATTCGGGAATCATTGGCCCAAGTGGTTGTGGGGCAGATGGAGTCAATTGTGTGTGATCGAGAAATGATTGGCCAACTCTTTCGCCTTTTAATTTTAAACAGCATCAAGTTTGCAAAGCCTGATACAACACCCAAAATTGATGTGGTCGCAAATCCTCAACAAGAAATGTGTGAAATTCACTTCCAGGATAATGGCATTGGAATTGAAGGGATTTCTGATGAAGAGCTATTTTGCTTATTTAGAAAAAAGACCCAAGATCCCAATCTAGAAGGAGAAGGAGTGGGGCTTGCTTTTTGTAAGAAAATTGTCGAGCGGCACAATGGAACTATTTCAGCCAGATCAGAGCCAGGGCAGGGGATAGTGATTACAATTTCTCTTCCCTACAATCAAAGCACAGAATAGACATGGGATAAAAATCCCTGATATAGTATGATACCGTGGGCAAAAGGAGTGTAGAATGTCCTCTAGCCCAAGCGAACTTGCCGCTATGCAAGCCAATTTGCGATCCAACTTTTACTTTCTTCCCAATCTCGACAGTGAGATGACAGCAGCTGAAACAGATGAGGCAATTTCCGTCTCTTCTGGTCTGAAAACGAGCATGTTTAATATCATCTGTCCCAAACGGGAAATGACTAAAGAGGCTTTGTCAAAAGAGGTTGATCAATTTGCCCTTCAAAATCTCCCCTTTGCCGTCTGGATAACTCCAGATGCCAACCAGGCGAAAATGGGACAAATCCTAGAGGAGCTAGGCATTCCTCTCGATTCGACTGAATCTGCCATGATCCTCCGACCAGATGAGTATAGCGAGCCTAAGCGACTCAATCAGAGCCTTACAATTAAACGGGTGCGGACACCTGAAGACCTCAAGCTTTTTGCAGCTGTCATCCGTCCCTATGATTCAATTGCAGCGAGTATTTTTGAGCGGCAGGCAGATCGGCTCGAGCAAATTGATAAACTCTTCCCTCTCTACGTAGGAATTGATTCTAGTGGTGAGCCAGTTGTGACAGGCTCACTTGCCCTCTTTAATGAATGTGCAGCGATTTTCAACCTAATTACTAAGGCTGAGGCGAGAAAGCAAGGGTATGGGACCACTATGATGCACCATCTCGTAGAAGAAGCCATCCAAACAGATCCCTGGTTTATCACCCTCTCTTGCTCCTCAGATGAGGCTAAGTCAGTCTACTCCTATCTCGGGTTTTCTACAGTAGCTGAGTATCACGTATACGAAAAAAGCTCAGAGTAGTATCCTGAACCAGGAGTGTAGGAGAAAAATAATGAAAAAAAATAAGTGTAAAGTAGCAGTCCCTAATACCCCCCCGGAAAAAGTCTTACCAGCATTTGTAGAGGCGGTGAAAAAAAAGCATAATGTGGATGAACTTGTTCTTGAAGTGGGTGAAACCGCACTTCATGAAGCTGAACTATTTTTGGATCAATATATCCCTAAAGGTGAGCAGAAAATTGTCTTAAAAATTGAGAATGAGGTGTTTAGTATACTCTATCGATTGGCGTGCAAGTGGATTGAGGAAGAAGAGGCGAAATGAGTCAGTTGGCTTCGAATGGCCTCTATGAGTCCGCCCAATATGAAGGGGAATCACTGACCCAAGAGGTACTCTCAGGGTGTGAATTTTCCAACTGCCAGTTTGAGCGGGTTGATTGCACCCAGCTTGAGCTGACAAATTGCCGCCTTGTTGACTGCACCTTTGGGCAGTGTAACTTTAGCCTGGCCCGATTCATCGGATGCCGCTTCCAGTCCGTCCGCTTCGATGGGTGCAAATTTGCCGGGGTCGACTTTACCAAGCTCGAAGAGATGTTTCTCGAGCTCGAATTTACCGGATGTCTGTTGAAGGGGTGTAACTTTTCAGATTTGCCCCTAAAGGGGACAAAGTTCCTCAATTGCCAGATGCCCGACAACATCTTTACCAACTCAGACCTGCGCACCGCTGAGTTTTGCGGCTCCGACCTGCAGAAGAGCCTCTTCCACAACACCAATTTAAAGGGGGCCAACTTTTGCGGGGCTACCAATTACTCGATAAGCCCCTTTGAAAATCAAATCCAAAAGGCGCAGTTTTCCCAGCCAGAAGTCGCCTCACTCCTCGACCACCTCGGAATATGTATTAAGAATTAGACGATCCGATGGCTATTGCATTTGTTCAGCAGTAATCATTTTACCTTCCTGTAATCCAAGTTGCTGACGTCTTTCACAAATTTGGTTTACTGCATTTAATGCGTTTGTTCTCTCCTCTGAATCCGCGTTATTTGGATCAATCGTAGGGATCAATGCCCGTGCTTTTTCTTCCGCTCCGAAACTAGCAAGGTAAATAGCAATCTGCATCCTACACATCACCTGAGTCTGAGTGCTGTCATTAGGCATCATATTAATGAGTTTAACACAATATTGTATATGGTCTAATTCTTTCGGGCTTTCAAAGATCATTTCTAGAACACTCCCTATTCCCCATCTTCTATTTTCTTCATTGTCATGTAGTTGAAAAAAAGTCGTAATTACCACATAGTTTTTGGATTCTAGAAAGTGAGTGTGTAGTTGGCTGTAGAATTCGTCGCTATTTTCTGTGGCCGCACAGATTTGGTGAAGTTGTTCACACAACGATCGAGTAATTGCTTCCATCGAATCACCAGTGATAGGAGTTTCGAGCAAAGTGTTGCCTAACTCAATGAGTTCTTCTGAACCTTTGCAGAGTTCTTTAATCATCGCATTTCTATGATCTGTCAGATTGGCTCTAAACGATTGAATCGTCATAGCACGGTGCTCTCTTGAACATTCCCGTAATTGAGAGAGTGCTCGTGATCCAAGAAGGGAAAAGATGTTGGAGTGCACCATTTCACCGTCAAGATGTGTTAATGAGCCATTTGACCCTTCTGAATTAATATTTGGATTATTTGTAAGTGGTTGTAATGACATTTTATGTCCCCCCGAATTAGTAATACAATATTATAACATATATATTAGTTGACTGTATACTAATTATTTGAGGGTCTCTGAGCATATCATTTAGTTTCAGGCAGTTAGCAAACCACCTTATTATCCTTCACCGCTGTTCGGAAGGTTTTACCCAGGAAGAGGGCAGTGACCAGCCAGAGGGCGAGGAGGGGGATGGTGAAGATGGCGCTGAGGGTGATATAGTAGGAGCGGCCAACAATCTTTCCAAAGGAGGTTTGGAGGGGGGCGAGGATCATATTGAAGGTAGATCCGGCCTGTTTGGAGGAGCGAGAGCCGAAGGTCTCAATCCACGCTTGCGCTTTGAACTTCACATCGGGTGTGGTGGGGATATAGAGCTGCTTGAGGGCAGGTCCATTGAGGGCGTAGTTAATTGCCTTAGAGCCAACCATTAGGGCAAAGAAAAAGCTCAAGGTGTCGATGGTGAGGAAGCCGATAAGGGCTCCTGTGACGATAATGGGCATGAGGGCAAGGGCAACGCTGATGCCGAGGAATCGGGTGATGTTGCTAATTCCAAGGAGGAGGCAAGAAAGGGAGACAATGTTGACGCATGAGCCGTAGATACTTAAGTAGTTTGTGAGTGCAACGCCTCTGAATTGATCACTTGCAGCGAGTTTAAAGTTGTAGTCAAAGATGGTGACCACCACTTCATAGATGAAGTTGGCTGCAAAGATTCCGAGGAGGTATTTGTGTTTAAGAAGGAGGCGAAGTCCTTCAGTAAAACCTGGCTCTTGCTTTTTCTCTTCTTCTTGTTCATTTTTTCCTTCAAACGAGTCGAGGAGCTCGTGGGGAGTTTTTTTCAGAAAGTAAAAGAGCATGGGGATGATGAGGAGGGTGAGCCCGCCAAGGCAGAAGATTGAAAGGGAGTCTGTTTTGAGTCCAAGTCGGTGGGGTAGCCCGCCAATTGAGAAGGGAAAGAGAATGCCTCCAATCTGTCCAATGGCTACGACAAGGGGAAATCCCCTTTTTGCATGTTCGGGATTGGTTGTGTCAGTTGCAAATGCCCAAAAGAGGGCGACAACTAGGGATCCAAAACTTTCAACGAATAGATACCAGAGATAGCCCACGCCTTTAATGAAAATCCGGGTTCCCATGCTTCCCTGTTGGAGCGCATCGATATCGCTTTGAATAAATAAGAGAAGGACGCCAAATATAACGGTGACAATTCCATAAAAGGAGGGGAGTATCACTAACATGCGCTCTCTTGAGTGCTTTTCTAAAAGTTTGGTGTAAAACATCACAAGGGGAAGAAGAGCGAGCACTGAGATGGTTTTTGCATAGGGGAGCTGGAGCTTGCCGGCGAGTTGGATGAAGACGGCATCTTTAAGAGGGCGAAGAGTCCAATAGACCCCAATAATAAGAGCAAACATCACTCCCATGCGTAAGAATTTCTTAAATTCCTCTCGGTCAAAGTTCCCAAAATTAAATTTCGCTATCCACTGTAAAAAAGAAATCATTTAGTATCCTGTAAAAATAGTGTTTTCGGTTATAATTCGTATTCATTTTGTACTTTACATGAAAAAGGAATATTTTTGTCTTCGATATATTCGATATGTATATTAAAGGACTATGGTTGAATAAAATGGAGCAAAAGATTTAACCTAGTGCCACCAATTTTTTGAATGAGGAGGAATATGAGTCATCTACGCAGTTTGAGAATCGCCGATGTGGAGCTGTTCATCACCGCAGCTAATTTTCAGAATCTGGGCAAAGCGGCTGCAGTGCACTTTGTGAGCCAGAGTGGAGCGAGTACCGCTATCAAGCGCGTAGAGGAGGCTCTCGGTAAACGACTCTCTATGCATACTAAAAAGGGGTTTAGTCTCACAAATGAAGGTAAATTGCTCCTCCCCCAACTAGAAAAGTGGGTGGCAGAGCTTTCAGAAATTGCCCTGACTGCTGAAAAGACTCCAATCCGACTTGTGACTACCCATGCCATAGCAAGTGTCCTCTTGCCAACTGCCCTAGAGCATGAAAATATTGAGGTGACAATTGCTCGCCCAGACCTTGCCTATCAAAAGGTGATGCAGAATGAGGCGGATATTGCCATAGTCTTGGATAACATGGCTTGGGAGGGTGTTGAGATGGTTGAATTGGGATCGGGGAAGTTTGATCTTTTTGCCAAAGAGCCTAAATCAGAAATCACCCCCGTTCTACTCCCTGAGGATCAGATGGAGGTAGTCGCCTTTATGCAAATGTGGAAAAAAATAGCCAAGCGACCACTTCCTATTCAAGCTCGAGTGCCTAGCTGGTCGTTGATTGCCAAGAGTCTTCAAAAGACCTCTTTTGTCGGGTTTTTGCCCGAATTCCTGGCCAAGAGTCATGGTCTTAAAAGTGTGGGCTGGCTTAACCTAGATTCCCGCTATCGCTTACTTGCACTCTATAAGCCAGGGGGAAAGGAGCGCACCGCTGAGACAGTCAATCTTGTTGAGGTTTTGAAACGCTGCTTTTAAATAAAAATTACTTTAACGGTTCAACGTTTAATCAATCTGTGGTATAATGGTTCTTTTTTCTTGGAGGAGACCGTGAGGACACTAGCGATAAGAGAGGCCGTTTCAGAGCTTAAAGGGACACACCCTGCAATCTATTCAACAGATGAATCGCCCGGTATCTGGAAGGTATGTCCTCTCGGAACAGAGCAGTTTGCCACAGTTGCTCACAATACTCTAAACCTATATTCCACCCCCGAAATCAACGAAGGATTGGGCCAATTCCGGGAGCGGAAAACAGTCCAGTTTGGGACCGAAGCGATTGCCGTTTCGAAACTCGATAGAAGTCACCTAGTAGTAGGGACGGTTGGGGGCATGCTCCAAGTCCAAAACATCAAAACGGGTGAGGTTACCAACTCGATTCAAGAGGGATATGGGTATGGGTTTGGCTCAGCAGTCCCAATTTCCCCATACCAAGTAGTGACTGGATCAGCTCCGAGACCTGAACACTTTTATGGTAAATGTGGCCATCACGTTCAAGTTTGGAACCTTGCTACGCGCGAGGTCCAAACACGTCATCGTGGGCATACAGGAGCTGTTTATAGTGTCACACCCCTTGCCAATAATCGATTTGCAACCGGTTCAACAGACGGCTCAGTACGTGTTTGGACTACCGAGCAGGATGAGTCTTTACGAATGATGCAATCCCATATGGAACCCATCTATTCAACAGCAAAAGCGGGCAATGGTAAGCTATTAACCGCTTCAGAAGATCGCTCGATTAAACTTTGGGACGTTGAAACAGGCCGCCAACAAGGCTATTTAGCCGAGCCCGGCTCTAAGAGAAGACGAGCCCATGACATGCCAGTCTATGACGTCTCTACCCATCGCCAGATGGCCTTAAGCGCTTCTGGTGATGGACATATCAAGTTGTGGGACATGCGCACCCATCAGGTAGGTAAGAGAATCTTTGTCAATAACGGATCAGTGCTCAGCGCTCAATTTGTTTCCGATGTGAAGGTGATTGCCGGAACTGGGGGAGATCTTGAAGCAAGCAATCCCCTTCGCCATATCACAGGTGCAGAGCTGACAGAAAACGACGGTCATCTCGGCTTCTTTGACCTCCGCACCGCCTAAATTGATTCTCGCCAACTAATTCTCAATCTGGTATGATGTCCCCACTTTGGAGGGATGATGAGCGTTGGGAGTCTACAGAGAGCGCTTGTGGCCGAGTATGAGCAGCCACAAAGTGAAATTCAGCAAGTGTGTGCGGTGGGGGAGGAGGGTGCCTTAGTCCGTTTGGCTGAGGAAGTGAAGCTCTATTCGGTAACAGAGGGGTTGAAGTGGAGCGTTCCAATTGTAAAAGACTCAGTTCTTTCGATGGCTATTCATGATCAAAAGCAGCTTGTGGTTGGCCGTACAGCCGGCTCTATTGGGCTCTGCTCACTTGAAAGTGGTCAAGTTGAAACCCCAATTGGCCACCGATACCAAATGCAATGCTTTCTCCCTATTGGGCAGAAGCAGCTCCTATCAGGCCCTGGGGCTAGGCGAGAAGGCCAATTTGGAAAGTGGGACTATTCAATCAAAGCGTGGAACCTAAGTCGTAAAGCCGTCTATTCCTCACTCGAGGGACATACAGCCCAGGTGAATAAGCTCGTCTGCCTCGACCATCCACGCATTGCGAGCTCTTCAGTTGACGGAACAGTTAGAATCTGGAATCATCTGGAATCATCACAGCTTCACTCGCTTCAAGCCCATCTCGCTTCCATCACAGGAATTGGCTTTTTCAACGGCAATCGTCAACTTGCAACAGCTTCTACCGATCAATCAATGCTCCTCTGGGACGTCGAACGAGATGCCCGTCTTGGCGCATTTAAAGCCGAAAGTGCCCACACGGCGCCCATTAATGATCTTGCTGTCAAAGAACACCGTATCCTCACAGGAGCTGATGAGCCCACCCTTAAGCTTTGGGACTCGCGAACTGTCTCTCAAATCACAAAGCTCGAGTTTGAAGCAGGAGCTCAAATTCCCTCAGCCCAATACCTAGGGGCTCATCACATTCTCGCCGCGATACAAGCCCCATCACCTGCACCCGATCGCTTCGTCATCCTCGATGACAGAAGGCTCACCTAATACGAGGGGCCTTTGTCGGGAAGAAAGCCATGACATCATTTCAAGGGGCCATGAGAGTGCATCGAGGAAAAAGATCGTGAAAAATAGCCCCTTTTGCTTTTTGAAAAATTGCCAGATGAAGGTGTCCAGATGAAGGTGTATGGTGTCATCTTAGTGACTCTTTGATTTGCATGAGCTTTTCAATATCTGCTCCGACGATGGCTTGGACATTGTCAGTAATCGTTTTGATATCAAAGTTCCACCACTCGATGTCGAGAAGTTTGGCGATGGTCTCATCATCAAACCGCCTGCGGATCACCTTTCCCGGGTTGCCTACTACAATGGAGTAGGGGGGAATGTCTTTAGCGACGGTGGCATTTGCGCCGATGATACACCCATCTCCGATGGTGATACCTGGAAGGATGGTGGCGTGGTCGCCAAACCAGACATCATTGCCTATATAGGTGTCTCCCTTGCGGGGGAGGTTGGGGGTGTAGCTGTCGATTCCAAAGACAAAGAAGGGAAAAGTGGAAAAGCCGTCCATTTGATGGTTGGCATCGCTCATGATAAAGCGGGTGCCATTGGCAATTTGGCAAAACTTTCCGATGATGAGCTGACAGGCGAAGATGAGAAGGACATTTTCCTTCTCAAACGATGTGCCATTATCACCATAATTGTAATAGGTATAGTCGCCAACAATGATGTTAGGATTTGTGATATCGTTTTTTAAAAAGACCACTTGGTCTGTTATTTTTTCAATTGGATACTTGGTATCGGGGGATAACATAGTTCCTCCTAGCGGGGGATGTATAGGCTCCTGGCCTGAAAGTTACCGGCAGCATCAGGAGTAAACTCGACTAGTTCGCAGTTGTCTAAGAACCATTCGGGACGATCAATATCTAGTAGGTAACATATCCCATTGAAAAAACACCCATGTGAGATGATTAGTGTTGGTGATTCTACCATAAGTGCTTCATTGATTCCAACAGTAATTTCATCGAGAAATTGCCTAACAATAGCACATGGTTTTAAAGTGCGTCCTAAATCCATCAACCGATAGCAGACATCGACATGCCCTTCTTTTAAGAGGCTTACTTCAAATCGCTTGCAAGCATGTCCACACGTAGCAAGCTCCATCGTATCTTTGGCGCGAGACAGGGGGCTGTGGCAAATAGAGCCGAGCTTAAGCGCATCAATAATCGGAGCAACTTGGCGCGCCTGCTCTTTTCCTTTCTCAGTGAGAGGGGAGTCCACCTCACCACCCACCTCTATTGATTGAGCATTATGGGTGGTTTCTCCATGGCGCAAAAAGTAAAACCGCTTCTTGATAATCATAGAAAAACATATAGCCTACCCCAGCTTAACTTTCACCCTTTTTGCGGCTGAGTCCAAAAATTTTCTTTCCAATTGTTCCCCCTGCCAGCTTGTTCATTACCACAAAATAGGCGATCATCAAGGCAAATAAGCAAAGAGCAGGAGCCCCCTCAAGGGCAAATCCTCCATTCTTCAAATTGCCTGTCAGATAAGCCACTAGATAGCCAAACCCCATAAATGAGACGATCAGATCGAGAAAAACTGATAAAACTGCTTTGAATCGCATAAATACCCCATTAGTTTTGGAGAAAGTTTACACCGAAACGAGATAAGCCTCAATAGGAAAGGCAGGTGGTCAGGTGGTCGTTGACAAGGCCTACAGACTGCATATAGGCATACATAATGGTGGGGCCAACAAATGTCATCCCCCTCCGTTTGAGGTCTTTTGAGAGCTTTTTGCTCAGCTCAGTCTCGGCTGGCACCTGGCTTGCTACTTTCCAGTCATTCTTAATTGGCTTACCATCTACATAAGCCCAAAGGTAGTTGGCAAAAGAGCCAAATTCCTCCTGGATGGCTAAGAATACTTTTGCATTTTGCCTTGCCGCAAACACCTTGCGTCGATTGCGAATCAGTGGGCCTGAAGCAATAAGCTCTTCAAGCTCCCCGTCACTCATAGCCGCTACCTTGACAGGGTTAAATTGGTAATAGGAGGCGCGATACCTCTCCCTTCGCTTCAAAATGGTCTCCCAACTTAAGCCAGCCTGGGCCCCCTCAAGCACAAGCATCTCAAACAGATGCCGATCATCCCGACTTGGAACGCCCCACTCCCGGTCGTGGTATTCTTCATAAAAAAGTTTTCCATCCCCAAAGCACCGTTTGTTTCCCATCCCTACCTCAGACATAAGATACTTTTCTTCGGAGGTGGGGCAAGGGTGCGGACCATCTGAAGGTAGTGACGCCAAAGTGAGGCATGGAGCACGTTGTGCCCTCCATCAAATCCAATAATAAAGGAATTCGTTCCATTTCGATTCACTTGCATCAATGTATTGATAAACAAATTGTCATCTCGATTGGAGAGCACCTCATCATTTTTCTGGAAATGAATCAGCACATTCAGTCCCATTCCCTCAAGCTTTGGCAAAGCGTCAATGGGGCGAAGGTCATTAGTCTTATAATTGTCTGCAAGAGTTGAAAATTCGGGATTTGTCCCCCGAAAGGCAATAATCTCTTCCATCGATTTCAGTGGCGTATCTAAGATGACCAGCCCGTTTCGGATGGCACTTAAAATGTTGAGCTTTTCAATTGGGCCAATTCCGACAGATTTGAGCTTTGCGTCATGCTCATTAGAATTGAGAAGGGCTAGGACATTAACAAGTGCACCTCCACCAGCTGAATAGCCGTATAAGTCAACTGCGCCAAGCTTTTCATCAATCACATACTTTTTTAATACATAAAGGGCTGGGAGGAGTTCATCAAAGGTGCCAAAGGTGAGTTCTTCTGCGTTGAGTTTGCGCTCAACCAGATTATAGTCGGGGAAGTTAAAGCAGACAACGCGTCCTTTCAGCACTCCGTTTTGAAAAAGGGTATGTCCAAGTAGGTAGTTTTGATTATACCCATGGAAGATAATCGTGGTACGCTCACTCACCATATCTTCTGAAACGTGGCTAATCTCTTCGAGGTGGAGATCATAGTTAAAAGGGTGTGTAGACTCGCCGCACCACCCGCACCACATTTGGGACATCAATGCAAAAAAGAAAAAAAGCGCTTTCATATTCACCCCTGTTATCTAAAGTGGGGAGGGTGGGACTTGAACCCACGACCGACAGGTTATGAGTCTGCTGCTCTAACCGACTGAGCTACCTCCCCACGGAGTATGGTGCAAAGTATAGCTAAGCAAGAGGTTCTTGACAAGCAATATGTCGAGCAGATTTTTCAACAAGTTTTCTTTTGAAATAAAAGTGAATTCAGGGTATATGTGGGTGATACCGCCATGTGTGTTTAGGAGTTAAGACTAGCAAATGGTCTTTTGCCCAGATAAGTATCATTTCTTCAAAAAGAGCTCGCTGCAAGCCCTATCGATCGGCTCATTGCTCCTTTTTTCCCACACGTTCTCTTTTGCAAGCGAAGAGCCACTTGAAGTGACACAGTCAACTGAGTTGTCAAGTGACTTTGACGATCAGTGGGAAGAGTACTTTGTCTATGAAAGTGATGGGGCTACCTCGAGCGATGCAAGTGATGATGGAGAGAAGAAAAAGCGACGCAGACGAGTCGCCAGACGTACCTACGCAATTCCTCAGCACCGCATAGCCGATGCGACCGACTCATATAAGGCTGGATATATTCAAGGACTAATTGATCTTCATTACTATGAGTATGAAGTGCTTGTCTATGTAGAGGGGACTGATGTCTATCTCTATAACTTGCCCAACAACGTCTTGGTGAAAAACAGTATTATTGCCTTTGTCGAAGATATGCCCGATGTATGCGCAGTCTACATTGGCGAAGACTTTCCCGATAAAGAGCTCAAGAAGAACGAGCAATTTGAAGCGCGTCCTTACGTAAATGGCGTTTGGTTCCCAGAGAACTCGGTTCTCTTTCAGCCACTCATTGCCAATCCCCGCGAGATTACCTATTCAGTGGGATACAGAATGAGTGACAATATTTTGGGCAATCAGATTATCCCCATTTCGCTTGGAGATATTTTCCCCATCTTCCGTTGGACCGACGTGGGTCCATTGCATGCTGCCATTCAAATTGATATCGCCGCATGTGTATGGGGCGTTTTCAATATGAATCCCGACAACGCTCCAAACGATGAGTGGGCAGAGCTGATCACAACCGACTATATCTTGTCCATTCCATTAACATGGGCGTTTGACCGCTGGTCGTTCCGTTTGAGAGTTTATCACATCTCTTCCCACTTAGGGGATGAGTTTATGAATAACAACCCACCAGTAGTGAGACTTAATCCAAGCTTTGAGGCACTCGAGTTTATGAGCTCTTGCCAGGCAGCAGACGGGTTGCGACTCTACTTTGGCCCTGGGTTTATCCTCAATAGTGATCAGAGCTATCCACTTGACCGCTGGTACCTAGAATATGGGGGAGAGTGGCGCATTGAAACTTACAATAGCCACTATCACAAGCTTTACGGCTCTCCATTTATTGCCGTTGATGTGCAAAACTGGCAATGTGCAGGCTGGCGCTTTAGTACTACAGCTCAGATTGGATATGAGTGGAGTAAGCTCCATGGGGCGGGGCGAAAAGTGCGTCTCTTTGGTGAGTATCACCACGGGGTGTCTGAAGGGCAATTCTTCAAAGATATTTCCCAATACTACGCCATTCGCATCTCTTGGGGCTTCTAATTTCCATGATAAAACGGGTAAGGATGGAGCGTTTTGCTCTCCATCAATTCCTTTGTCGAATAAAACCCATCTTGGATTGGCTCATAAAAAGGGCCTAATCGAAGAGTATTTGTGAAGTAGGCGTAGTAGACAGCAAGTGCCTGACCGGCTGTTTCTACTTGGTAGAAGCAGTTAGAGATCCATTCAGCATTCCGGATGGTTTTTGAGGCGATGTTTTGTTGAAATCGGTGGGTAATTTTGGCCTTCCAGTACTCTTTTGTCCCAACCAAAATGATGGGGCGGGGGTTGGTCGACCCTGTATTCATCCTCACTTCTTCAAGCGAGTACTCAAAATCGGTTCCAATGCCACCAGTTAGGATGATGGGAAGATCGAGATTAAATTCGGCCTGCCTTTCAATCAATTTATCGAGACGATAGGTCATCAATCCATCTAAGTAAGGATTGGGCTCTTCCTTGTTGATATTTTTATGTGAAGAAGAGGAGAAATCACACACATTTCCACACGATAGAATGCCTACCTTCTTTGCGACCCGATTGCCCAAACACATCGCGCCGGGCCCACCTCCTGTCACAAGCCCAAGTGGTTTGTCAGGGTAGAGCTGGGGATGGTTCACGTGATTGCGCATTTCCAGGAGCCCCTCTAAAATATATTGGAGGTCCTCTTCAAAGTTTCCCTCGACGGCAACTGACCCATACACTCCAAGGAGCGTGGTATCATAGAACTGTCCAATCTGAGTAGGTGGGAGAAACAGTCCACAATCCTTTCCTTTTTTTGGCGTATACTGCAACAACTTATCCTCATCAGTCATCACCCAGAAGATATCAATCGCATTATTCGATAAGTCCATCAAAAAGGCCCGATCGTCGTGGGAGAAAAATTTGCCATACCGGTGGGAGGGATAGAGGAAGTAGATTGCTCGAAGACAGCTCCGTACCCGCTCACTCAACAAGAATCGCTTCATATAGGGAGAGGGGAAGTGTGTGGAGAGCAGGATCCCCTGGCTTGTGATGATGTCATCTTCTATCGCTTGCAGTATGGGATAGAGAGGGGTTTGGGCGATCGATGCATCCATAATTGGAATATCATGACGACTAATTGGCGGCTTTGGAAAATTAGGGTTTGGATCAAATAGGGAGCGAATCCAGTGGGTCTTGCGCAAGTTAAGCAGTTGCTCACCCTTGACCAAGAAGGTCGCCGCCACTTCTCCTGCCTGCAGTTCAGCGCGCTCAAAAGCGGCTTTAATCGCGTTGGGATTGATAGAGAGCTCTTGCAACAACTTGCGATCAGAAAAGTAAACCGACTCTCGATAATACTCTAAAGTGAAAAATTCATGCGGAATAGTCCGCACCTCATCTTCTCCCTCCCCATAAATCCCATAAATATCACAACACCCATCCGTGTCAGGCTGATGAAGAGAGGCCGTTGTATGAAATACATTCTCCTCTAAACAATAATCAGCAACCCTTGCAAACATCGTCTTCAGCTGCCATCGATGAGTCTTGAGCAAAATCATCTCGCTCGCATTTGGGCAGGCGGGCTGACCCTCATCCACCTCCATCAATAAACCGAGTAATGAGCGGACACTCACCCCTTCCTTCATCAGTGAAAGGGCAAGGGTGGGCAAAAACGAGCTAATCTTTTCCGGGTCATACCTATACACCTCAGGCAAGACGGGTAGATAGGCAATCACATGTCCATCTGTCCTCTCAATCCTCGGTTCAACATGATCCCCATCCATGTTAAATGATAAGAGGGGAGAGCCATTCCGGTCGTGTTTCCCATACATCCGAGTCAAATACTCCGGATCTCGCACCAGCCTCTCAGGACATGCAGCAAATAACTTCGCAATCCGTGCCCCAGTGCCCAGTAGCCCCAAAAGCGCCCTTCCAGGCTCCGTCAGCCCCACCAGCTCTACCCGAGCTTTACCCATCAAACGCCCCTTCACTAAATCGAGATCCAACAGCCGGCTCGTCACCCCCACCTGGCCCACACTGCTGCGCAAATTGAACATCACATGCTCTTTCCCACAATCGAACCCCTTGAAATAGTGAGGGATATCGTCAAATACCACCACAGCCTCATAAACACCCCCCTCCCGCGGCACAATCGTCTCAATCATCCCATCCGGGCTCATTAAGTCATACGGTTGATTAAAGAAGGGGTTGACCATCACGACCTCCAATCCCTCCTTCATACCAGACCCCTCCCAATCCCACAACCCCAAATCTCAAATCATTCATATCAAACAACTTGCAATTAACCTAAATTAATTGACAAACAATCCAAAATTAGTTATAATTAATATGTTACGCATAATATTATATAGGTGAAATATGAGTGTAGAAGCTTTTATCACAGGTGCAGAGGCGACAAGGCTCGCTGTCATCGAATCTACATGCCAGCCCCAAAGCCCCCATCACAAAACAATTCTAGTTGTTGATGAGGTTGCCTCGGGTGCATCCTCTCCTTTGGCGGGCAGGCTCACACCTTTGTCTGATGCGAGTACAAGAGGTTTGCACTCTCCAACAGGGTCGGTTAGTTCAGCTGAAATTGATAGCGACCAACTACCAGTAACAAACTACAAGTCTTTGGAAGAATGTACACCTCCCCCGGGTTGGGTTGAAAAGATAGTTTTTCAGGTAGCTGAGTGGTTCAATAGTGAACTACTGTATAATATGGGGCAATCGATCAAAAATGCCCGTGAAAAAGTAGGGATAGACAATTATCAACAACACGTAATGAGTGGAGTGCCACAAGTAAAGATTAAACATATCGAGATGGCGATCAATGAATTCATGGGTGTGGCAGCAGACTTTCAGGTGATTGAATCACATGTGAAACAATTAGCAAGCGAGCAGGATGCACAAGAGATAAGATATCTAAAAGAAGATCTAGATGACGCAAAGGTCAAACAACACCAAAAGCTAAAATCGGTTTCATCCCCACATAAGCTAATTGCATATTTGCAAAGGGAAGATTTGATTCAACATTTAGCACCTAGAAATGCTACTGTTATAGGGTTTTTGGTCGATTGGAATTACTTCAGTGGAAGTAGACAGTCAGAGGGTATTGAGTTGATAGGAAGCTGTTTACGAGAACTGAATGATTTTGATCGTGTGGGTAGTGAGCGTGCAACTGAGCAAGCAAGTGATAGGGAAAACCATTATGCCATGCATGCAGAATCTTTGATTAAGCTTTGGGAGGCTGGATTGCGACCTGAAGCGGGTGGAGAATTTGATAAAGATGCAGTTGAACAGTTCTTGGCAGTTCAAGATTTGGCGGCTAAACTTCGTCCTGATCAACTTGAAGCTCTACAAGCGATAAACGAGAGCCTTCAGACCTCCTAGTCGATTGTGGAAAGATTGTTGAGAAGTTGTCTATAAATTGTTCAAATCGTGTGTGTTAGCAGGCGATTTTGGGGTTTGACCTCCGGGTGTGATACTCGGAGGTCTTTTTGTTTTGGGCTGATTTGACGCGGGTTTGAGGCTTTTTGGGATGGGCTCTAAATGGGATCTTTAAATTGGGGCGGTTGGATTGTTCATAACTTGCTGAGATGAGGTGGGTTGTGGGGTTATGAGATCATCTCTTGTCTCTTTTTTCGGCATGGTTTATTATGGCCTTTTCGATGGAGTAGTATTCGTTAGGTATGGCTGGAAAGAAGAGTGTTGCAATTCATAATGGGACGTTTCATGCAGATGAAGTGAGTGCGTGTGCGCTCTTAATTCACTTTGGGTTGGTTGAACAGGGGCGTATTGTTCGGACGCGAGATGCTCAGCGGATTGCCGAGTGTGAATTTGTTTGTGATGTGGGTGGGGAGTATGACTCGAAACGGCGGCTATTTGATCATCATCAAAGTAGTTATGAGGGTGAGATGAGTAGTGCGGGGATGGTGCTGCTCTTCTTACGCGATGAGGGGGTGATTGATGATCCCCTCTATGAGCACTTGCGGGGCCATTGGATTTATGGGGTGGATCAGATTGACAATGGTTTGTTCACTCCTCTTTATGGCTTTGCGACCTATTCGATGATTATTTCCAGTTTTGTTCCTCCCGATCCGGAAGCGAGCAGTGATGAGGTGGATCGGTGCTTTGATTTGGCACTCAATTTTGCCCGGGATTTCTTGGCGCGGATGATTGGTCGGTATGAGTATATCGAAAGTTGTCGAGAAGTTGTAGCGCGTGCGATGAGCGAAGGGGAAAGGGTGCTTGTTTTTGAAAGGAATATTCCCTGGCTCGAGTTGTTCTTTGATATGGGAGGGGAGGAGCATCCAGCTGAGTTTTTGATTATGCCGGCACATGAAGGGCAGTGGAAGCTGAGGGGGATTCCACCTTCTTTGACCGAGCGGATGGCGGTGCGTACTCCTCTTCCTGAGGAGTGGGCGGGAAAGATGGGCGCTGAGCTTGAAGAGGCGAGTGGAATTCCTGGGGCGATTTTTTGTCACAAGGGGCGATTTATCTCAATGTGGCGCGATAGAGAAGCGGTTGAAAAGGCGTTAAAGAAGGTGTTAGATGAGTGAAGTGACGGTATTTGAGAAGATAATTGCTGGGGAAATTCCATGTGAAAAGGTGTATGAGAGTGATCGAGTGCTTGTGATTCGGGATATTGCCCCACAGGCGCCCACCCATTTATTGATTATCCCAAAGAGTAAACGGATTGATTCGGTAGATCATTTGGTGGATGAAGATTGTGAGATTGTGGGGGAGTTATTTTTGACTGCACGGGATGTGGCAAAGAAGGTGGGGTTAGGTTCTGGGTATCGCTTAGTCATGAATGTGGGAAGAGATGGGGGGCAGACAGTCCCTTATATGCATTTGCATTTACTGGCGGGAAAGAAAATGGACGAGAGTACGATTGGTGAATAGTTTAGGAAAATATTGGCTTGCTACGATGGTGGTGAGCTTACCTCTTTTTGGGGAGCTTTTGACAGGGGAAAAAGAAGCGATTGAGCGGCTTGGCTCCCACTTGCTCATTCGGGATCACAATGGGGCGATTCAGGAAGGGGAGTTGGCTTTGCAGCTCTATCCAAATGACCCGATGCTATTGAAAATTGTTGTGCAGACATTTGCTGAAAGTGGCGAGGTGCGCAAGGCTCTCGAGCTTTATGAAAAGCGATGTGAGATGCAGCCACTTGATTTGCGAGAAGACTTTTCGATGATCGAATCGCTTGCGTGGGGGATGATCCAAAATCATGCGACTGGATCCGATTATGCCCAGACCCTCTGTTTGATTGGTTCCTACTTTACGCATGATTCGCGGGCAACTGATGCCATTTTGCGCGGCATGCAATCGCGCAATGCGCAGATTCGGGCAATTAGCGTCAAGATGTCGGTGCAGTATCGGGATCAGAAGTTACAAGATCAACTGTGTGAGATGCTCAAAAATCAGAGCAATTACTTCGTCCGTTTGGAGTTAATTCGGGCGGTGGGTGAGTTGCGCATTGCTGAATGTCGCAAAGAACTTGAGCGGATTGTGAGTGACTTTCGCTCGACCCATGAGGAAAAGGGGAGCGCGATTCATTCGCTTGCGATGATTTACGATGAGATTGATGAGCATAAACTCGACTTGTTGTTAAAGAGCAAGAAGGCGGGACTGCGCCAGTTGGGGGTGAATTTGATTGGACATTTTGATATGACCGATCAGGTGGCCGACTTGACGAAGATGTTAGATGATCCCTCACTCGATGTGCGGTTGCAGGCGCTTTGCAGTCTGACCACGCTTGATTTAAAAAGTCAAGATCTCGAGCAGTTCAAAGGGAAAGTAATAAGCCTTGCGCGCGATGATCACCCTTATTTGGCTTTGACTGCGGCAGCTCTTGCTTCCCGCTTTGATCAAGGGGTTTGTCAGGAGACCTTTTCCCGCTGGATGACCTCGCACCAACCCCGTGTGAGGCGGTATGCAGCAGCCTGTCTTGGCATGTGCGGGGAGGGGACGATCAAGAAGGGAATAGAGTTTTTTTACGAGGCAAGTGATCTATATGTGAAGGCCAACTTGGCGATGGGACTGCTTAAGCAACGCGCTTTTGTTGGGCCGGCGTCGGAGTTTCTTCACGAGTTTTTGACCCGTGAGCGGGGGCGAGTGATGATTGAACCGGGGGTTCACCCAATGGTAGGGGTGATTTTGCCGAGTGAAGTCTCACACCTTTCTGGAATGCCCCACTATGTGGAGATGGTTGACCAGTTGGCAAGGCTACAGATACTCAACCTGCTTGCTGTCTTGGAATACCCCAAGGCTAAAGAGATCATTAAGGAGTTTTTGGCCCACCGAATCTTTGGGGTGGGGGCAACTGCTAATATGATGCTTTTAGAAGAAGGGGATTTAGAGGCGATGGATCTGGTCAAGGAGTGTCTCGATGATCCAGATGAGAATATCTCCATGCAGGCAGCTTTTGCTCTTGCCATGTTTGCCAAGGATCAAGATGTCGCCATATTTCTCATCAAACATTATGAGAAGGTGGATTGGGAAAAGAAGATTCAGATTATTGAGGCGCTGGGGCGAATCGGCAATCGGGACTCAATTCCTTTTCTGATCGAAAGGCTCAAAGACCCTTTTCAGATGGTGCAGATTGCAAGCGCATCGAGCATCATTCAATGTCTATACCACTAGGATCGATATGCAAGCAACTATTGAAGCCGTTCAGATGAAGCTGAAAGAAGTGGGGATATCCGCCTACTTGATGGCCGATATTGGCGGTCGAAATGGTGTTGGGCGCAACTTTTTGGGGATTGACCACCATGAAAAGGTGTCGCGGCGGGCTTTTTTCCTCATTCCAGCAGATGGAGAGGCTGAACTATTAGTCGCCAGTGTTGAGCCCCATATTCTGGCAGGGTTACCTGGGAAGCGGAGATACTATTCTTCGCGCGCTGAGTGTGATGGGGTTTTTGATGAGTGGTTTGCTCGCCATAAAAAAGTGGCAATGGAGTATTCATCAGAGGGGAATATCCCCTCGATTTCATTGGTGGATGGGGGATTAGTTGATTGGATTCGATCGAAGGGGGTTGAGATAGTCTCCTCAGATCGGGTGATTCAACCTTTCACAACCACCCTGAGCGAGGAGCAATTGACTTCTCATCGGGAAGCGGCTCTGGTCACTCGAGAAGCACTTGATCAGTGTTGGGAATTGATTGGGAGCGGAAAACCACTCTACGAAAAAGATTTTCAAGAGCTCATTCTAGACCATTTCAGCCAGAACGGATGTGTGACTGAGCACTTGCCCATTATCGCTTTTGGGCCAAATAGTGGAAATCCCCACTATGAATTAGATGGGCGGGGATCTCGACTTGAGCCTGATCAGGTAGTGATGATCGATCTATGGTGTAAAAAAGACCGACCAGATGGGGTATTTGCCGATGTGACTGAAATGGGCTATACTGGAAAGAGACCTCCAGAAAAGGTGCAGCAGGCATTTGATCTGGTAGTCAAGGCGCGAGATGCGGGGCTTCGGCTCCTTAGTGAGGAGCGGGAGATTCGGGGAGAAGAGGTGGATCGAGCCGTTCGGGATGTCATTGTCAAAGGGGGATTTGGCAGGGCATTTTGCCACAGAACAGGTCATCATATTTTTGATACATGTCATGGGCGGGGGACAAATTTTGACTCAATTGAGTCAGTAGATGATCGACCCATCAATTTCCCGGCGCTCTACAGCATTGAGCCGGGTATCTATCTCGACAGTTTTGGCATACGCCTTGAGTGTGATGTGCTCGTACGGGGGTTGGGGAGTGTAGAAGTGACAACCACTCTTCAAAATTCACTCATCACCCCTTTTTCCTAGTCAATATTTATTCGACTCCCTATACTCCTCCGCCAGAACAATGATTTAAATCTTCAATAAAGGATAACACATGCCCACGAGCCCATTAAAGATGGCCGCCTGCGTCCTAGATGCACTTTTTATCACCTCACCATCAACACCACCTGCATTTGAACGTCAAGACTCCGATGCTTCCACTGAACCCCTCCCGTTTACAACTATCTTTTCTCTTCATACCAGAAACTATTTTCCCAGTGTGCTTGACTCGATTGTGCGACAAATTCCCGATGCAGTAGGAGAGGGGAAGGAGGTGCTGAAAAGCAAGCTGGAAAGGGCTCGACGTGAGGTGGAGTGCATATGCAGTCTTTTTGACATTAACTCACCTTCAGAGCCTGTTATGGGGCATGTGGCTCAATTGCTTAAATACGAAAAAATTCCGGCAATGAGAACTGAATTTGTGGCGATGACCTTAAGTGGTTTTGAGCAATCGTGGCGAGATGCATGTGGCCAGTGTACAGAAGCAAGGCTACATGAAGTGTTAGATCAAAAGCTCTTAGCACTCAGAGCCGAGGGAAATGTTGTTTCAGGGAGTTGTTTGCTCCAGGCTCAGCAACTGCGTGATTATTGTAAATTCTTTAGCAAATTCCCACCTCAAGTGAGTGATATGACCCACATCGAGAAGTTGTCTGAGATCATCAGTCTATTTGCTGGGGCAATTGGACGCACATGTTCGATTGAACCTCTTATTTTGCGTGGCGCTCAAGAGACAGATCATTCGGCGGCTTGCTCTTCTCAAAGAACACAAATAGGGGCAACTTTCGAAAAATTTATGGAAGCTCCCCTCGTATCTGCTGACCTAAACCTAGTGACAAAATTAGCAGAGCTAGTTGTCGAGTTTGTCCGCTCAAATTATGATCCCACCGTAAATGCCAACTGTCCAAGTGAGTGTGAGAAGGCTCGAGAATCCATCCAAAGTCAAGCAAAAGCACTTGCTTTTGAGGTAAGTGGTTGGCCCGATCTTCAGAAAAAGTTCCAACAAATCGAAATCGCCAGTGCTGGTCAAGTGGGAGGTAGATAGTGTTAAGAGTTGGTGAGTCACCTACAGCAATACAAGAGGTCATGGATCAAGAGGGAGCCGGTGCAGCGCCTGTGCTAGAGGGCGCCGAAGAAAGCAAGCCACAAGCGGTCTCATCACGCGTTCTTGAAGGACCTTTTCAAACCCTATTCACAGCGGTCAGTCGTGCGATGTTTGCTGAAGATAAAGACCTCTCTCAGCTTATATTAGCGGTACAAAAGGCAAAGTTTGAAATCACAACCCTGGGCGCATTTCTTGGTCAAGAAATCATGGCGCCAGCGATATTTGGGCAGATTCTTCAATTTCTCGAGGATGAAGGTCGGAGTGAAGCAACTAAAACACCCCTTCTAGAGGTGATCAATCAAGCAAGTACTGCATTCAAAACGAGTCTTTCTCGATTGAGTGAGGAGGCGATATGGAAGGCGTTTGATCGGCAAGGGAAGTCCTTGAATGGAGGGAAGATGGAGTTTCAACTTCACCTTTCACTACCGATGAGGTATGAGTGGCTGAGTCGATTTTTGCTCCAAGCGATACAAGTGGGTGATCGAGGAAAGCTCACAAAGTATCTGTATGCTCTTCATAGTGCCCTTTTCCACTCATTGTTAACAGCGTATAAGGATGCATATTTGCCAGGTTCGGCGGACCAGGTGCCCGAACATCTCGCTTTGTGTGCAAGAGCCCATCGGGAGATATTAATCGACTTAAGTGGGCTTTTTGCCATGGTAAAAGGGGGTAAAGCGAGTGAGGCAATCATTCCAATTCTCGCTCAGCTCAATCTTTTTGCAGCTGTTGTGCTCATTGAAGGAAAGTTTAATGCGCTCTCATCAATTGAACACTTGAACGGTGTAGCTGACCAGGTTAAGAAATTCAAGGCATTTCTTGACGAACAACCAAAGGGTGGAAGTCCATTTGTTCAACAAATCAAGCAGAAGATCTGCCTGACGCTGATCCGAACCCAAGCGGTTGTCGATCACTGTTTGCCGCTTGCGGCTAAGGAAACACATGTGGTTCCCCCAACTCCACGTGGGGCTCATATGAGACAGCAGATGGCTCAGTATCAAACACCCATTCAAAACAAGGGGTGGCGCAAGAAATTTCAGAATTTATCGATTGATTGAAATCGCTTGAATGATTAGCGGTATCTTGCTACGATAGACCCCACACGAAAACCGCATGAGACAATAAATGTTAGAATCAGAGAAAGGGAGTAAGGGGAGTCTACTCGGGGCAATCGGCTTGATCGCTGGAACATGTGTCGGGGGTGGAATGCTTGCCTTGCCCCTCGATACAGCAAATATAGGGTTTTATCCCTCACTCCTAGTCTTATTCATTTCCTGGATCTTTATGATGCTTACAGGCCTGCTTTTGGTAGAGGCAAACTTGTGGTTTAAGGATGGGGCCCACTTCGACACAATGGCCCGAAAGCTATTGGGGCGCCCGGGGGAAGTTGTCAGTATCGTGGTCTTCCTGTTTATGGGGTACGCATCCCTTGTCGCCTATAATATAGCGGGTGGGGCGCTCATCCACAAACTTTTTGAGAAACTCGGATATTTGTTTTTTACCGCTCCCGTTTCTAGCTGCCTCTTTGCGATCTTGTTTGGTTCAATCCTCTTCTTGGGAACCCGCGTTTTAGGGGCGATTAACACCATCCTCTTTTTTGCCATGATTGCAGCCTATGTGGCGTTGATTGGCATGGGAGTGGGGCAAGTGAGCGATTTGCTCTTGAGTGTGGGGAAATGGACTGGTCTTGGATTTACCCTCCCCCTGATCCTAGCCTCATTTAGTTTTCAAATGATTGTCCCCAGTTTGACCCCCTATTTGAAGTACAATAGACGACAACTTAATATTGCTGTTGTGATTGGCTCTTTCATTCCCTTTTTAGTCTATGCTCTTTGGCTTTGGGTAATGCTGGGCACTGTCCCAGCCGAGGGGCCACATGGGCTGGTCGAAACTATGCAGTCAGGACTGCCCGCTACATATGCTCTCCAGTACTTTGTGAAGAATCCAGGAGTGGTGCTCGTCGCTCAATATTTCGCGTTCTTTGCCCTAGTTACCTCTTATCTGGGGATTTCACTCTCCACCTTTGATTTCCTCTCAGATCTACTTAAAATGAAGGAAAAAGGGTATCGGGTGCTTGTTCTAGTCCTTTGCGTACTTGTCCCAACCTTAGTATTTACCCTCCAATATCCTACCCTCTTTCTTGAGGCACTCGAAATTTCAGGGGGATTCGGAGATGCAATAATTAGCGGAATGCTTCCCGTACTGATGGTGGCATCAGGGCGTTACTATTATAAGAAAAGTGATAAGGGGCGAGTATTTGGTGGAGTAGTGCTTCTAGGCGCTCTATTTCTCTTTGCGCTCTATGTATTCTGTATTCAAGTGATCAAGCTCTTCTGAGTGGATGGGTTGGCCCCTTCTCTCGAAGGAAGAGGCCAACTCTTGGCTGGGTATTAGACCTGGAAACCTCTGTTCGCGTTCAGATCAGTCACACTTCTTTGGCGCATGTTTACAAATTGCGTAGGTTGAAAAGTGATCAAATCTTCTGCTTGATCAGGTAGTGGTGCTGTGATGAAGTAAGATGGAGGATTAGCAGCATCTGCTTTATGGCCTTCAGGATCTTTATATAGCTCAGTTGCAACAGCCCATTCTGCTTTTTTCATGTAAAGTTCTAGTCTTTTGTCTTCTCTCTCATTGTAGACGTCTACAAAAGAGTCAATGTTGATTGTTTCGTCTGTTAGGTCGAGGCTATAGTTTCCAAGCGCTTGGTTGAAGACATTTGCTCGTTGGGCATAAGTTTGATCAAAATCTGCAACTTCAGTCTCAAGTTCTCGTATTTTCTCGTCTGCAATCTGCATTGTGACAAGTGCATTACGTTGAGCGATACCATTAGGATCGGTTAGGTCAAGTAATGCCACATGTGTGCCATCACCGAGCACATTCCATACGCCATCAAAGTTGTTGGCTTCGAGCCTATTCCAAACCTGCAACCGCTGACTGATTATGGTCACTTTCTCTTTTGCCTCATCCATATCGGCGCGAAGGGGAACGATCATTTCTTGCATGTAGAGGGGAGTGAGTAGGACAACAGCGCAAAAAGCAAAAGGAAAGACCATAATGGCCTCGATTGCTGTCACAGTTAAAACTGCTACTGCAATCGCAACAGCTGCAACTTGGACGACAACGTGGAAAACCACTCCCTTGTTAAATTCTCCTTTGGCCTGTTCTAGAAGTGTTTGGGGATGTATGTAATTATTACTTGAATACTCTATTGGTATAGCCATTTCTTCTCCTGTGCTAAAAAGGGAGTATTTTACCCATTAAGAACAAATAAAGAAAGTCTAATTTTTCAAAAAGGTAAGCACCCTTTTTTGAATTTGAATATAGAGATTGCGGAGGCCATTTGCCCGATTGGGTGAGACAAGGGCAAAGAGGTTGAGCTCCTCTAGCACTGTGGGCTTGCAGGTCAAAATGGTTTTCACGTCCAGCCCATCATAGAGGAAAGAGAGCATGCGAGCAAGCCCTGCTGAGATGAGCGCATCAGATTCGGTGTAAATTTGCACCTGGTCCCGATCGCCTCTCATGCCGAGGTAGAGGAGGCTTTGGCATCCATCAACGAGGTGGTCGTCTGATCGGAATTCGGGAGGGAGGGGAGGGGCATTTTTACCAAATTCAATAATCTCCTTGTAGAGAGCTTGGGTCTCTAACTTGCCAAATTGGGTGAGAAGTTGCTCTTGGCGCTTTTCAAATTGTTCTGTTGTCATAGCCTAATAGGGTAGCAAATTGAGTTGTAGTCGTCACTAAATACTTCGAATTTGGTCTCGAGGGGGCATTTAGTGAAGGAAAATGTTGATTTGGCAAGAAAAGGGTGGCTGAATAATGGGCTATTTTTTATTATACATGATCAAATTGACTATTCAGCAGGATTTATGGGAAAAGAAGAATTGCTAAAGATGGATGGCAAGGTGGTTGAGCTCCTTCAAGGGATGAATTTTCGCGTGCAGCTTGAGAATGGCCACGAGATTATTTGTCATCTTTGTGGGAAGATGCGCGTGCGAAATATTCGCGTGCTTGTAGGCGATGTTGTGACCATTGAAATGTCCCCTTATGACCTCACAAAAGGTCGGGTTGTTTATAGAAAAAGAGCCTAGGCGAATTTTTTTGTAAATATTTGCATCTTAAATGTTGCAATTTTTTTGAAAGAAGAATATGCTAGCAGCATTCGATTTTGAGTGGTTGTGCCCAAATGTGAAACGCCTCTCAAATCGGGAAGAAGTTAGCCCAGATAGCTCAGCGGTAGAGCACTTCCATGGTAAGGAAGGGGTCGTAGGTTCAATCCCTATTCTGGGCAAAATTAAAAAACGCACTCAGTATGGGTGTATTAGTGTAAAACTCAAGAAAGACGATAACGGTTCGGAGGGAACAAAAGAATGGCGAAAGAAGCATTCTCAAGAAATAAAGAACATATCAACGTCGGCACAATTGGTCACGTTGACCATGGTAAGACAACTCTAACAGCAGCGATCACGAAAGTTCTATCTGAAAAGGGTGGCAGCAAGTGTAAATCATATGCTGAAATCGACAGTGCTCCAGAAGAAAAGGCACGTGGTATTACCATTAACTCATCACACGTTGAGTACGAAACAGAAAACCGTCACTATGCACACGTTGACTGTCCGGGGCACGCTGACTACGTGAAGAACATGATTACTGGTGCGGCTCAAATGGATGGAGCGATTCTTGTTGTGGCTGCAACTGATGGTGCGATGCCACAGACAAAAGAGCACGTTCTACTTGCTCGTCAGGTTGGAGTGCCAAACATCGTTGTCTTCCTAAACAAAATGGACCAAATCGCAGCTGGCGACGAAGAGCTTGTTGAGCTAGTTGAAATGGAATTGAGCGAAATTCTTGAAGCACAAGGATACAAAGATTGCCCAATCATCCGCGGATCTGCTCTTAAAGCACTAGAAGGCGAAGCTGAGTATGTCAAGTCAATCGAAGATTTGATGGCAGCTGTTGATAGTCACATTGAGACTCCAGAGCGTGAAGTTGACAAGCCATTCCTAATGCCGATTGAGGACGTTTTCTCAATCTCAGGTCGTGGTACTGTTGTAACAGGACGTGTTGAGCGTGGAATTATCAATGTTAACGATAAGATTGAAATCGTTGGTCTAGGTGAGACTCGTGAAACAGTTGCAACTGGACTTGAAATGTTCAACAAACTTCTTGACGAAGCCCGCTCAGGGGAGAACGTTGGTGTTCTTCTTCGTGGTATCGATAAGAAAGCTGTTGAGCGTGGAATGGTTCTTGCTGCTCCTGGCACATGTAAGCCACATAAGAAGTTCCGCGGTCAAATCTACGTATTGACCAAAGAAGAGGGTGGTCGTCACAAGCCATTCTTCACAGGTTACCGTCCACAGTTCTACTTTAGAACAACAGACGTGACTGGAACTGTTGAGCTTCCTGCAGGCACAGAGATGGTTATGCCAGGTGACAACGTTGAGTTGACTGGTGAACTATTGACTGCTGTCGCAATGGAAGACGGTATGCGTTTTGCGATTCGTGAAGGTGGCCGTACGATTGGTGCGGGTACTATCACTGAGATTATCGAGTAATTCGATGGTAAGGAGAGGAAGTGATGAGCTTCCTCTCCTTTTATTATGTGGGTGAGTAGCTCAGCTGGTAGAGCGCCGGTCTCCAAAACCGTAGGTCGGGGGTTCGAAACCCTCCTTGCCCGATTTTTATTTGAGTAAAAAAAGGAATATACAGTGGCTCAACGTATAGGCATCCTTCGTAAAACAAATGAGGAAAAACAAGAAAAAGTGTCCTCCAGTTACATATCCGAACTCAAGTCAGAAGTGAAAAAAATCACTTGGCCGAAAAAAAATGAATTAATTAGGTCGACAAAAGTTGTCCTTTTAGTTACTCTGTTTGCTGGTTTTGGTATTTATTTTGCAGATTTGATGATTCGCGGGGTGCTCTCAGGGCTACACCACTTAACACAAATTTTTATTCGATAGCTTAAGGAAAGAGAATGAAGAACTGGTATGTAGTACATGCGCTATCTGGTCACGAGGGGAAAGTGTGCAAAGCTTTGCTCGATCATCGTGAGCAAAATGGGATGCTCGAGGCCATTGAAGAGGTGCTCGTCCCAAGCGAGCTGATCGCTGAGGTGAAGCGCGGGAAGCAGGCTGTGAAGGAGCAGAAGTTGTGGCCCGGCTACATCATGGTCCGCATGGAAATGTCCGATGATGCCTGGGGCTATGTTAAGGAGACCAATGGAGTGATCGACTTCCTAGGAGGAGGGAAGCCAACCCCGCTCACGCAGCAAGAGGTTGATGAGATCCTTAACAAGGTGAAAGAGCAGAAAGACGATGTCGTTCCCAAATACAATATTAATGTGGGTGACAACGTCAAGATTGCAGAAGGTGTATTTGTCAACTTCACAGGGACAGTCACTTCTGTCAACCAAGATAAGGGGCTATTAAGCGTTGTGGTATCCATCTTTGGAAGGGATACCCGAGTCGATGACCTCGAATTTGCACAAGTTGAAAAGGTAAGTCAAGATTAAACACTAGCAGAGAGTCAGCTTCGATAAAGAACTAATTGCTAATAGGAAATAGAGATGGCAAAGAAAAAGAAACCAGTAAAAGTAATTAAATTACACATCCCAGCGGGTAAAGCCAACCCAGCGCCACCAATCGGTCCTGCGCTCGGTGCTGCTGGAATTAACATCATGGGATTCTGTAAAGAATTTAATGCAAAGACCCAAGATCAAGCAGGAAACGTCTTACCGACAGTGATCAATGTCTACCAGGACAAGTCATTTGACTTCATCACCAAGAAGCCACCTTGCTCGAAATTGATTTTGCAATCGCTTGGAATTAAGTCAGGTTCAGCAAAGCCAAACTTAGACAAAGTGGGAACACTTTCAGAGCAGCAAGTCAAAGAGATCGCAGAGACAAAGATGTGTGATATGAACACAACCGACATTGAAGCCGCAATGCGCATCGTAGAAGGCACTGCCCGCTCAATGGGCGTACTTGTCGAAGGAGGGCAGTAATGGTCAAGTTATCAAAGCGAATGAAGCAAATTGAAAAGGAAAGCTCAAGAGAAGATGCAGTTGCTCCGAAAGAGGCCCTAGAGGTGATAAAGAGTGCAGCTGTTGTCAAGTTTGATGAGACAATCGAAGTGAGCATGAAGTTGGGAGTTGATCCTAAGAAGGCAGACCAAATGGTACGTGGCAGTGTAAAACTACCCCACGGAACTGGAAAGGCATGTACAGTTGTTGTCTTCACGAAAGGAGACAATATTGATGTGGCAAAGAAAGCTGGCGCTCAACACATTGGTGATGCAGAGCTTGTGAAGAAGATTCAGGGCGGCTGGCTCGACTTTGATGTGGTGATTGCGACTCCAGATTGCATGAGAGAGCTTGCTCCTCTTGCCAAGGTGTTGGGACCTCGTGGTCTTATGCCAAGCCCGAAGGCTGGAACAGTCACAACTGATGTTGCAACGGCTGTGACTGAAGTGCTTGCTGGTCGATTGGAAGTGAAGGTAGACAAAGAGTCTAACCTCAACACAATCATCGGGAAGAAATCGTTTAGCCTCGAGCAACTGGTTGAGAATTTTGAGCATCTGCTTGGTTCTATTAAGCGAATGAAGCCACAAAGTTCAAAGGGAACATATTTAAAGCAGGTGTGCGTTGCCTCGACAATGGGCCCTGGAATTAAGATTGATTTGAGTAAAATTGACTAGACAGGGATTGAAATGAGTGAAGTAAACACACTACTAGTAAATGACATTAAAGAAAAAATCGATGCTGATGCTGGTTTTGCAATTCTAGACTATACTGGATTGAAGTCTAATCAAGCTAACGACTTCCGCCGTCACCTCAACTCTGTGGGTGGGGAAGTCTACGTTGTAAAGAAGCGACTCTTGCAGAAAGCAGCTGAGCAAAAGGGCATCGCTCTTGAATTATCAGAACTTGAAGGGCACGTTGCGATTGCAATGAGTCAAGACAACTTCCTCGATTCGTTGAAGGCTGTATTTAAGTATGGCAAAGAGAACGAAGGAGTCGTAAAAGTTCTAGGCGCAAAATTTGAGAATGAAAACTACAACAAAGCCGAAGCGGAAGCTCTATCGAAACTTCCAAGCCTTGATGAAATGCGTGCTCAGATTCTTGGTATGCTTGAGGCTCCAATGGCACAGACATTGGGAGTCATCGAAGCGCTACTCAGCAGCGTAATTTCTTGCGTCGATCAAAAAAGTGAAAAAACATCATAACACAAAGAAAGGTATCTAAAGTGAGTGAAAAAGTAATTGAAGAACTAGTCGAAAAACTAAGCGACCTTAAAGTACTACAGCTATCTGAGCTCAAGAAAGCTCTTGAGGAAAAATGGGATGTGAAAGCGGCTGCCGGAGGCGGCGTTGTGATGGCTGCTGCAGCACCTGCTGCTGCAGAAGCTGCAGAAGAGAAGACCGAATTCCTCGTTGAGCTAACAGATGCTGGTAGCTCAAAGATTGGCGTAATTAAAGAAGTGCGCGCAATCACAGGTCTTGGTCTTAAAGAAGCTAAAGAGCTTGTAGAAGGAGCACCTACTAAAGTGAAAGAAGGTGTACCTAAGGCTGAAGCCGAAGAAATGAAGAAGAAACTTGAAGCAGCTGGAGCGAAAGTCGAGCTTAAATAAGTTCGGCATGCAGCCCACAGCACTTGAGCAGAGCTCCCCTAGTACATTTCCAATTCCCGGTGGGAAATGGGTGTGCATGGGGGTCTGCTTATTTGCATATACAATAAATTTGTAATAAGTTATATTCTTTAACGATTTGTAAGGTCACGACCACTTAATGAAAAACAACCCATTCCCAAACGCAATTCTGTATATGACTACTGACGGTTGCTCCTGTTTGGAAATATTTTGTGACAAGTACACCGATTCAAAGAGATTTCCCAAAGAATTAATTGCCCAAATATCAAATACCCAAAACTTAAGTAAAGGGGTACGCAATGCTTAAGAAAGCACCCAATAGAGTAAGCATTCATGATCGAGAAGAGATAATTGATCTACCGAACCTAATTGAGGTTCAAATTAAGTCTTATCGTCAATTCCTGCAGTCAGACAAACTTCCCCACGAGAGAGAAGATATTGGTCTGCAAGAAGTGTTTACCGAAATTTTCCCAATCAAGTCTTATGATGAGAAGATTTGCCTAGAATATCTCAGCTATGACCTCGGAGTGCCTAAATACACTCCAGAAGAGTGTATTAGACGTGGGATTTCATATAACTCTCAACTTCGCGCCAAGTTTCGTCTAACTGATGAGACAGGGATTAAGGAAGAAGAAGTCTATATGGGAACCATCCCACTCATGACAAATACAGGTACCTTTGTGATCAATGGAGCAGAGCGTGTGATCGTTTCTCAGCTTCACCGATCACCAGGAATTTGCTTTGAGCAAACTCGCCACCCTAAAGGAAATATCCTCTATTCTTTCCGGATCATTCCTTATCGCGGAAGTTGGCTCGAGTCTGCATTTGACATCAACGATTTGATTTACATCTTTGTCGATCAGAAGAAGCGACGGCGTAAGGTGCTTGCGACATCGTTTATTCGAACCCTTGGTTATTCTAAAGATTCAGACATTATCGAGGAGTTCTTTAGCACCCATCGTGTGAAGCTTAAGTCAGACCGTGACTTTGCCAAGTTTGTGGGTAAGATCCTCGCGGAAGACATTGTCGATGAAGAGACGGGAATGGTCTTCGGCCGCGCTTCTGAGAAGTTAACAACTGCGATGTTAAAGCGGATGCTTGACGCCGGTGTGACCTCACTTAAGATTGCAGAAGATGCAGATGAATCGAGCCCAATTATCAAGATGTTGGCTAAAGATCCGACTGACTCCTATGAGTCAGCTTTGAAAGATTTCTACCGGAAGATTCGTCCGGGTGAGCCAGCCACATTGACAAATGCTCGATCGACCATCATGCGTCTGTTCTTTGATCCAAAGCGATACAACTTGGGTAAAGTGGGTCGTTATAAGCTCAACAAGAAGCTCGATATTGAAACAGATGATGAGATCCTCAAGCAGGTGACTCTTCGCAAGGAGGATATCATTAATGCGATTAAGTATCAGATTCGCCTCCGCAAAGGTGATGAAGAAGTTTGTATTGATGATATTGACCACTTGGCAAACCGACGTGTCCGTTCTGTGGGTGAGCTGGTGCAGAACCAGTGCCGCATGGGCTTTATGCGAATGGAGAAGATCATCAAGGAGCGGATGAATCTCTTTGACTTTGCCAATGATACCCTTACTCCTGGAAAGGTGATCTCTGCGAAGGGATTCCATTCAGTGATTAAGGACTTCTTTGGAAGGTCTCAGCTCTCTCAATTTATGGATCAGACCAACCCAGTTTCTGAGTTGACACACAAACGTCGACTTTCAAGTCTTGGGCCTGGTGGATTGAACCGGGAGCGTGCAGGATTTGAGGTGCGTGACGTTCACACCAGTCACTACGGAAGGATTTGTCCAATTGAGACCCCTGAAGGTCCAAACATTGGTCTGATCACCTCTCTATCTACATTCGCCAAGATTAACGAATTTGGGTTTATTGAAACTCCATATCGCGTCGTCACAGACAATATTGTGACAGACCAGATCGAGTATATGACTGCCGACCAGGAAGAGCGTTGCACCATTGCGCAAGCGACAACACCTCTTGATGAATATAAGATGTTTGTCAATGAGATGTGCTGGGCCCGTAAGGGAGGGGAGTCGATGAACATCGAGACGAGTAAGATTACGCATATGGATGTCTCTCCTAAGCAGCTTGTCTCTATTGTGACTGGATTGATTCCATTCCTCGAGCATGATGATGCGAACCGTGCCCTGATGGGGTCGAACATGCAACGTCAAGCGGTGCCTCTTTTGAAGCCAAGTGCTCCAATTGTGGGAACAGGTCTTGAGAAGCGATCAGCTCAGGATTCTGGAGCGGTGGTTGTCGCTCAGGAAAATGGGACTGTGGTCTATGTCGATGGGAATGAGATTGTTGTTGCACCAGATGATAACCCCATGCAGAAAAAGACCTACACATTGAACAAGTTCCTCCGTTCCAATGCGGGATCTTGTATCAACCAAAAGCCATTGGTTGGTGTAGGGGCAAAACTGATTGCCGGGGATATTATCGCTGATGGTCCTGCGACTGATAAGGGTGAGATTGCCCTTGGAAAGAACGTTCTTGTCGCGTTTATGCCCTGGTGTGGTTACAACTATGAGGATGCGATCATTATCAGTGAGAAGCTCATCCGTGAGGATTACTACACCTCGATTTACATCCAAGAGTTTGAGCTATCTGCTCGCGATACAAAGCTTGGTCGTGAAGAGATTACTCGAGATATTCCAAATGTATCTGAAGAAGCATTGCGCAATTTGGGTGAGGATGGAATTATCCGGATTGGTGCTGAGGTGAAGCCTGGTGATATCTTAGTTGGTAAGATCACTCCGAAGTCTGAGACTGAACTCTCGCCAGAAGAGCGGCTATTGCGCGCGATTTTTGGAGAGAAGGCAGCTGATGTGAAAGATGCCTCTTTGAAGGCACCTCCGGGTACTGAAGGGGTAGTCATGGACGTGAAGGTATTTAGCCGACGCGACCGATTGTCGAAGACTGATGATGAGCTCGTTGAAGAGAAGAGCCGCATTCACGACATCTACAAAGAGTACCAAGATCGCGAAGAAGACTTGAGCTTGGCTCTTCATGAGAAGTTGTGTGTGCTCTTGCTCGATCAGCCAGCTCCACTCCCAATTATGTACCGTAAGACGGGTGAAGTAGTTATTGCTGAAGGTCAGGTATTTACTCAAGACCTATTGGAAATGCTTGAATCTGAAAATATCGAAGATCTGATCATTGGCGAGTGCGAGACCTATGAGTCGATGAAAGAGATCATTCTCGAGTTCAAGCAGGCGCGTGACTTACTTCAGGTTGAGTATAAGAATGAGGTTGAGTTTACCAAGAAAGGAGATACTGAGCTAGATGCTGGTGTGATCCGACAGGTGAAAGTATATGTCGCCACGAAGCGTAAGCTGATGGTTGGAGATAAGATGGCGGGTCGCCACGGTAACAAGGGTGTGATTTCAAACCTTGTTCCTGAGTATGATATGCCATATCTGAAAGATGGAACCCCGATTGAGATTATTCTCAATCCGTTGGGAGTGCCATCTCGTATGAACCTCGGTCAGATGCTGGAGACTCACTTAGGGTTTGCGGCACATAAGAAAGGGATCTATGTGAAGAGCCCTGTCTTTGACGGCTTCCCTGAAGATGAGATTTGGGAACTGATGAAGGAGACTGGCTTCAGTGAGAATGGGAAGATGTTCTTGTACGATGGTCGTACTGGAGAGCGATTCGATAACCACGTGGTTGTTGGATACATCTACATGTTGAAGCTATCGCACCTCGTTGCAGATAAGATTCACGCCCGTGCGATTGGTCCTTACTCTCTTGTGACTCAGCAGCCTCTGGGTGGTAAAGCTCAGATGGGTGGTCAGAGATTTGGAGAGATGGAGGTTTGGGCGCTGGAAGCTTATGGCGCAGCGAACCTCTTGCAGGAAATGTTAACTGTGAAATCAGATGATGTTGCTGGAAGGACCCGAATCTACGAGTCAATTGTAAAAGGTGAAAATATACTTGAAGCTGGTACGCCAGAGTCATTCAACGTTCTTGTGAAAGAGATGAAGGGACTCTGCTTGGATATCCGACCAGAAGAACATGCGAAAGAGCCATTAGAGCCCGCTTCAGTATAAACTATTAGGTGCTTGGTGCCACTTCCGGGTGATGGAGTGGCACGAATAGAATAAAATTATCCCCAGGAGAATTATTGGATGATGGAAGAAGAGCAAAATCAAGATTCCTATATCGACAAACTAACTATTCAGATAGCATCTGACGATCAGATTAGAGATGAATGGTCTAGGGGTGAGATAAAAAAACCTGAGACGATTAACTATCGTACATTCCGCCCTGAAAAAGGGGGACTATTCTGTGAGAAAATCTTTGGGCCGACTAAGGACTGGGAGTGTGCTTGCGGAAAGTATAAGAAAATTAAGCACAAAGGGATTGTCTGTGACCGGTGTGGTGTCGAGGTAACCCATTCCAAAGTGCGCCGTGAGCGAATGGCTCATATTGAGCTTGCCGTTCCTGTTGTGCACATTTGGTTCTTCAAGACCCAACCCTCTAGAGTGGGTAACCTACTCGGAATGACAGGGGCCGATCTTGAGCGCATTATCTACTACGAAGAGTATGTCGTTACAGATGCCGGACGCACGAACCTCGAGCGGAAGCAGCTATTGAATGATACTGAATATCGAGAAGCTCAAGAGAAGTGGGGACCCGAATCGTTTAAAGCTTCAATGGGTGGACCTGCCATTCGCGACTTGCTTGAGAAAGAAGATTTGATGGCCACCGTTGTTGATCTGAAAGAGAAGCTTCGCAAGACTAAGTCTTTGCAAGCCAGAATGAAGATCGCAAAGCGATTGAAAATTGTTGAGAGCTTTGTAAACTCGAAGAATAAGCCTGAGTGGATGGTCATCTCAATTGTGCCGGTGATTCCACCAGATCTCAGACCGCTTGTTCCTCTTGATGGTGGACGCTTTGCAACAAGTGACTTGAACGATCTCTATCGCCGCGTGATCAACCGTAACAACCGTTTGAAGTCGATCATGAAGCTGAAGACCCCTGAAGTGATTGTTCGAAACGAGAAGCGGATGTTGCAAGAAGCTGTCGATGCCCTATTTGACAATGGCCGACATGGCCACCCAGTCATGGGAGCGGGTAACAGACCTCTTAAGTCTCTTTCTGAGATGTTGAAAGGAAAGACTGGTCGTTTCCGTCAGAACTTGCTTGGTAAGCGGGTTGACTATTCTGGCCGTTCTGTGATTGTGGTTGGTCCTGAGCTTAAGTTCAACCAATGTGGTTTGCCGAAGAAAATGGCGCTCGAGCTATTTGAGCCCTTCATCGTCAAACGGTTGAAGGAGCTTGGACATGTATACACCATTCGCTCTGCGAAGAAATTGATCCAAAAAGAAGATCCAGTAGTATGGGATGTATTGGAAGAGGTGACTAAGGGTCACCCAATCCTCCTCAACCGTGCGCCGACGCTTCACCGATTGGGTGTGCAGGCATTTGAGCCTGTCCTCATTGAGGGTAAAGCGATTCGTATCCACCCACTTGTCACCTCTGCGTTTAACGCCGACTTCGATGGTGACCAAATGGCGGTTCACGTGCCTCTTTCCATTGAGGCGCAACTTGAGGCTAAACTCCTCATGATGGCACCAGATAATATCTTCCTCCCATCAAGTGGTAAGCCAGTGGCAATTCCGTCACAGGATATGATTCTTGGGCTATATTATATCACATTTGATCCAATCTATGATCCAGAGAAATATGGCAAGAAGGTTAAACTCTTCGGTTCAACGCAAGAGGTGCTCTATGCACTGAATTCGGGACCAAGCTTTAACTGGTACGAAGAGACTGGTGAGAGACGGGATAACACAGGCCGTGGATTACACATTCAAGAGCGGATTAAGCTCTTGTATGACGGAAATATCATTGAGACTACGCCTGGACGTGTCCTCTTTAACGAAGCCGTACCTGAAGAGATGGGCTTCCAGAACTATGTGATGCGTAAGAAGAAGCTCTCTGGCTTGATTCTCGATATCTATAAGAAAGTAGGTCTTGAGAAGACTGTCAACTTCCTCGATCAGATTAAGTTGATTGGATTTGAGCAAGCGACCAAGTCTTCGATTTCAATGGGAATCAGTGATGTTTACATCCCTGAGAACAAGGAAGAAGAGCTGAAGAAAGCCTTTGATAAGGTGCAGAAGATCGTCAAGCAGTACGAAGATGGTATTGTGACTGAGGGAGAGCGTAAGACGAAGGTGATCAGTATTTGGACTGAGACTACACTTTCGATTGCAGCTGCTGCCTATGAAGAGACTATGCAGGTGAAAGGGAGTGTATTGCACCCAATCTTCTGCATGATCGACTCGAGTGCTCGTGGTAACAAATCTCAGCTTCGACAGCTAGGTGCGATGAGGGGATTGATGCTCCGTCCTTCAGGGGAGACGATTGAATCGCCAATTACCTCAAACTTCCGCGAGGGATTGACTGTTCTTGAATACTTTATCTCCTCTCACGGGGCGCGTAAAGGTCTTTCTGATACGGCGCTTAAAACTGCTGACTCAGGTTACCTCACACGTCGTCTTGTTGACGTCGGTCAGGATGTCTTGATCACCGAAGAGGATTGTGGCACATTGAACGGAATTGAAGTGGTCGGCATTAAGCAGGGACAAGAAGAGTTCCTGCCACTGCGTGACCGTATCTTTGGCCGAGCTGTGTGTGATGATGTCTATATGCCTGGTGATAAGAATGTATTGCTTGCCAAGGCGGGTGATATCCTAACACTTGACCAGGCAGTTAAGATTGATAACTCAGGTATTGAGGGACTTCGCCTCCGTTCAGCACTCACTTGTGAGTCGAAGCGGGGTGTTTGTTCTGCTTGTTATGGAATTAACTTGGCAAATGGTCGCCGCACGGTAAATGGAGAAGCGGTTGGAATTATCGCTGCTCAATCGATTGGTGAGCCGGGAACACAGTTGACGATGAACACTTTCCACTCTGGAGGGGTCGCGACAGGTTCTGATAATCCTGAGCTGATGACCGAATACGATGGTATCGCTATTTATGACGACTTGCGCGTTGTGAAGAATGACCAAGGTGTCTACTTGGCGCTTAACAAGAATGGCCGCTTGCACATTGTGCGGGATGAGGGTCGCTCTTTAGAAGACTATAAGAAGTTGGTGAAGAGTAGCTCAATTGAGCCTGTCCATACCTACTCGATTGAGTTAGGCTCTCAGGTGCTTGTTGAAGATGGCCAAAAGGTTAAGATTGGCGATAAGGTAGCCCATCTCGAGGTGTTCAACTACCCAATCATTTGTGAAAAGGCTGGATATTGTAAGTTTGAAGATCTCGTTGAGGGAATTTCTACTCAGCGAACGGTCAATAAGCAGAGCGGACAGAGTCAGGTGGTTGTGAAGCAGCACCGCGGTGAGCTTCATCCACAAGTCTGTATCTACTCAACTGCTGACTTCGAAGAGTTGATTGGGACCTATGCAATTCCATCAGGTGCGATTATGTCGTGTGAAGAGGGACAACATGTCTCTTCTGGTGCACAGCTTGCTCGTCTTCCAAGGGGTGCGATGAAGAACAAGGATATCACCGGAGGTCTTCCTCACGTGGCCAACTTGTTCGAAGCACGCAATCCGAAGAGTCCCGCGGACATTTCTAAGATTGATGGTGTGGTGGACTTCAAGGGAATTCAGAAGAACAAGCGTATCGTTGTTGTTCGGGATGAGATGACTGGAATGGAAGAAGAACACCTCATTCCTCTTACAAAACACTTGATTGTTCAAAAGGGCGATCAGGTGGAGAAGGGACAACAGCTCACAGAGGGAACCGTACGTCCTCACGAGATGTTGGAGATTTGTGGTGTGCGTGAGCTTCAAAAGTATCTGGTGAACCAGGTGCAGGAAGTTTACCGTCTACAGGGTGTGGATATCAATGATAAACACATTGAGATTATCATCCGCCAGATGTTGCAGAAGGTGCGCATCACCGATACGGGAGATACCACATTCCTCTATGGAGAAGATGTGGATAAGAAAGCTTTCCACCTTGAGAATAAGAAGATCATCAGCGAGGGGGGTAAGCCCGCTCAAGCGATGCCTGTTCTTCTCGGGATTACAAAAGCTTCATTGTCGAACGAATCGTTTATCTCAGCCGCTTCTTTCCAGGAAACAACGCGTGTCCTGACTGATGCAGCTTGTGAGAGTAAAGAAGATGGCCTGCTCGACTTTAAGTCTAACATTATTACAGGTCAGCAAATGCCTTCCGGAACTGGATTTGACAGGTTCCAAACTCGCTTGAAGCGCACTGTTTCAAGAGAGGAGAGTGAAGAGCTGATCTTTGATTTTGAGTCGACGCCTGAAGCACTTGAAGAAGTGCTCATAGGCTAGTCTAAGTGAGAAGGGCCTCCAAACCGAGGCCCTTTTTTGTTATACTTTCGCTAAATTATAGTTTTTTGCGATGAATTCGCGAAGCTTATTGGTATCCGCATTGAAGCTGCGGATCCCTTCTGCAAGCTTCTCTGTTGCCATTGCATCTTCATTGAGCTCCCATCGGAAGTGAAGCTCATCAATCACAAGCTTGTCAATTGCGGCATTTTTAGCCTCTTCAGCATTCAGTTTTTGGGTGATAGGGTCACTGGATTGCTCAAGCTCTTTGAGTAGGGCAGGGGAGATAGTGAGGAGGTCACAGCCAGCAAGTTCAGTGATTTCATCTTTATTTCTAAAGCTGGCTCCCATCACCTGTGTCTTGTAATCAAACTTCTTTAAGTACTGATAGATACCGGTCACTGAATGGACGCCTGGGTCATCAACTGCTGGGATAGAGTCGACTCCTTGCTCTTTTTTGTGCCAATCGAGGATACGGCCGACAAATGGGGACATGAGAGTTGCATTAGCTTCAGCGACATGGGCCGCTTGTGTGAGGGAAAAGAGTAGAGTGAGATTACAGTGGATCCCCTCTGTTTCGAGCTGCTTGGCAGCCTGGATCCCCTCATAGGTTGAGGCAATCTTAATCAGGACCCGTTTGCGATCAATGCCGTGTTCTTCATAGAGCTTAATAATCTGATGGGCCTTGTCAATTGTTGCCTTAGTATCAAAGGAGAGGTGGGCATCCACTTCTGTTGAGACCCTGCCAGGGACGATCTTAAGAATCTCCATCCCAAAGCGGACAAAAAGCTTGGTGATGCATAAATCCATGATCTCTTCATCATTAGAGCCATTTTTTGTGGCATACTCAACAGCGGAGATAATGAGATCCTTATATTCAGGCATTTCAGCTGCCTTCATGATGAGAGTGGGATTTGTCGTCGCATCGGTTGGTTTGAACTCTTGTATCGATTGGATGTCACCCGTATCGGCAACAACTGTGGTAAACTTTTTGAGGTCGTCTAATTGGCTCATAATCAGTCCTTTCTATTTTGTATCTAAAATTTTGCCATCCACCGTTTTGGCTCATGATGGATCTTAGCCTACATGATGACTTTTATAGAATGAAAAATTTAGCTTTCATAGTTGTCACCCATATCGGAGTGAACGGCAAAGATGCCACCGATAAGGGTTGCAAAGGAGACGAGGAGGACATAAACATATGAAGGTGTGCCCGCTAGCACATTTTTCTTCTCTGATGGGGGGCTGGAGAAAACAGGTGTGGAGATCTTTTGTGAATAGCCAGAGATTTCTTCCACACCAGCTTCTTGCGCCTGCTCCATCAGCTCTTGCTCTTGATCGGATGGGGCTCCTTGAGCTGTTTCCGGTTGATTATTCGCACTAGATGGGGCTGGGGTTGCATCGAGATTATCGGGTAGAGGCTCCCCTTCGGCTGGAGGTTGGGTTGAAGCGGGGGAGATCAGGGCGGGATTATCCACAATTGCTGTCATTTCGGGGCTTTGGACATCTGCCCAGGCAGCTACCGGGTGGATCAGTGTAATCAGGGGAATAAGAAATACCGCGATGGGCTTATGCATGCAAAATGCTCCTTACCTTTATGACTCAGGGGTTCCCTTTGAGGTTGTTGTTGGAGAGGGACTCGAGTCGACATAGCAGGCAATGAATGAAATCATGGCGGCCAGGCCAAATCCCCAATAGTACATGACTGAAGCGACAGCTTTTTGATCAAAGTTGGGCTCCCCGTCCATACTGAAGTCGTTGACGTTTTTCTTGTTCTTACGACATGGGCGGCGGGCCCCAGCTTCGACTGATGTTGTAAGGATATTGAAGAGAAGAAAGAGAATAGTTAGCTTCTTAATCATAAATCACTTGCTGTTTTATTTAATTAAAACCGAATTAATTATGCGGTTTTTAACTGTTTTTACACGTCCACTATTACCTTGCTTATTGCACAGGAGGGAATTTTTTTGCAATCAGGGGGTTGGGAGTGGGGAGAAAAAATCTAGCAATATATTGTCATGATCGCTATAATTGGGTGAAATTTTACAGGTTACGTTGCTCATGACACAAAATAAACCATCACAAGATCAGGCGGTCAACCGCATTGTCGATCAGATTCGAAATGACACACTCAATCCAGCTAAAGAAGAGGCTCAGAAGATCGTTGATGCCGCTAAAGTCAAGGCTCAGGAAATCATTGATGCAGCAAAGAGCCAGGCTGAAGATGTGCTCAAGCGGACCGAAGAGGAGAATGCTAAGCAGGAAAATGTGCTTAAAGTCGCCCTTGATCTCGCTTCAAAGCAGGCAATTGCCCGGGTAAAACAGATTATTACCGAACAGTTGTTTAGCCCGGAGCTCCGAAAAGAGATTGCAACGCCTTTGAATAATGCGGAAATGATGGTACGCCTTGTCGATGCGATTGTCGAGGGGAATCAGAGGGGAGAGGCTGATCGGCCAATTTCCCTTTTTGTGAGTGAGGCGATTGATAAGGAGCAGTTTGCGAAGAATCTGGCCAAGAATACATTGGATGCACTTGGTAATGAGCCGGTCAAGCTGGCTGATGTGAAGGCAGGAGTTGAGGTTGAGTTTCAGAAGGAAGATTATTCAATTGTGATCTCAGATGAGCAGATAAAGCAACTACTTGCTGAGTATATTGCTAGTGATTTGCGCGAATTTGTCTTTAATGCGTAGGAGAAGAAGTTGTCTTTTAGTGGCTTTATCGCAGCCGGGTTGGAGAGTTTAGATCTCAGTAAAAAGCCAGAAACTCACTTTGATAACCTCATGGAGAGTTTTGAGCAGTTTATGCCCAAGCCCTTCCTCCACCAAGTTAAAGTGATTCGGCGCTACATCGATATCATTAATATTCGCTCATTTTTGAAAAATGAACCGATTGACCATCGTGGGAATTTAAGTGCCGAAGAGCTCGAAATTGAATTGGCTAACGGTGAGCTGCTTCCCGATTATGTGATCGAGTATTTTGAGGAAAATCAAACAAAAGACCAGCAAATTCGGAATTTCCCCGGTTTGATTAGCCGTTATTTTTCAAATGAGATGAGTGAGGCCAAGGGTGTATTGCGCGAGTATCTCCAGTTTGAAAGGGAATTGCGCCTTTTGATCGCGGTTGTATTAGCCAAGAGGCTGGGGATGAATGTGCGTGAGCAGTTGCAGTTTGAGGATACATCAGACCCATTTGTCACTTTCCTCCTTGCGCAAGCTGATCGGCAACGGATTGACTTTCCGTTTGGTTTTGAGGAATTACAAGGAGCCTTTGATGAAAATGTGGGTGCGGATGAGCGATTGAGGATGATTAATGCTTTTCGCTACAACCGATTTAATGCTGTCCATGTATCAGAGCAGCTCTCGCAGGAGACAATTTTGGTCCATTTGATTCAGCTGATGATTTTAGAGGACTACTACGCGCTTGATGCCCATGCTGGGCAGAGCGTGATCGACTCAATTGGTAAGGAAGAAAAATGATTACACAAGACAAAGATGAAGCAGTTGGAAAAGTGATCTCAGCGAATGGGAACCTGATTGAGGTTGTATTCGATTGTGAAGTGAGTAATGGCGAAGTGGGGTTAGTCGAGCTTGATGAAATGAAGCTCAAATGTGAAGTACTCGAGTTTTCTAATGGTGTGGCAAAGATGCAGGTGTTTGAGTCTCTTTCAGGGGTCAAACTCAATCAATCAGTTGTCTTTACACGGAGACTTTTGTCAGCTGAGCTTGGGCCTGGCCTGCTTGGTCAAATTATTGATGGTTTGCAAAATCCCCTCCCAATGGTGAAGGATAAATATGGGGATACATTGCCCCGTGGGGCCGATATTAAGCCGCTTGATAGGGAGAAAAAGTGGGAATTTAGACCGCTTGCCAAAGTAGGTGATCGGGTGCACCGAGGTGTGGCTCTTGGTGAAACTGATGAAGAGAGGTTTTGTCACAAGATTATGGTCCCCTTTTCTCAGTATGGCGAGTATACAGTCACTTGGGTGGCTGAAGCGGGCTCGTATACTGTGGACAGCGTGATTGCAAAAGGAAAGAATGATAGGGGAAATGAGTTTGAGTGGACAATGATTCAATATTGGCCCATTAAGCGCGCCTTGTTTGAAGGAACACGAAAGCCTCCCAAGAAGCTACTGACGACTGGATTGCGCATTATCGATTCGCTCTTTCCCGTCCTTTGTGGTGGAACTGCGTGTTGTCCGGGACCATTTGGAGCGGGAAAGACTGTTTTACAACACCAAGTGGCTAAATATTCAAATGCAGACATTGTGATTATGGTGGCATGTGGTGAGCGGGCTGGTGAAGTAGTTGAGGTGATTGAAGAGTTTCCACACCTGACCGATCCTCACACTGAGGGGAAGTTGATGGAGCGGTCAATGATTGTCTGTAACACTTCCAATATGCCAGTTGCTGCTAGAGAGGCATCAGTTTATTTGGGGATCACAGTGGCTGAGTACTATCGCCAGATGGGAATTTCTGTTGTTCTCTTGGCCGACTCAACCTCTCGATGGGCGCAAGCTCTGAGGGAGATGTCTGGGCGGATGGAAGAGATGCCAGGTGATGAGGGATTTTGTGCCGATCTGAAAAGTTTGATTGCTCGGTTCTATGAGCGGAGCGGATGTGTTGAGACCCCATATGGAGAAGGGGCCGTCACTATGATTGGAGCTGTCTCTCCTGCAGGAGGGAACTTTGAGGAGCCGGTCACTCAATCGACGCTCTCTGTTGTCAGTGCGTTTTTCTGTCTTTCTCGAGCCCGTTCAGATGCGCGCCGATATCCCGCATTAGATCCACTCGACTCATGGTCAAAATATCGCTATCGCGTGGCAAAGGTAATGGAGCATGAGCATCCCGGGTGGGGAGAGAATGTTGAGCATGCCCTTGCTATCCTCCGTCAGGGAAACTTGATCGGAAAGCGGATGGAGGTGATTGGCGAGGAATCCACTTCAATTGGTGACTTTATTATCTATTTGAAGTCTGAGTTCTTTGACTTTACCTATTTGCAGCAAAATGCCTTTAACTCTGAAGATGCCTACTGCTCTTTTGAGAGGATGGTTGAAGTATTTGGCGTGATGAATATGATCCTCCGGTCTGAGGTGACATTCTTGTCAACTGATGAGGCGAGGTCATTTTTTATGAGCTTACAAAACTTGTTTATCAATATGAACTTTTCTGTCTTCGGTTCAGATGAGTATAACAACTATATGAAAGAGATCAAAACCCGAATCGAATCAGCGAGCAATGTAAGGGGAGAAGATGAGTAGGATTACCAATAGAATTGCAGAAGTGAAGAAGGGGTTGGTTTGTGTTAAAGCAGACTGGGCCTCGATCAATACACTTGTGCGGATTGACAAACAAGATGGGACAAGTGTTCTTGGGACCGTATTGAGTTTTAAAGAGACTCGCGTGGTGATTCAGGTATTTGGCTCAACCGCGGGAATTCAAACAGGGGATAAGTGTACTTTCTTGCAGAAAGAATTGGAGGTGAGTCTAAGTGATGATATTCTCGGGCGCCGCCTGAATTATGATGGATCTCCGGCTGACAGTGGCCCTCCCTTAACAGGGGAGGCCGCCTCGACTCAACTATTCGGGTTTAATCCATGCGCTCGCGGGTTGGCCAATGAGCCACTTTTATGCAATATTCCCGCCATTGATATGTTTAATACCCTTGTCGTTTCACAAAAGCTGCCCATCTTTTGCGAGTCGAGAGAAGATCACGGAGCGCTGATTCGCCGAATCTCAAACCAAGCTAAAGCTGATTTGACCATCGTCGGGGGAATGGGATTTACTCACGATGAGTATTTAGACTATGTGGATAACTTTAGAGAGTCAGGAACAATGGATCGCTCCATTTTGGTGACCCATTTGGCCAGTGAAGATTCAGTTCGCGCCATTGCTGTTCCCGATACTTGCCTTACCATAGCCACCTATTTTGCAAGGCTAGGTAAGAAAGTGTTGGTTCTTCTTTCTGACATGTCCTATTTTGCCGATGCCCTTAAAGAGGTGCAGCTAGCCAACGATGCCCTTGCGACAACCCGTGGTTATACGGCCGCTCTCTATTCGGACTTGGCTCTGAGATATGAAATGGCGATTAACTTTGAGGGAGAGGGATCTATTACTCTCCTTGCTGTGACAACGATGCCAGGAGGGGATGTGACTCACCCCATTCCCGATAACACCGGGTATATTACCGAAGGACAGCTATATTTAAATAAAGGGGTGATCGAACTGTTTGGCTCCCTTTCTCGATTGAAGCAGCTGGTGATTGGGAAGAAGACGCGGGAAGACCATGGTCACCTCATGAATATGATGACACGCCTTTACGCTGATGCGCGAAAAACTAAAGAAAAGGCTGGAATGGGCTTTAATTTGTCTAGTTGGGATGAAAAGCTTTTGCATTACTCAGATCAGTTTGAATCCCGTTTGATGGATCTCCATTTGAACATTGAACTCAATGATGCCCTCGATATTTCGTGGGAGATCCTTGCCGAGTGCTTTTCTTGGGACGAAGTGCCTTTGAAAGAGTCTCTGAAAGAACAATATTGGCCAAAGGTGAAAGTAGAGTAAATGTCGAGTGAGTTTAAACTCTCAAAAACCGAATATCGGACGCAAAAAGATCGACTTGCCCTTTTGGAGTCGGCGCTCCCCAATTTGAAGTTGAAAAAGTCTCAACTCCAAATGGAGGTGAATATTGCCCGAAAAGCTCATGCAACGGCAAAAGAGGAGTATAAAAGGCGGCTTGCTGCATCGTATGAGAATGCCAACCTTTTCTCTAGCCCTTTTCTCGATCCCGTCTATGAGGGGATAGAAATTGAACAAGTGCATACGGGAAGGGAAAGTATTGCAGGCGTTGAGCTCACCACCTTTGATAAAGTGACGTTTAAGCCTCTTCATGCCCTTCTTTTTGATGCTCCAGTATGGGTCGATAAGGGAATTGAAATGATGCAGGAATTGATTGCTGAGCATGAGGAATTGCGGGTTTTGCGAAAGAGGGTACGTGTGCTTGAACAAGAGTTGAGGCAAACCTCCATTCGAGTGAATCTGTTTGAAAAGCAGCTCATTCCAAGAACTAAAGAGATCTTAAAACGAATTAGCATCTTCTTGGCCGATCAACAGCTCGCTGCTGTGGGTCAAGCAAAGACTGCAAAGAAACGTCGCGTGCGACAAAAAGAGCAAGAACATGATTTCTGATGTGAAAAAATACCTCTTCATTGGAAGCGTCGCTTCTAAAGAGCAGTTTTTTAAGCGGGCTCAGAAAATGGGCGTATGTGAATTTATCGCCACAGAAGCAGGGGGCAGAGCAGAGCTCACTCCTGAGGGAATGACTCTCACAAATGCCTTGAGGATTCTCCAGCGTATTGAAGAGCGACCCCAAACCCCATTTTCCGACCATTCTCCTTTGAAAATCGCAGAGCAGATTATTGAGGCCCAAGAACGGTTTAGCTCATCAGAAGAAGAGCTTCGTCTTGTCAAAACTGAAATTGCCCGCATCGCTCCTCTCGGTGACTTTTCAATCGAAGCTGTCAAGCAGCTACAGGAAGAATCTGGGCGATTCGTTCAGTTTTTTGCCGTTAAGCCCTCCAAGTCAGAGGAGATGAAGGTGCTTGATAAGCTCATCTTCCTACGCCACTACCAAGAGATGGACTACTATATGTCTGTTTCGAAGCGAAGAGTGTATGCCGATCAACTCTTTGAGATTCATGTCCATCGGGATTTGCAAAGCTTAAAGGCGCAGAAGGCTGAAGTAGAAGGAACAATTGCTGAGATGGAGAAGTTGCTCCAAGAGCTTACCCAGTTTCATGATCTGTTGGAAAAAGCGCGCATCGAACAAGTCAATATCAGCACATTGGAATTTGCCACTTCTGACAATCTGACTACCCTTGATGGGAATTTGTTTTATACAACGGCCTGGATTCCTGCAAATCGGCTCGACCGGCTCGTTCCCATTTTAAAAGACTTGGCTATACAGTGTCGGGAAGTGGAGATTGAGGCTGAGGACCGGGTGCCTACCTGCATGCAAAACGAGGGGACGGCAAAAATTGGGGAAGACTTGGTCCATATTTATGATACGCCAGCAACGAGTGATTCAGATCCCTCTTCTTGGGTGATCTGGTCCTTTGCTGCCTTTTTTGCCATTATCATCAGTGATGCGGGCTATGGTTTGCTCTATTTGCTCTTAGCGCTCTTTTTGCGCTTTAAGTTTCCCAACTGGAAAGGGGCGAAAAAACGAGCGCTCAACCTCTTCACCATTCTGGCGAGCTCTTGTATCTTGTGGGGGGTGATGAGTGGCTCCTACTTTAGTATTAAGCTTGATCCGGAGAGTCGAATCAATCGGGTGAGCCTCTTTTACCAGCTCGCTTTAGATAAAGCCGAATACCATATGAAGGCAAAAGATGACGTCTACAGCGAATGGATTGGCAAGTTCCCTGACCTGGCTAATGTCAACACCCCGGGAGACTTTCTTGTGGGGGGCAAGGAGATGAAAGATGGGGCGATGAAGTATGTCATTATTGAAGAGTTTTACGATAATATCTTCATGGAAATGGCCCTTCTGCTTGGGATATTCCATTTGTGCCTCTCTTTTGTGCGCAATACGCGAAAGGCCTGGGGAGGAATTGGATGGATTGCCTTCTTGATTGGGGGGTATTTGTATTGCCCATCGATTTTGCAGGCGACATCACTTGTCAATATTGTGGGGTGGCTCACTCCGGCAGCGGCAACTGAGGTGGGGTCGTGGATGGCTATAGGTGGATTTGGACTTGCAGTGGTGCTGACAGCCATTCAGATGGGGCTACTAGCCGGATTTGAAGAGATTTTGAAGATTATTCAGGTATTTGCAGATGTACTTTCCTACTTGCGCCTTTATGCACTCGGCTTGGCGAGTATGATCATGGCTTCAACCTTTAATGAATTGGGGGCTGCTGCGGGTATCTTTGGGATATTAATTATCATTTTTGGACATGCAGTCAATATTTCGCTAGGCACACTTGCTGGGGTGATTCATGGACTGCGTTTGAACTTTCTCGAGTGGTACCACTACTCATTCGAAGGGGGTGGAACACCCTATACCCCACTTCGGGAGATTAAAATCGAATAAGGAGTAAACAGATATGGACGTAATGAATATGAACGCAATTGGGCCAGCTATTGCGTTAGGACTGGCCGCTTTGGGAAGCGCGATTGGATGTGGTATTGCCGGCATGGTCTCCCATGCGGTGATGGCAACAACCGATGAGGGGCATGGTAAATACATTGCGATGGCGGCGATGCCATCATCTCAGATGATTTACGGATTTATCCTCATGCTATTGCTATTTAACTCAGTGAAGGCAGGAGGGGTCTCTCCCTTATCCGCTATCTTTATTGGGGCTGCTTCTGGGACTGCAATTATGATTGCGGCCATCTACCAGGGAATGTGTGCAGCTACGGGGATTAAAGCATCTGCTCGCAAGCCAGAGGTTTATGGAAAGTGCTTTGCAGCCCTTGGGATTGTAGAATCTTTTGCACTTTTCGCTTTTGTCTTTGCCCTCCTTCTGATATAGGATGGGCTAAAGACAGGCTGTAGGGGGCATAAGTGACTGAGCATCGAGTTGAATCAGATACGATTGGCGAGGTAAACGTTCCAAGCGATAAGCTCTGGGGCTCTCAGACACAGCGCTCCCTTCAGAACTTTCCCTTCAAGGAAAAGCTGCCCCCAGAGGTCTATCATGCCCTTGCCATTGTTAAAATGGCCGCTGCTAAAGTGAATGAGGAGATGGGCAATCTCGACCCCGATATTGCCAAGCTCATTGTCGAATCAGCCCAAGAGGTAATCGATGGCAAGCACGAAGACCACTTCCCTTTAAGCGTTTTTCAGACAGGTTCAGGCACTCAGGCCAACATGAACGTGAATGAGGTAATCGCCAACCGAGCGATTCAAAAATCGGGAGGCACGCTAGGGTCTAAAAGCCCTGTCCATCCCAATGACCATGTCAACCGCTCTCAATCCTCCAATGACACCTTTCCAACAGCGATGCACATTGCTGCAGTCCTTAAGCTGGTCAATAAAACCCTCCCCGCTCTCCGCGCGTTTAAAAGGGATATTGAAAAGAAAGGAGAAGAATTTGAGGGGATAGTCAAAATTGGGCGCACCCACTATATGGACGCCACCCCCTTGACCCTTTCTCAAGAGTTCTCGGGATTTGCCGCCCAAATTGGCCATGGGATCAATGCTCTTGAAAGCGCCCTCCCACCCCTATATGAACTCGCACTTGGTGGAACAGCTGTTGGAACCGGACTCAATTCACCGCCCGGCTATGCAGAAAAGGCGGTTCACACCATTGCCCAAATCACTAATCAACCCTTCGTTCCCGCCCCAAATAAGTTTCAAGCCCTAGCCGGCCTTGATGCCATCGTCTTCCTATCCGGCGCTATCAAAACCGTTGCATGTGCGATGATGAAGATCGCAAGCGATATTGGCATTCTCGGTTCAGGCCCTCGTTGTGGCATAGGGGAGCTGAGCCTTCCAGCCAATGAGCCAGGCTCCTCCATCATGCCCGGCAAGGTAAACCCTACCCAAGTTGAGTCAATGACTATGGTGGCTGCCTTTATCATTGGCAACGACCTCTCTGTTACAATCGGGGGGATGAGCGGCTTCCTCCAGCTCAACGTTTACCGCCCCATGGCAATCACCCAAGTGCTCCAAGCACTCGATCTCATCGCCGATAGTACATTGGGCTTTTCATCTCGATGTCTCCAAGGAATTGAGCCCAACCGCCCCATGATTGAAAAGCACCTTGAGCATTCCCTCATGCTGGTCACCGCCCTCAATCCCCACATTGGCTATGACAAAAGTGCCGAAATAGCCAAGCTGGCCCACAAAGAACACCTCACCCTCAAAGCTGCCGCCCTGCAGCTCGGCTACCTCACCGAAGCAGAGTTTGATCTCTGGGTCGATCCCAAGAAAATGGTCTAGCCATTTCTTTTCTTAAAAAGAGATGATTATATACCACTTCATAAATAACTGGCATTTAATCACTTTTGCCTATATAATATTCGAATCATGAAACTGTTTTAGTCGTGAATTTCGCGATTAAAAATTTTAACTGAGAGGTTGAGAATGCAAAGTATTAGTGAAGTATTTAATCATCAGATAGAGAGAAGAAACCAAGGTGAGGATAATAAATGGGTCAATAATTCCCTTGAGATTGGACTCGCGTTCACTTTACATTCTATGGTTTGTAGAGTTTTTCTGCTCATGCGTGATACATCAAATGCGTATTTTAGTCAGTTTGATAACCCTTTGGCATTAGGTGCAAGACAGATTGTTTGTATTACAGCCGCAATTGCCACGATAGCAGCCTCACCTATTGGCGTACTTGAGCTTCCAATTCGATTGGTTGAATCCGGTGTAATTGCTGCTTGTGTAGCCTTTGTGCTCCCTGCTTGTGGGGCTAGATCAAGCTGTTTACAAGGTCTTGGGATGTGTGTTGTGGGATTTGCGCCCATAGCTTCGATCATTGACTCTGTTTGTATTTTGGGAGATATGGTTGATATACAAAAGGAGCCAAAAGGCACCTGTATCACCTAACAATGATTGTGAGCTTGGTGTAGTAAAGGGGGCTCAGAGGATAGAAATAATAAAACATTTAATAAAGTACGGTTGATTTGTTGAATTCAACATTATCAAGTATTGAGAAAAATGCGTATGTAATTAAATCCAAATTTGAGTTGAGATTTTATCGCTGACTTTGAATTCGTCGTTTTGTATACTTTTCTGCTTAATCATATCTTAACTGTAGATTGAATATATCCCGTGGTTTATACTGGTCACGCTAAATGAATATTTGGGATGATGACATCCCCATTTAAAATTTAAATTAGGAGTATAAAATGGCAACATTTCCCGAAGTTTTTAATCAACACATGTTAGAAAGAGTAGACGGTCCACGACCTGCAAACCTATTTCAAAATAGGGTTGAGTTGGCTCTTTTGAACAGTATATATATTGTTGCAATAGAGGTGATTGGTGCCTTAAGAGATGCGTCAGTTGAGTACTTTGATCGAGCCCATGAAACATGCTCTTTAAATACGCATCAGCTTGTGTGTATTGGAGCTGCAATTGCTACATTGGCTGCACTCCCAATCGCACTAGCAGAGCTTCCGATCCGCCTGATTGAGGGAGTTGTGTTATCTATATTACTGTGTGATTTGGACCTAGTAGTGCTACCGATATTTACATGTATGACTATTGTAGAATCGGTGATCAATCTTCCTGAACTAATTGATGTTGATGGGAAACCTGATAAATTTAGTTGCTAAACTAACCATATTTATTTTTATATTAGGAGTTTCAGATGGCAACATTTCCCGAAGTTTTTCACAATCACATGTTAAACAGAGTAGATGGCCCAGAGCCCGTTGATCTCATTCAAGAGAGGCTGGGGTTAGCTGCTCGTGTCTCTGTGCATCTTGTGGCAATTCAGGTGATTACGGCCTTTAGGGATGCGTCGCTTGAGTATTTCGATGTGGATCATTCGACGTGCTTTTTAAACACGCGACAGCTGATTTGTATTGGGGCAGCAATTGCTACGCTGGCTGTGCTCCCAGTTGGGTTAGCAGAGATTCCTGTTCGCCTGATTCAGGGGATTGTGCTAGCAATTATGTCGACGGATATAAAGGACGCAATATTGCCAGCGATTCCAGTCATATTCATGGTATGCTCTGTGATCAATCTCCCAGAGATAATTGGTGTGAATGGTCGTACATATGATTATAAATTTTAGCGTAGTCTAAATTTATAGGTCTTTTGTGGTGGGGAGCCAGTCGATGGAGGTGACGCGAGTCACCTCTAATTGGGATTCGGCGAGGATCACTTGCTTCCCATACACTTCGATAATGTAGAGCATTGTTTTAGGGCTGAGTTGGCGGCGCTCGAGTACTTTAATGTTCTTTTTGTAATTTAATCCTCTAGTGCGTGACATAGGCGCCCTTCTAAATATCCAGATTGTGAGAAATACTAGGACAATGATCCCAAGGAGGGTGAGAAATGTCCGGTAAAATGCCCCTTGGAAGTTTTCTTTATCAAATGGGGTAGATGGGGGTTGTGGAGCGAGATCATCACTTGGTGTGGGTGGGGGAGCGTAGCTGGTTCGAGTGGCTGGCTTCTCTTCATTCCCTTCACCGGCAGATGGCTCGATGGGGGTAGCTGGCTTATTCTTGTACATTTTGGGCTTCTCTTCAGGGGGTCGGTATTCGTCAGCACCATCTGGCTCACGCTTTGGCGGGCCCATATCATCCTCTGCGTGGACAGTAGAGTGTTGCTCAGTCAGCACTGCATCGGTTGCTTCTTGGGTATCGGCAAATGATGGAGAGATGAAAAGAAAGAAGATAAAGAGTCTGAAAATGTGTTTCATGGTCTATAGCCAGTTCTATCTATATAGTGCCCAGTCTAATGGAAATGGACTTCTTGTGCAAATCTAAATTCTCTTTGCTTGAATGATATCACAGGCGGTGGTAGAAATGAGGTATGGATGAGGCAAAAGGAATCATTGCGCTTGATATCGATGGAACGATCACAAAAGATCACATCATCACCGATGAGGTAGTTGACTTTTTGACTCGCCTCCATGATGAGGGGTGGGTGATTTTTCTCATCACTGGGCGGACATTTAACTATGCTGAGCAATCGGTTGGTAAGTTTAATATTCCCTTTTATCTTGGCATCAACAATGGTTCAGACATTATCAGGATGTCTGACAAAGAAAATATCTTTCATCAGTATCTCGATATTGAATCAATTGAGGCAATCGATAAGGCTTTTGACGGGCTCCCCGAGGATTTCCTCTTATACACTCCGTTTGAAGAGGCTGAAAGTTGCTATATCCGCCCTCATAATTTTTCGGCTCTGATTCACAAGAGGTTGCGCCATGTACATGCGCTTTCAACTGTGGATTGGACTGAGATGACAGATTTTAAGTTTCCTCCAGGCTTCTCTTCCCCGGTTGCAAAGTACTTTGTCGAGCGGAAAGAAATTCCTAAATTTCAAGAGCGGTTGAGCAAAAAACCACCATTTACCTATTCGATTATTGACGATCCAATTGACTCTAACTTGGCAGTCATTATGCTTACGCATAAGCATGTGGACAAGGGCAAGGGATTATATTTTCTCTCAAATTATCTTCAGCTTCCAATGACGATTGGCGGGGGGAATGATCTCAACGATCTCCCACTTCTCGCCGCTGCAACAATTGGTATCTCTGTTTCTGATGCACCGCGTGAGCTAAAAGAACAAGCTGACATTATCTGTCCATCAGCCAAGGAAAATGGGATGATTGAAGGTATAGGGCGTGCTCTTGCCCGTTTGCGCTAGTTAGCTATCTCCAAAGGAAAATGTGGATGGTAAGAGTGTGATAATCGCATAACAAGTCAGAGATATTGCTCCTGTCATATTGAGAGCAAGCATTCCAAAGAGGATGTTTGAAAAACATGAGAACTTAGGGAGCACACCTTCTTGTTTCTGTGGAATGTGCAATACCTTTTTCTCTTTGAATCCACTTGTATCAAATAGGGTTCCCTCTGACCAAAGATTTTTCTCTTTGACAAAATATACCACTCCCATTGCTTTTTCGCGGTTATAAGTTGCTTGGGTAGTGCGTTCCCGGCAAATGGGGCAGTTAGGGCGCACTTTAAGTGAGTTTTCAATTTGCTCCAAGCTGAAGGTGTGGCCACAATTGAGTTTCATGGGGTCTTTATAGAGACAAAGTGAGAGGGGGTCGATCAATCCTTGTTGACGGGCTAGGTCTTCAACTTGAAAAAGTGAGGGGAGGGGACCCGATGACGGAAGATTGATAATGAGTTCGATAGAAGTGGGGAGGTGACATTCGGGACATGCGCCATGTTTTAGAATATATTCGGCCAATGAAGCGCGCTCAAAAGGAGAGGGGTGGTCGTGAAACTGCAGGATGGCAGGCTGCTTGAGCGGACTGCTGGATGGGGTTGTAGCTATCATACTAAATCCTTAAAATTTGGGAAGAGTTTAGCAGATCAGCAAAATTTTGGTCTAGTGGGGGGCATATGCCAGCTTGAGCGAGATAGGAAAGGGGCAAATCAAAAATCAATTTGACTTGATGAGATATTCTTTCCATGAGATAATAGCTACCGCAAATCAAGTAGGTAAAATTTTAATTTAGATGGGAGAGGGCAGCGTGGATTTACGTGGAAAAAAGGCACTTGTAATTGGAGTGGGTGATGATCAAGGGTATGGCTTTGCCATAGCCAAAGAGCTTGCAGAAGCTGGGGCTGAGATTATCATCGGAACTTGGACTCCAATTGTGAAGATTTTTAAGACCTCCTGGGAAGGGGGGAAGTTTGATGAGTCGCGCAAGCTCTCGGATGGCTCACTATTTAATATCTCAAAGGTATACTCGATCGATGCGGTCTTCGATCGGCAAGAGCAAGTGCCCCAAGATGTGAAGGAGAATAAGCGGTATGCATCGAGCAGCTCCTATACTGTCGAAGAGGTAGCTGAGGCTGTTAGCGATGATTTTGGGAAAATCGATATTGTTGTCCACTCCCTTGCCAATGGACCTGAGGTGAAGAAGCCTTTGTTGGAAACATCTCGTGAGGGATATCTTGCTGCTGTGAGCTCATCGAGCTATTCTTTTGTCAGCATTGTCCAACATTTTGGCCCTTTAATGCATGAGGGAGGAGCAATTCTGAATCTCTCATACATTGCTTCAAACCGGGTGATTCCGGGATATGGTGGTGGGATGAGCTCTGCTAAAGCTGCACTTGAAAGCGATACGCGCACCCTGGCTTTTGAGGCGGGGCGTAAGTGGAAGATTCGGGTGAACTCGATTTCAGCGGGTCCATTGAAGAGTCGAGCGGCTAAGGCGATTGGATTTATCGGGGATATGATTAACTTCTCGGCGGCAAATGCTCCTTTACAAAAGGATTTGTCAAGTCAAGAGATTGGGCAGGCAGCTGCCTTCTTGCTCTCTCCAATGGCTTCTGCAATTACTGGCGAGGTGTTGCATGTCGACAATGGGCTTCATGCAATGGGGCTTGCACTCGATAGCCAAAGTTTAAGTCACAATAAGGACGCTGAGACGACTTGCTCGGTATAGGTGAGCTTTAGGGTGAGGCGTGCCTCATCCTCCCTTTCGAGTGTCCGAATAGCAATTACCCAGTCATCGAGGGTGTCGCTGGGAGAGTTATTGGGGCGGTTGCCTAGGGAGATGCTCCCCAAAAACCGTCCTTTCTCCGATTCAAACTCCAATTGCACTGAATGGGTGGGCGTGGTGAGTTGTAGGGGCTGATCAAGATCAAAAAGAGTTGCTCGCTCCCCATTAATGAGGGGGGTGCATCCATGTTCTTTGCGTATCATAAACACAAGCTCCTCTCGCTCTTTGTCGTTTGCGATGGGGCCATCAAAGGTAAATTGGGTTTCAATTCCATTTTCAATCGTTTGAGTTGATAGGGCGCCGCAAAATCGATTGCAGACAAGGCTCGACTGGCCAAAGGCAAAGTATAGAAGACAAAATCCCCGATGCCAGGGTGTGTCGGAATAGGTGAACTCTTTGACCACCCTCAGCAGGCTGCTTTGTCCCGATTGAACTAACCATTCGTAGTGTTTATCTCGCAAGGAAGTAAGGTGCGGTGGCGTGATCTCGGGGAGTATTTCTGCAATTTCGATAAGGGGCTTGATCATTGGAGCGTAGAGGGCCAGACGTGGGTCATCTAAGTATTTATCAGGGGCAAAGAGGAGATGAATGAGTGACGGAATAAGTTTGCCGTCGATTTCAATTGCTTGAGTCGGCGGAATGAGGGGCATAGATAAGTGAGAATGATAATGCCCTTTTAGTTGACTGAGGGCTTGAAGGAGATAGTCTTCTTTGCAGTTGTTGGTTAGAAGAGAGAGGGAGAGAATGAATAGGTCTATGTCATCTTTGCCTGTATGAAATGAAGGGAGTTGATTTGGGGGTGGGGTGTTATTTTTTAGGGCATCAAGATGGTAGGAGGGGGCGAATTGGTCGATGAGCAATGTAAAGGCTTGGTCGAGCTTTTTGCGGATCGAGAGGGAGAGGAGGTTTTCAGTCTTGAGACGAATCCAGGATAGGGGGTAGAGGAGCCACTGATTGACTCCTAATGGAGATGGGGTGGGGAATTCGTGCATATAGCGGGGAAATCGCCCATCTACTTGATAGGCGAGAAGTTTTTCCAGCAAGATTGCTCCTGTTTCAAAGCTCTCTTTTTGTCGGAGGGAAAATAGGTAGTATATATAACAAAAATTTTCATAGAGGGGGATTTTGTGGCTATTTTGGGTGGGGTGAGAATAGGCGTGTATCCATCCGGTTTCACTGTCGGGTTGAAGCATTGGTTTGGTCTCCGCGTTAGCTTGTGAAGAGTCTACCAAATTTGTTTTATTGTGGGAAAGGGAAACTGGGGGAAGAAGTCTCAATTGACATTAAAGTAAAATTTTTAAACTACTGACTTTGTAGAGTTTCGATTGATTTTATATTGGTTTAGTATTATAATATACATGTTTTAATATTCGGGAGATCTATGTCAGCACCAGCCTCAGACGCACGACCTACTGCTCTAAATGCTACATATGAGAGTTTATATGCGCTTGCTGAAGAGGAAGGGCTTATTGACAGTGTAGAATATGAATTACTCGAAGAGCCATATACGATGGGTGGATGCACCCATATCGCCAATGCTTCGGTGATTGAAGACTGGGTGCTGATCAATACTGGGCCTCCGACTTGTCCCGTTTGTAGAGACCCAATCACAAATTGTGTATGGAGCGATGCAACAGCTAAAAAAGTGGCTGATTTCATAGAGGAGTTTGAGAATGTTGATTCAGCTATTATGAGTCGATTAAGACCAAACAAGATTGATCGGCCCCCAAAAGTAGAGCATTACCTAGCGCGCACTTACGCTACTTGGGAGAGAATAACAGATGCGATTGCAATTGTCGCCCTATTTGCAATCTCGTTATGTGCACTTTTTGCAGGGTGTATACAAGCCTGTGAAGATTGAGCAGGTAAAAGAGAAACAGTTTAAGGAGATAGAATGGCCAGTTCAGCACTAATTCAAGCAAGTCAGGCAGGAGTTATCGATCCATGTTCATGGCAAGTACTCGATGATCCAATCACCCTGGACTGTGGACATACCTTCAATGGAAAGACGCTTTTAGAGCACAAGTATCTGAGCCCAAATGCGGCTAATACATGTCCTGGCTGTGCAGTAGAGATTACCACCGCTTGTAGAAATGATGCAATGGCAGCGAGGGTTAGATCATTTATAGATACTTGTGAACACTTCGATGCCGATTTGGTTAGCAATACTCAAGAAACGCCAACGCCTCCAGAGTTTATTACCCGAAAGTCTAATGATAAAGATGAGAAAGCGATTCTAGCGATCGCTGAGCGGTTGGGAATAGTGGATGGGGTCCTGATGGCAACAGTTCTGGATGATCCAATTCAACTCGGATGTGGACATACATATAACGGTTCAACAGTTAGTCGATGGATTGCAAGCCAAAGAGGAGAAAGAACTTGCCCAGGCTGTCGTGCCCCTATCCAGAGTGCTGAGCGGGCTGAGGATGTAGCTCAAAAAGTAGATCTTTTCATTAAAGCAAATGCGCCATTTCCAAAGGATTTGAAAGAAGGAAAGACAACTGATCCAGACCAGCTTGTCGATCGAGCGATTAGACAGGTGAGTGGCGTGCCTCGCGAAGGGATTGATGGATTTATCGACGGGTGTATGAAAGAGATCTGTGAAGCACTTGATTTCATTCTTCCAATGATCTTTTTAATCATTGCTTATACAGCACTCATCATTGCAGCAGTTGTCTATGATGAGCATACTCATCCACGACGATGAGTAGGGAGTCTGAGGGATGGCGATTAGGCTTGGATGTGGTCACCAATTTGCCCAAGAGGTGTTATTTGAATATCTGGGTCAAGTCGCCACGCGAAATGGGGGGCTAAATAGTCAAGGCTTCCAATGGCCTGCTTGCTCTCGATGTGACAAGCGTATTGAAGTTTTAGCAACTGTTGAGGATGCAAATTTATCTGATGGACTGATGAACATGGCCATTTGCATTGATCGTGTGGTCGAAGGGAAATTTCCAAGTCCTCTTTGTAAGCTCTCCCGAATGATTATGCGGGTGCCAGCCTTTAACCGAGCGTGTGGACATGTGTTTGAAAAGCGAATGCTCGAAGCGTATGTCACATCTAATCAAAAGTGCCCCGAAGATGGGTGTGGTCGAAGTGCCACCTTGCAAGAGATTGTCGTTCACTACAAGATGAGAGACACCATTACAGGGGTTATGTTCGGTATGCGCCTACACAATCCACCCCAACAAATTCCCTTAGCCCTCTATCCGAGTATAGTCAATGCCGATTATATCCATCATCTTGCTACCCAGAACAATTTGATTTGCTCCACCCATTATCAACTCTTTCACTCACCCTATCAATTGCAGTGTGGACATCGCCTAGAGGAGACAGCGCTTGTTCAAATTTTGGAAAATGAAGATTCAATGTGCCCCCAATGCCGTGATCCGATTGAGGGGTATTGGTATGATAAAGCTCATGCGAAAGCAGTTCGTGCATTTCGGGATGCGCATCAAATAGAAGATGGCGATCCCAATCGGTACATTGGCCCCCATCCAGGCTCTGCACTCAGCATCCATCACATCAAAACAGGTGCTGCAAAGGTTCGGGAAGTAACGATTATAGCACTCTTTTGGGTAGCCCTATTAGGAATCATTACTCTAGAATTCCAAGAACAACAAATACATTTTAAATGAATCCTATCTGTTTTAGATCTTGAATCATATTTATATTTTCTTTAAAATACTCACGTTCTAAGTAGGAGTGAGCATGAGCGTTAGCGCGTTTGACAGTGCTTCCAATGAGGGGTTGATAGATCCAGTCTCAAAGGAATACATCCTAAATGACCCAATCCAATTGGGGTGCGGGCATACGCATAATGGAGCAACAATCCATCAATGGATACGATTTCAAGATACTCAAAAAGTCTCATGCCCCACATGCTCTTGTCCAATTACTGACGCCAAGAAAAATGAGGAAGTTGCCTCAAAGGTGGAATTTTTTCTTAAATGCCATGAAGATTTTCCAAGAGAGCGCTTGCCAGAGACAAGTGGCGGGTGTGAAGAGGTCATGACCGCTGTTGTTGCGGCAAAGAGTCGTACTGAAGCTGACCTTGCTGGCAGTGTGGCTGAGCGCGCACAGAAATTTGATTTGATCGATGGTGTCTTTCCAACAGAAATCCTTGATGATCCGGTTCAGCTGGGGTGCAATCACACTCTTAATGGAAAAACGATAAAACGTTGGATTGAATCACCTCAATCAAAACAAAACTGTCCAATATGTCGTGCGCCCATTGAGCTTGCCAAAAGAGATATCCGAGTTTTAAGCCAGGTCAATATTTTTTCTAAGCTTTATGGCCCAATCCCTGAAGATATGCGAACCAAACTTCAGACAGATTGTGCAGCGCTGGTTTTGCGGGTACGTGAATTACGCACTGCAAGAGAGCAAAGGGGACAGAATGACACCAGACGGGTCCATATTTTTACTAATGGTAATCAGGTGTTTGCCTTAGGCTACTCTGGGGATGAGTTAAGTCCAGAACAGAGAATGTTGATTCTTCATACAATGTTGAACATTGCCCGCCCTCATTTTGAGCCGAGAGAAGATTTGAGTCAGCGGCAGATAGACCCTGATCCCACATTTTCACCATGTCTTTGTGAAACGATAACAGTCATTTTTAAGGTGACAATTACCATCTTCTTGTTCGTACTTGCTCTATTGGGAGTAGCGATGGTGGGGATGAGTCAGGAAATGTCAGCAGAACTTGCGTTGTTTTTTGCGACTCTTATTGTCTTTCCCCTCACTTCTTTAATCTGGGAGAATTGAATGAAATGCGCTGAGGTGTTATCCTGTTGAGGAACTAGTTGAGAGGGCGCATCTCTTGAAATATCAAAATATTAAAAGCTTCTTTTCCCATGTCGAACGTCAGCAGCAGGGGAGCATTCCTCTGTTTGTGGTGGCGGCCTCATCGAGTTTCGAGCGGAAGAAGGTGATGGGGAAGATTGTGGCCCATTTGCAACATGGAAATGGGGGACTGGAGGTGGTCCATTTTGATGGTGAGGGGAGAAAAGGAGAGGATTTCCTCCTTGAGTTGGAGAGCCCTAGTTTATTTTCGAAGGGGCGGGTGGTTGTTTGCGATGGGTATGAGCAAGTTTCCCCCAAGAAGGCTCCCCTTGATCTTAAGCCTTTCTTGAGCGGTGGTCCGCAGGAGATGATCCTGGTGGTGGGCACCTCTGATTTTGGATCGATTAATGGGGCGTATCAATACTTGAAAAAGAGCGCTGTGGTCCTCGATTTATTGGGTGAAAAGCCGTGGGATCATCGGGATCGGATCATTCAGACCGTCATTGGTCGCGTGATGGAATCGAATAAGACAATTGATCCAAAGGTGGTCAATCTCTTGGTGGATCAACATGGTTTAGATTTAGCCGGATTGGAACAGGAAGTAGATAAGTGGATCACTTACCTGGGCGATGAGGATGAGATCACAATGGAGCACCTACGCCTTTTGGGATCGCATATACTGAAGGAGTCAAGCAATTATCAGATTGCAGAAACCCTTGTCTGGGAGGGGAAGAGTCTAAATTTAAAGAAGGATTTCCAAATGGGAGAGATGCTGGCCCTATTGGGAAGTGTTCGATTTCACCTCACCTTGGCACTGAAAATCTGCTACAAGCTTCAAAACCAAGAGCCAGTACAGGAAGGGGCGCACTTTGGGCGCATGAAGCAGAAAAAGCTCAACCAATATGCCACTGTTTGCCAAAAGATGGGCGAAGCCCACTTTCGTAATGCCATCGTGGCCCTCTTCGAGCTCGAACTCGATGCAAAAAATGACAGAATTAACACCCCCTTATTTCACACACAACTCATACGGATATTGAAACATGAGCCAATCGAAAGGTATACTCTATCTCTTGCCTAATACACTTGGGCAGACAGCCCACCCAGAATACTATCTCCCCCGCGGACTAGAAGGGCTCCTTGCTACCCTCGATGGTCTCATTGCAGAAAGTCCAAAAGGGTTTCGCAACTATGTCAAAGTGTATGAAAACCCGAAAATTCGCAATATTCCCTACGATTTATTTAACAAAAATACTCTCGATCGGCAGGTGGATCAATTTCTCGACCCCATCTTGGAGGGAGAGAATTGGGGGGTGATTAGTGATTGTGGGTGTCCAACCATTGCTGACCCCTCCTATCGGCTAGTGGCCGCTGCCAACCGGCATGGCATTCGTGTGGTTCCCCTTGCTGGGCCAAGCTCCATTGAAATGGCAATGATGCTGAGCGGTTTTTCTGGCCAGCGGTACCAGTTTTGTGGCTACCTTCCCAAGAAAGAGGAAGAAAAAGCAGATTTTTTCAATTCATTAGATCCCACCCTAGTCTATTTGTTTATCGAAGCTCCATTCCGCAATAACAAAACCTACAATGAACTGCTCGAGCGGCTGGGCGATCAAGATATGTTGGGAGTCTTTGCCGACCTCACTTTGGACTCGCAATTTGTTCGGGTCTCTACCCTTGGTGGATGGAAGAAGGAATCCCCGCCCGATCTTGAAGACCGCCCCACCATTTTCTTAGTCAAAGGGGGAGGGAATTTCGTCGCGAAAGGGAAAGGAAAACCCGCGGACAAGCGGGGTGGCGGGAAAAAGCCTAGACGGGCTCGGCGATAAGTTCAGTTGCCACATCATCATAAAAAAGGCGCCCCTTTTCCGTGAGGACGTACTCTTTATCAACACATGAGATGAGCCCTTTTTGGATGAGCTGATCCAGTGTGTGGTGAAACTCTGGTGGAAAGGTGCCAATCGCATCGAGGCGAAATGGGGTGAAGAGACGGATCCGTATGGCAAAGAGTTCCTGAAGATTGGCTGGATAGGGGAGCCTTTCTCGAAAGTCCACCGGGTCCTCAAGCTTTCCATACTCATCCAAATTGGCCACATTAGAAAACCGCTCGCCTCCATAATAGCTAGAAGCAGATGGGCCCAACCCAAGAAATGGGATGCCAAGCCAATAGCCCGTATTGTGGATAGATTCACACCCCTTCTTGGCAAAAGCGGAGATCTCATAGCGATGGAGTCCAAGTTTCTCAAGGGCTGCAACGCCACTTGCAAGCAGCTCGCCACTCACTTGGCTATCTGGCAATGTCGGCTCAAGCTTCTCTCGAATTTTATGAAAGTAGGTGTGAGGCTCAATGACTAAGTTATATAAAGAGAGGTGAGTGATAGGGAGCTTTTCTAGCTGGTTGAGGGTAGCTTGCCAGCTCAGGTTGGTTTGGTTGGGGATCTCATACATCAGATCAATTGAGATATTACTAAAGCCAGCCTCAGCTGTTATTTCGATTGCTTCGATGGCCTTTTTGGCACTGTGTTTACGTGAGAGCTCCTGGAGGTGGGAATCGTCTAGAGATTGGACGCCAATACTCACTCGGTTGATGCCAAGTGCTTTGTATCTGCGCATCTTTTCAAGTGTGATATCTTCCGGATTAGCCTCGATCGTCACCTCTACCCCAGGTGGAATCTCTAGCCCTAATTCGAAGAAGCGGGCAAATTGGTCAGGTGGAACTTGAGTGGGGGTGCCGCCTCCAAAGTAAACAGAGCGAATGGTGTGGGCATCGATGATGGGTCGTTTGGCCTCCCACTCACGCTTTATGGCTTCAAAGTAGGTGGCTTGCTTCTCTTTTTGCGTGCGCGTGACATAGAAGTGGCAATAGTGACATTTTTGCTTGCAAAAGGGGATGTGGAAATAAAGGCCGAGTGGAGGCTTACCAGTTGTCATTATCGGGGTCGAGAATCATATCTTTATCCCGAGCCGCTCTATTCCAACGCTTTTTGTCACTAAACTGGTCTTCATCATCGTCATATTCTGAAGACTTGTCATCCACACCTCTTTCCTCAATGTCGAAGAGGGTAGAGCTGTCGGCTTCAAAAGCACTTTCTCGGGTCTCGTTGTAGTCATTATCGTCATTTCCTGCGAGATCGGGCATAGAGTGAGGCTCAAAAGCGGGCTTAGCCGTACTTCTCTTGGTCGAGGTGTACTCTTCCATATCTCCACTCTCTTTGAGGAAGTTAAGGCGTTGCACCTCTTCATTGATTTTCGATCGGATCGACTCTATTTCCATCTGATGTTTTTCTTCATCAGACTTAGGGACAAGTCCGAGCTTTTTCCAATGTTCGAGATCGTTTAGTTCACTCTCTAATTTTTTAAGCCTTTCGCTTTTCATAAGCACCATATCCTCAATCAACTAACGAGCCTAGACGGCAATTTGATTTCTAGGCTGACTATCAACCATGAGCCAATTTTTGAAAACATTTTTTTGAAAAAAACCATCTCAATCCCCATCACGCAGCCTTGAGCCATTCTCCAAAAACCGTTTCCCACTCAATGTATCCAAACAGGGTAACTCATGAGGACAAAATGTTTCAACTGAATAATCTGGGTTTGTGGAATATTCTCATCTGCGATATAGCAGGAATATAGGGGTGAAAATTTATGACTGAGCGCCGAAAAGAGGCTATTGATCACTTAAACTTTGGATACATTGAGGGGTTGTATCAGCAATACCTGCAATCACCACAATCGGTTGACCCTTCGTGGATTGACTTCTTTCAAGGGTTTGAGATGGGCGCTCGGGTTTCGGGAAGTGCACCAGATGCTCAAGCTACTCAAAGTTCCACAGTTCCATTGATTGCTCAGTATCAGCGGCATGGCCATTTGCTCGCTAATTCTAACCCACTTGTTCCACCACTGCAAGAACTCCCGCAGATGGCTGATGCTGATGGGGGGCTCGAGTCACTTGGCCAAGACAAACTTTCTCTTCGGCTCAAAGAGCTCTATTGTTCGCAGATTGGGTATCAGTTTGAGCACATTACAGATTCAGAGCTTAAGCAGTTTATTGCGAAAAGGATCACTGAGCGCAAGGTGGGCCTTGAGAGCTCAGAGAAGAAAAATGTCGCCTTTGGCCTCATGCGCGCTGAGTTATTTGAGGTGTTTCTCCATAGAAACCACCAAGGACAAATTCGCTTCTCCCTTGAGGGGGGAGAGACGCTCATTCCCATGTTACAGCACCTTCTTGAAAGGGCTGCGGATGAGAAGCTTGCAGAGTGTGCTATGGGGATGGCCCACCGGGGGCGGCTCAATGTCCTTGCCAATATTTTGCAAAAGCCTCTTCATCAAATCTTCCACCAGTTTGAAAAGGGATTTCGACATCGCATCGAGGGTGCGAGTGGGGATGTTAAGTATCACAGTGGCTATTCGACCGATCTTGAAATCAAAAATCACCGCATCAAAGCGACTCTACTCGACAACCCAAGCCATCTTGAAACTGTGGATGCCGTATTGCTCGGCTTTGCCAAGCAGCGACAGCAAAATCGATCAGCAAAAGATGTTTTGCCGATTTTGATGCATGGCGATGCCGCCTTTAGCGGGCAGGGGATTGTTTATGAAACCTTGCAGATGGGCCGACTTCGGGGCTATCGAACAGGTGGAACTATCCACATTGTGATTAACAACCAAGTGGGATATACCGCAAACCCATATCAAACCCGCTCTACACCCTACCCAACTGATATTGGTCTGTCCTTTGATCTTCCAATTTTCCACGTCAATACCAATGATCCTGAAGGGGCGGTTTATGTGATGGATCTCGCCTTTGATATCAGGCAAAAATTTGGTGTGGATGTGCTCATCAACTTCAACTGCTATCGCAAGCACGGCCATAACGAAAGTGATGAGCCCCAATATACCCAACCCCTCCTCTACAAGACAATCAAGCAGACCCGCTCACCATACAAACACTACATCGAAGCCCTTGAAGCAGCCGGGGAGTGGACCAAAGAGGATCAAGCAACTTATGAGGGTGAATATAAAGAGCTCCTAGAAGCAGCATTGCAAGAGACCAAAGAGTTTGAAGCCTCCTCAAAAGAGTATATGGCAAACCTCAAAAAAGGGTGTGCAATCAACCCTTTTGCACCTGTTGAGACAGAGATATCAGCTGAACGGCTCGATCGATATCTAGAGGTGTTGAATCAGTTTCCCCCGGACTTTGACCTCCACCCCAAGCTCAAGAAGCAAATTGAAGCAAGAGCCGCATCAACTACACTCGATTGGGCGACATGTGAGCTCGCTGCCTATGCAAGCCTCCTCGATCAAGATATTCCAGTCCGGATGACAGGCCAAGATTGCATACGGGGGACATTTTCCCATCGGCATGCAGGCTATTGGGACCAAACAGAGCAAAACCTCTACATCCCCCTCAACCATATGAAAGAGGGTGGGCTCGAGTTTAAGATTTTTAATTCCCTCCTTTCAGAGTATGGGGCGCTTGGCTTTGAAGTGGGCTACTCCCTTGCCAACCCAGCGGGACTAGTGGTCTGGGAAGCCCAATTTGGCGACTTTGTCAACGGGGCGCAGATTGTCATCGATCAGTTTATTAGCTCGATGAGGACCAAGTGGGATAAAACCGCTCCGATTACCATGCTCTTACCCCATGGACAAGAGGGGAAAGGGCCCGAGCACTCCTCATGCCGCCCCGAGCGCCTTCTTCGGCTTTGTGCACAAAATAACATGATAGTGGCTCACCCCTCAACACCAAGCCAGCTCTTTCACCTCCTCCGCCGACAAGGGTTAAGCTCCCTGCGTATTCCACTCGCTATCCTCACTCCAAAAAAACTCCTTCGCCAAAAAGAGACCTTCTCAGAAAAAGCTGACCTGATAGACCATTCCTTCTATGAAATCCTCGATGACCCAACACCAGCAGACAAAACTAAAACCCTCATCCTCACCTCAGGTAAACTCTTCTATGAGCTCAATGAAAGAAGAGAAAAGGAGGGGATTAAAGGGGCTACGATCATTCGAATTGAGCAGCTCTACCCACTGCATAAAGAGAAACTAGAAACTCTTTTGGCAAAATATGGGAGCTTCAAAAAAGTGGTCTGGGCCCAAGAGGAACCGGAAAATATGGGGGCTTGGAGCTTTCTTGCTCCACAACTCAATCAGCTCATAAAAGATAAAAAGATAAGCGTTACATTCTGTGGCAGACCCCAATCGAGCTCACCTGCCTCGGGCTCATATGCCCAGTATGAACAAGAACAAAAAGAAATATTGAAAACAGCATTTGAGGATTAGTGCGTGAGTGATGTGGTCGTTCCCAGCGCCGGAGAATCGGTGACCGAAGCAACAGTTGCCGAGTGGATCGTTTCTGATGGAGACTTTGTAGAAAAAGATCAAGAAATCTGTGTTCTTGAAACCGATAAAGCCTCCTCCACAGTCTATGCAACCGAATCGGGAACCATCAGTCTAAAAGCCGAAGCAGACCAAACCGTTCAAGTGGGTGAAGTGATCGCCCAAATCACTCCAGGAAAAGGGAGCCCCGCGCCGAAAAAAGGTGCGCCTGCACCCGCGCCTGAACCTGTATCCGCATCCGATCCAGAACCACCGTCCCCACCAGCCTTCCCATCTTCATACCGTGCTCGAGAAGGAATAGATGAGCTGCTCAACACTCAAGAACCAGTCCCCCCAGCACCTGCCCCACCTCCAGTACAAGAAGGTGAGGTGGTCCGAAAAAAACTCAGCCGTCTCCGAAAAACCATTGCTAGCCGTCTTGTGCAAGCAAAAAACACCACAGCGATGCTCACCACCTTTAACGAAGTGGATATGACCGAAGTGATGGCCATACGAAAGCGGGAAAAAGATCGGTTCTTAAAAAATCACGATGTCAAGCTCGGGTTTATGTCCTTTTTTGTCAAAGCGTGTTGTTATGGACTCAAAGAACTTCCAGAGATCAATGGGTATTTGGAAGGGGATGAGATTGTCTATCTTCCCCATGTCAATATGGGGATTGCCGTGTCCACCCCGACAGGACTTGTTGTCCCCGTTTTGAAAAAAGCTGAGACGCTCACCTTTTCCCAAATCGAAAAGCAAATTGGAGAGTATGCCCTCAAGGCACGAGAAAAGAAAATCACCATGGATGACATGAAAGAGGGGACATTCACCATTACTAATGGGGGGACATTTGGCTCCCTACTCTCCACTCCTATCCTAAATATTCCGCAAACTGCCATTTTAGGCATGCACGCAATTAAGGAAAGGGCTATGGTAGTTAATGGTCAAATTGAAATACGTCCTATGATGTATCTCGCTTTGAGCTATGACCACCAAGTAATTGATGGGAAAGAAGCCGTCACCTTCCTTGTTAAAGTGAAAGAGGCGCTCGAAGACCCTACAGCCCTATTTGTCGAGGAGTATTGAATCAATGACCACAGAGTATGATGTAGCAGTGATTGGAGCAGGCCCAGGTGGTTATACAGCAGCCCTGCGGGCAAGTGCTCTCGGTCTCAAGACAGTCTGCATCGATAAAGGAGCCCAGCCCGGAGGCACATGCCTCAACGTTGGATGTATCCCTTCTAAATCATTACTTCACGCCTCCCTCCACTATGACACCATCAAAGAGCACGCAAAAGAGCTTGGCCTAAGCGTGGGCGATCTCGACTATGACCTCGCTGCAATGATGCGAAATAAAGAGCAAGTGGTCTCCCAGTTCCAGCAGGGAATTCATACTCTTTTTGCGAATGGAAAAGTAGACTATATAGAAGGGACTGCAGCCTTTATTAATCCCACACAGATCCAGGTAGGCGCTACAATTATTCAGGCCAAGCACACCATCATCGCCACGGGCTCGAGTCCAGTAGAGCTTCCGTTTATGCCATTTGATGGTAAACATATCCTCTCATCAACAGACATGCTCGCTCTCAAAGAAGTGCCCAGACATCTCGTTGTGGTTGGCGGAGGGGTGATCGGCCTTGAATTAGGCTCCGTCTACAGAAGACTTGGTGCAAAAGTGACTGTAGTCGAATTCATGGATTCCATCTGCCCTGAATTTGACTCCACCATTAAACAAACCTTTGCTAAAATCCTTTCCAAACAGGGAATGGACATTCATACCAAAGCAAAAGCAACAGGGTGCACCATCCAAAATGACCAAGTGACTCTTTCATGTGAAATAGAAGGGAAGCTTACTGAGATCATCTGTGATCAAGTACTTGTCGCTGTTGGCAGACGTCCCTATACCAATCAACTCGGTATCGAAAACATCGACCTAACGACTAACGCAAAAGGGCAAATCCCCGTCAATGAAGCCTTCCAAACAGCCCAGTCAAACATTTACGCCATAGGCGATGTCATCGATGGCCCAATGCTTGCCCATAAAGCCGAAAGAGAGGGGGTTTGTGTCGCAGAGATCATCGCCGGCAGGTCACCCCACATTAATTACGCAGCCATACCCTCAGTCGTCTATACCCATCCAGAAGTGGCCTGGGTCGGCTTGACAGAAGAAGCGTGTAAACAACACAACATTCCCTACAAAGTCGCAAGAAGCAAAAACATCGCCAATGCCCGCGCCGTCATGACCCAAGATGCCGACGGCCTCGTCAAGCTCATCTACCACAAAGAAAACGGGCAACTACTCGGAGCTCACATCATTGGAGCCCTTGCCGGTGATCAAATCACCGCCTGCACCCTAGCAATTGCAAAGAAACTCACCATCCAAGAGCTAGCCACCACCATCCATCCCCACCCCGCCACCTGCGAAGTGATCCAGCATGCAGCAATGTCAGCCCTTACCTAGCAAAAAGACCAAATAATCGCCTTGCCAACCCGCGAATATCACACCCAATTTGAGCAACCTTCTTACCCGCATCCGAATTGACCCGACTCAAATCGATAAAGTTTCCCTCTCCCAAAACAGGAATAAGCACCTGAAAACCGGATGGATTTACCCGGTAAAGAAGCTCTGGTCGCAGCAAAGGATTGGGTAAATCATGCCGATACCCATCCCACTCAATCTGCATGAGAGCAGCTTTTGCAATCATCCCTCCATGCTCCTTGGCAAAATCCCTAGCCAACGCCTCGTCAATACCCGCCTGATCCGCTACCACTCCATCAGAAGTATCATCTACTTCTCTAGCCAGAGCCGCAGCCTCTTGGAACTTCTTACGAGGGCTACTCGGTTCCACATTCGCTCTTGCACGCACAACCGCCTCAGATGCCATCAAAACCTGCTTAAGCATCTTTTTAAACGCAAGCCTCTCAAAAGGTAAACACACTCCAGCAATCACATAGCGACCTGCCTGCTTCAAGCAGCCAAGCCCCTTCATCGCCAGATAAATCACCCCTCCCAAAATCAGAAAGGGAATAGCCACACTACTCACCGTAGCCAGTCCCACCTTCTGCTCAACACTCAGACGTGGCACACCCACATCACCCTGAGACCCAATAAAAGCACCCTTCACAACACTTAACATAACATCCCACCTCCATTAAAAAGCCGCTAGGCTCAACACCTAGCGGCTCATTCATCAAGATACTAACGCGAATACATCGCGCTTGAGCAATGGTTACTCAGCAGTCGATGTCCCAGATGGAGCTAGGTCTTTCATTGCAACCATACCTTTCATCTCCGCTTTTTGAGCAGCACGTCGCTTCATATGCGTGGGACTTAGCGCTCTTGCAACCTTGCCACGAGCCTTAACTGCTTTCTCTTTAACCGCCTCAGCAGCAGCGCTTACTTTAGCCTTGACAGGTGCAGCTACGCGCTCATTGAAAGCCTTTTCAGCCTTTTCAAAAGGTTTTCGCATCTTATTGCCAAGCTCAGTTCTTGCATTACGTTGAGCCTCAACTCTTTCAACGAGGTCAGCAGGCGCTTTATAGTGGTCGGTTTCATGAATTGTAAATCCTAAGCTAGTTCTAAAGCCATCTCTAAGTCTAGCAGTTTGAAAGTCAACTCCATCTGGGTTTTCGTCGGCAATAATAGCATGGCCTTTAGGACTTTGGGCCCACTTGACAAATAGAGCAGGTTCATGGTCTGAGTCAATCTTTAACACATCTTGAGTCTCATTGTTCTTAAACATCTCAATGTGCATTTCCATCATTGCAATGTCTCGATCTAGAGCCATTACCTTCAGCATTCCTTCTCCAACGAATTCTTTTGCTGAGCATGGTGGTTCACCCCCTTTATCAAAACTTCGTTCACATCTTTCTTTTGCTAGTTGAACTCTTAACAATTTCTCAGGTTGGTTCGCAGCAGCCATTGCGGCTTCTTTTTGCGCTTTGAGAGACTGCAGGTCTTTTTCCATTGCCTTGAGATCTTTAGCAAATAGTGCTGCTTTTTCTCTATTGATCTTGGCAAGTTTGAGTTCATCCTTGGCGTGGGTGACGCAAGACTTGGCTGAGCCGACAAGAACTTTTACACCTTTGACTGTGAGGTTTTTAAGGGCTATTGCTCCTTTAACCACAAGTGCGCCAGCTCCGATGACCGTACCGATTGCGACTCCCGTAACGGCTAGTGCGATTCCAGCTAATGGCTTGACGATGAATCGGAAGACCCCTGATGCAACTGTTGCTACAGCTACTCCTAACCCAGTCGCTCCTTTGATTAGCATTGAAGAAATAGGTCTGACGTCACTGTTGATGAGTGATTTTGGCTCAACTAGTTCTTGCCCTTCTTCAGCTGCTTCTGGTGTTCTTACGCCGTCTGCAAAAGCATTGATCGCATCATAACCACCTTTGACAGCTTCGTTAGCTTTGGTTTGAAATGTTTCGGCTCCTTTAAAGATTGCACGTATATCTGCATTAAATCCAGGAAGAGGATTAAATTCAGTCGCTGCCTTGTTCATAAGAGTTTTGAAGTTTGGGCGGCTAGGTGCAGGTTGTTCTGTAGGGGAAGGTTGCGTTGAATCAGTATCTCTTGTAAAGGCGACTACCATTTCCTTTCTTCGAGCAAATTTAGGAGGAGTCAAGGGTTTTTCAGCCTTCTCTGAAAGGCTTACTGTAAGAGTTGTAACTTGGCCTGCAAGTTGTGTTGCTCCTTTGCCTATACGCGTTGCTGCTGAACCAGCAAGTCCTCGCAGAGCAAGAGCTCCTGCCTTGACGCTTGAGCAGCCGCTGACCACTGCAGATTTCGCGCCGAGTATCCCGGCTCGAACTTTTTGGCCCCTTTCAAAATGTTTTTGGTGGGTTACCACAAGGGTACGCCCTTTGCTATCACCCAGTCCAGTGACTGTTTCTAGTGAACCAAAAGAGCTTGCATATGCTGTAGCCTCAGCTACAGGTACTTGTTGGCTTGAATTTGTTACTGTCATATTAACACCTATTATTTATTTATGATTATTGTTTGCGTTAATAGATTAATTATAACATAATTGATCATTATTTATCAACAAATGGTAAGTTTTAATTTTATTGTGTGGGTATGTGATTGGGGGTGAGGGGGTTGTGTAAGTGATTGATTGTTAGGGGGTGAGGGGGGGATATGGGTCCCCCCATATAGGAGGGACCTTAGGTAGATTAAGTTGTTGAGGCTACTCAGGTTGTGCTGAGGCTTCGGCTTGTTTCCTGGCATCTAGGAGTTTAATAACTTCTTGGGCAACTGCATGAGAATCAATGATGGGGGATGGAGTTTTGCGACGTGCAACGGGAGTTTCCTTTCGAGGAGATCTTTTAGTATGATTTGTTCGGATGGCAACTTTTTTTCCTGTGAATCTTCGGCCAATGACCTTGTATTTAGTAGGAGATTTTGAGGGGCTTTTTGCTGCAGAGGCTCCATTCTCGCTTGAATCACTCTCTGGAGAGGCTGTTGCAGCGCCGCTAATGGTGGCTCCTGGGGACTTTTCTAAGGAACTAGGTGTTTTGTCTTGCACTGTGATCCCGCTCTCTTGATTGTGGCAGCGGGAAGCATCTTCTGGGTTCAGAGGATTGCTCATAATGCGCTGCACCTCATAATCCTCACCTCTTAGTAGGTTGTGGTGATCTCTCATATACTCTGCCACTTTTTCATCTATCTCATCTACAGCCAGATAGGATGTGGTTGGATGAACTGGGGCTCCCCAGCTATTTTGTGCGACTGGATTGATATAATCTGGTCTAGCCATGTTTTATGCCTCCATGAAATAAGCAATGAGTTTAATTATACCATTGTTTGTTTTATGTAGTCTATAGTCTTTGATTATAAAATTATTATTGATCGTTTGTTGGAGATGAATGTCATTCAGCTTCTTGGGTTTAGGCTTGAGTTTTATGGAGGGGACGTGATAAAATGGATGACGCATGAATTTGTATCTATCTGGGTATGGGGAAGTTAGAGGGTAGATAGCACGAGTAATGATAAATTGAAAGGTTATTATGGATACGAAGCATCAAGAGTTGTTGGAATCAAAGATTGCCGCTTTGGAGACGCAGGTGGACCACATGGCCTCTGAGCTCTCTCATCTAGATGCCATGCTCATTGAGTGTGGGTTCCCAGGGGGGATTTCAACTCTCAAGGAGACTGTGGAAGAGTTGGTTAAGGAAGGGGAGTCGATGGCTTCTGCTGAGATGGCCAATGAGTCGTTTGAGTCTTTTGACGAGTTTGATGGATTTTCTGATGGTGTGATGAGCGACTAGCTCATTTGTCTGTTTTTACTCTTTACTCGGGGGATGGGATCGGGTATAGTTGGGTGAAATTTGCTAGGAGTGATCTTGAATGGCACAGCTTGTGATCAATGATGAAGAATTCGAAGTAGAAGATGGTGAGTCGATTAAGGATGTTTGTGAGGAGGCGGGTATTCCGTTTGCTTGTACTGAGGGGATCTGTGGCACCTGCATTACGACTGTCGTTGAGGGAAATGAGAACTTGAGCGAGTATAATGAGGCAGAACAAGACTTTATGGGCGATTTTGACGATGAGCGGATGTGCTGTCAGTGTAAGATCTTGGGCGGCTGCGTGAAGATGGAGTTCTGATGAGCCAAGAGATGGGACAGAAAAAGAAGATTGATAAGGGAATGCGGATCGATGAGATCTTTTCGACATTCCCTGAAAGGGCGCAGAAGCTGGCCCAGCTCATGACGAATAAGGGGCTTGCGTGCGTTGGATGTGGGGCGGCTGCTTGGGAGACGCTTGAAGCGGGGATGCTATCCCACGGCTTTGATGAAGAGGCGATTGACCAGATGGTGATCGATCTCAATGCGATTCTATCTCAAGAGCTCGACTTGGATACGATTAAGATGACTGAGCGGGCAGCCAAGAAGTTTCGGGAGTTTGCAAAGCTCGAGGGCAAGGAGGGGGCGGCTCTTCGGTTTGGGTGTAAACCGGGCGGATGTAGCGGCTTTGAGTATGTGCTCGACTTTGAGATGGAGCCAGGTGAGCATGATGAGGTGTTCTCTTCATTTGATGTGGGAATCTTTGTCAACAAAGAGGTATTGGGGCGTCTTTTGGGGTGTGAGATTGACTATCAGGATGGATTGAGTGGCTCTGGGTTTAAGATTAGCAATCCCAATGCAAAAGGCTCATGTAGCTGTGGGAGTTCTCAGAACTATTGAGGGGCAGGGGCTGCTGCGAGGCTTTTAAACACCCGTTTAGCCAGTACAAATGGAAGTAAAGGTGCTCTGGATCCTCTTCCAAAGGTTGCTCTATCGAGTAGATCAAAAAGTCCTACTTTTGTAAACCCTTGGTATTCGTGATCCTCGCCGACCAGAGACGCAATATCAAAAGAGCTATTGCGTTTGAATTCTACAGGGGAGTTGTGCTGCCATTCTTTAAATTCTCGAAACGCTTGATTAGCGACTTGGAGCTTTTCTTCAAGACCTGGGACATTGACAACGAGCATGCTAAACAACATGGCTTTTGCCTGATGATAGCTTGCAGGAAGGGGATCTGGTAGGTTTTCTTGATTAAAGAATAGTCGGTTGACCACTTTATTCAACTCTTCCGAAGCAGTAGTTTTTATTCTAGTGAGATCTCCTCTCATGGCAAGCAGCGCGGTTTGGCACACTCTCTCTGGATCACCCTCAAACATCGCTTCCAAATCATTCATTGCAGCGCAATTTCGATTGTATCCTTTTTCTGGCGTACATTCGGTATTGAAGAAAGTATAGAAGTCGTCAATAGCCGACCAGTTTCGGCCAAATAGCTCGGTGAAAATATATTTTCTTAGGGCTAGGTTAAATTTACATTTGCACGCTCTTATTAGGAGTTTGTTGATGTAGGTTGATTCCGCGCCTGGCATTCTTCGAACTCTTGAGAGGATTCGCCAATCATTGTTGCCGAGTGCTTGTATTTCGGCTAGATCTGCTCCTCTTTCGCGTTTGACGAGGGGGTTTAGCGCTGGGGAGAATGGAGGCGATTTATTTGTGGGGCCGTGGCATCTGGGTGGTTCATAGTCGGGGTCATGATGTAATGTGCGCTGGCGCAGGCGGGGGAATAGTTCTTGGACTGTTTCAAGTAAATGTTCCACTTTCAGTGGCTCATCTGTCTTATGTGTGTTGATCCGAGCGAGTTGGTTGAGTAACTCTCTTTGAAAGGTGGTTGTGAGATCGTATGGGTCGAATTGCTCCTCAGGACGGTGGTGTCCGAGCTCGATGATAAGAGCGATCATTTCATTGGTGAAGTTGTTTCTAGGGTTTGCTTCGAAATGAAGCAACTTGTGGAATGCGCGGATTGCTTTCTGGTCATACCCTGGGGGGTGAGATTGGTGTTGGTAAGCATCACGAAGTTGGTCATAGCTTTCTTCGAGATCTTGGCGTGAAAGCTGGGTGGTGACTTGAACGAGCTCTTCAAGTGTTTCATAATCCAGATGATGATTAAAGAAGGAGGCGCCTGCAAATTTGGTCCAGCGATAAAGGAGTGCTTTATCAGCTCTAGTTAAGTCCTCTCTTTCAATCTGATGTGCACTTACCATTTTGATAAGTCCCATAGCGCGAATGAGTTCACACGGATCGTATCGTCCATTTTGGAGTTTGTGAAGATAGAGAAGCCCAATATCTTTGTATGTAGGGGGTTTGGGATCATTAGGATCGTAGGCCCCATTTTTTGTCAGGCGAGCAAAGAGTGCTGGATGGTCTTGTTGTAATGTTCGGTATTCGTGATCATACACCTCTAGTGAGTCGGCCCCAAATCGGCCAATTAGACTAATTTGAAAGGGATCTCTTACCAGTGAAACTGGCTCTCTTGGCAGGGTTTGTCGATCGAATTGCGGGGGTGGGGGGATAGTGACAGGGCCTCTTGGGGGCAAAGATCGCATGCCGGGTGGTTGGCGGAGAGGGGGGCGTGGTGGGAGTGTGGAGTTAAAGGTGTGTGCGCACTGCCAAGCAGTATTTAATGAGGCAGGCTGACGATGTTCATCGATATAGCCTACTGATTCGTGGCTGATATGGGAGGGGGCAGGGCGAGCAGCTCCTTGGGTCTCTCTAAACCAAAATCCCTCTTGGTCTATGCGTGTTAGTTGTTTAGAGCCAATTTGTCGCTTATAGACGGCGTCAACAGAGGCGATCATTTTGGACATGTCATGTAAGATCTTATCTTTTTGAGCATCAGTGAGTGCCTGCACCTCACGGGCAGTAGCAGGCCTGCTTCCTCCTCCTGGGAGGGCGATTTGGGGAATAGCTTCAAATTCCTTTCCTTTGACCTTGATGACCCCGATGCTGTTTGGCGGGGCAATCCGTGATGACCTTGAAACGCTCATAATTTCAACCTTTAAAACTAACTCGACCCCTTATTTTACCACAATTACAATAGTTTTCACATAAAATAATTATTTACGTCGTTTTGACTTTTTAATTGATTTCGTTTATAATAGAAGGGTGGTGATCTATTTTTGGATCCCAAAAGTTTATTAATCAAGTAATTAAGGTGTGCATATGGCCACTCGTGTTAGAGGGGCCGCCGGGCAGCCTCCTCTGTCACAAGAGGGTGGTGCTCGACGGACTAGAAGATCAAGAAATTGCAGACAGCCTACCTATCCTCCTAAAATGGATCATGGGAGCATGGTCAGGAAAATTTTTCGCCCGCCATTGGGGGCCCCACGGGCCATTATGACCGAAGGGGATTTGAATGAGTATCTCGAGCTCATTGAGCGGGAGTTTTACCTTCCTGAAGGATTATCTGTAGGTGCCCACCCTCAAATTGAGATGTCAGCGCTTGCTGCTAAGGTGGAGCGGAAGCTCTTTGGCTTCCATAAACTCAAGAAAAGACATGTGACAAAGGGCCTTCTTGAAGGATCAAGTGCAAGACGAGTCGCCGAGAAGGCTGGAAGTGTAGCTCTACCTGCAATTGCTGAAGAGACAAATAGAGAGGCTGAGCGTGATGCCGATCGTGAAGGGTTTGGGCGGCAGGTGAAGGTGATTCGCCAAGAGGCTCCATACGATACCCCATTTGCCGGTAACATGGGATACGCCATGTCTGACCCATCTGGCCTGGTGCGAAATACGTATGGCTTGGCAATGGCTACCTTAGGGAAAACTCCTGATGTAGGTGTTCAAGCACTTGGATTGACGGGAACATTTGGTGTGATTACCGGGGTTTCATGTGCGATTGGAGCAAGTAAGGATCTTGAGTATGCAGAGAAGGTTGGCGATTATGCAGGAGCCAATATTGCCCGCATTCAAATTGTGCGAGGAGCGGTTGAAACTGCTTCGGGGCTTGTGGCTGTTCCTGTAAAAATGCTTCCAATTGTGGCGATGAATACAGCGGCAAAGACCCATGTGATGGCAACAGCGCAGATGGGGCTTGGAACTGCCTCATTCGGGTTATCTGTTGGGATTTATACTCTTCTTTCTCTTCCTTTGGGGTACAATGTCTTGAATGCTGGTGTTCGGCTGCGCAAGCTGAATCAAATTTTTGATGGGGCAGGGAGAGATCGAGATAAACTCACTCAAGCGCTTGATCTCCTCTTTAGTGAGGCCGAGTTTACTCCGAAGGGGTATGATAAGATTTTTTCCCGCTTGAAAGAGTTTAACGAGCCGGGTCTTCGCACTTTGCTTGGGCAGACAATTCAAGTTGATCCAGAAGAGTTTGCTCTTTTGACTCATGAAGATCGGGAGTGGGTAAAGGCTAAAACGGGCGATGTATTGCGCAAGTTTTACGATGAGGCTCACCTCCACCATCCAGGCGATGAATTTGAGCTCGATTATGAGAATGTGAAAGATCATGTGGCGCTAAACCTGTCTCAGGCGATGATTAATGCGAGAAAGGGGAAGAATGCCCAGATTATCCGCGCGTATGGATCAGATGCGTTGCATCTAGTCGTTCTCCAGATGGCGATGAAACCAGAGAATCGATTGACGGCGAATATGGATAAGCTTTCAGATGAGGAAGTGGGTGTTCTCAATGGGATTTTCACTAAGGTACGCGATGGAATGTTTAAGGATATCCGCTTTAACTCGATTGTGATTGTCACTTGTATCATTGGGATCATCGGGTTTATCCTTGTTAACGTATTTACTGCTGGGACGCCATTCATTATTGGCATGGCGATTTCGATCTTTGTCAGCGTGATGATGTTGATTCTCGATGGGTATTGCCTTGCCCAGTCGATGAAGACAATGAGACATGACAACAAGAATAAGATTATCTTTGGCATTTCGCTTGCGATTGTGACCATTTCGACCATTCTTGGTGCGGTGTTTGGTGTGACTCTCGTTGCAAAACTGGTAGCAGTCATTGTGGGTGTGCTCTCTGCAGGGATGCACGGAGCTGCGCTTTGGAAGCTTATGCATATTGAGCAAAAAGAGCGAGAGAGTGATCGTGATGTGACAGGTCGTTTAGAGCGTCGTCACCAAGAGAGGGAAGATGCCGTTAAACACGAGCGAGAATTCATTCAAAAAGCGTTTCTCACTGAAAGGGAAAAAGATGGCCGGGAGTTTGACTGGGGAGTCTATCAAGAGCTCTTCGGGGTGATTCCCGCCTAATCTTTTCTAAAAAAAGCGCAATCATGTAGACTTTGAGTATGCAGGAAAAACTCGATGACTACTTGCTCTATCTCGCCTCTGAAAGGGGGCTTGCAAAAAAGACACTAGAGGCGTACTGCTCAGACTTAGTTGCTTTATTCGACTTTGTCAAATCGGACCAGATTACTTCGGACCAGATCACTTCTGATCATTTGTTAACCTATTTTTCGTTTCTGACTCAAGAGGGGTACCAAACCTCATCAATTGCGCGGAAGATGATGGCCTTTCGCGGCTATTTTCAATTTCTAATTGGGGAAGAGGTAATCGATAAGAATCCAATGCAACTCATTGAAGGGCCAAAGATTTGGCAGCTTATTCCCGACGTGTTGACTCCAAGTGAAATGGAATCGATTCTCTCTTCGACGGGGACTGGAAGTTTAAAGGGGGCGCGGGATCGGGCGATTATGATGGTGCTCTATGCGAGTGGAATGCGGGTGTCTGAGTTGTGTGGGCTCAATATGGTGGATGTGGGAACCAAACAGGTAGTGGTGCGAGGAAAAGGGGGCAAGGAGCGAGTGACATTAGTTGATGAAAAGACAATTGATGCGATCGATCACTACTTAAGCCTGCGTGGAGATGATCGGGAAGAGGCACTCTTTCTCAATCAGAAGAAAAAGCGGATTGGTCGGATGGCCGTTTGGTCGATTGTGAAGGAGTATGCTGAATTTGCTGGGATTGAAAAGAATGTTACCCCCCACACATTTCGTCACTCATTTGCTACCCATTTGCTCGAAAATGGAGCTGATCTCAGGGTGATTCAAGAGCTATTAGGCCATAGTAGTATTGGGACGACTGATCGATATACTCACATTACTTCTTCTCGCCTCCAATCGGCTTTTGATGCTTGTCACCCGAGAAAAAATTAGAGAGCTTTTCACGCATGGTTTCCATGTAGATATAGATGACTGGAGTGAGAAAGAGGGTGAGCATTTGGGAGAGCAAGAGACCTCCCACAATTGCAAGGCCAAGTGGGCGACGAGAAAGGGCGGTTAGCCCTCCAATGCCGACAGCAATGGGGAGGGCACCCATAATAGTGGAGAAGGTGGTCATCATAATGGGGCGGAATCGAGTGGTGGATGCCCAGATGATGCTATCGGTGATGCTTAGTTCTTTTTCCGTGCGGCCGATGGTGGCAAAGTCAACCATCATGATTCCATTTTTCATCACAATCCCAAGAAGCATCATAATCCCGACAAACGCGTAGAGAGAAAACGATTGCCCAAAGATAATCAGTGTGACAATTCCGCCGAGCGCTGTTGGGGGAAGGGAGCTCATAATGGTGATGGGGTGGATAAAGTTTTCGTAGAGGATTCCCAAGATGACATAGATCATAAAGACGGCAATAATTGAGAGAAGGCCAAGGCTTGAGAAGGTGGAGCGGAAGACATCAGCCGTTCCTTGGACAGAGCCTGACACATTGGGCGGGAGAGATTCTTTCGCTAATAGATCGAGTTTATTGAGTGCTTCAGAAAGGGCGATCCCGTCCACATTAAAGGAGATGGTGACTGAAGGGAGGATATTGAGGTGATTAATACTCTCAGGACCAATCGTATCGTTGACTTTGACGAGGTTGGAGAGGGGAATAACAAGGTTATTCACCGTTGAGATGACTTGGGAGGAGTCTGTGGGTGCAGGGGAGGCTTTATTCGCACTTACGTAAATCCGATCGAGCATGGCTGGGTTGCGGTAGGCTTCGGGCTCCACTTCGACAATGACGTTGTATTGGTTATTTACGCCATTGATTCGGGTGACAAGCCCTCCTGAGTAGGCAAATTTGAGAGCGGTTTCAATATCTTGTGCAGCGACATTGAGGGTATGGGCTCGATCGCGGAGAATTTCAACATCGAGTTGAGGTTGTTTGTTATGCATATCACTAAAGACTTGGCTAAACCCAGGTGTGTTTTCGAGCTTGGCGATAAATTGCTCGGCAGCAGAATAGAGCTCGTCGAGATCAAGGCTTTGGAGGGTGTACTGAAACGAGCCCGTAGCAGCTGAGGTTCCAATGTCGAGGTCGATTAAAGGGATGGGCTTGAGAAATACTTTTACACCCACTACATCACGTAGGCGCTCATTCAGCTCGGCAATCACCTGAGGAAGGGGGACTCGGTCTTTGTAGGGTTTTAGTCTTAGAAAGAACAACCCCTTGTTGGTGCTTGGCTTCCCACCAACAGACCCATAGGCTTCAGTATAGGGGTATTCCTTGAGGATTTGATTGATCTGCTCTTGGTTCTCAATGGTTTTAAAGGGGGAGGCTCCATCCCGCCCAAACGTCATCCCTTGGACGAATCCGAGGTCGTCGTCGGGGAGAAAGTTTTTTGGCACTTTCACAAATCCATATAGGGTGAGGGCAAAGCAGACAATCCCGATGCAGAGGGTGATGAAACGGTGGCGTATCGCCACATGAAGGGCTTTTTCATAGATTGTTTCGAGGATGACATTCATCTTTTCTGAAAAGCGCTCAAGCCAGGTTTTATTTTTGATGTGGTGGGCGGTGATGAATCGGCTACAGAGGAGGGGAGTGAGGGTAAGGGAGACAAAGGTGGAGATGACAATGGCGATGATAATGGTCATAGCAAATTCACTAAAGATTCGCCCCAACACGCCACTCATAAAAATCATCGGTATAAAGACGATGCAGAGACAGACCGAGGTAGCTACAATCGTAAAGCCAATTTCACGCGCTCCTTTGATGGCAGCTTCAAATCGGTTTTCTCCCAGCTCAATATGTCGGACAATATTTTCGAGCATCACAATCGCATCATCGATCAAGAAACCAATGGAAAGAGTGATGGCAAGAAGGGTGAGAATATTGAGGCTGTATCCAAACATGTAAAGGACGCCAAAAGTTCCAACGATTGTGATGGGAAGCACCACAATGGGGATAAAAGTGTCGATGAATTTTCCAAAGTAAAAGAGGATAACGAGAATGACGAGGAAAAAGGCGATAAGAAGCGTGAACTCTACATCTTCAATTGACTCAAAGATCCATGTCGATTGGTCAAAGATCGTATATATCTGAACTGTTTTTGGGATCTCTTTGATCAACTCGGGCATAAGCGATTTGATTTGCTTGATGACATGGACTGCGTTTGCGCCCCCTTGTCGTTGGACCCCAATCATGATGGAGGGGATCTCTTCCGTCCCGTTGTAGTAGACAAGATTGTATTTATCTACATTTTGACTGTTGATCGCTTTTCCGAGTGAATCAATGGAGACAAGGGCCCCTCGGTTGTTCCTGACAATGAGTCGGTTATACCCTGCTGCTTGGTCGATTTGTCCAAGGGCATTGATATTGTAGAACAGATCAGGGCCATAGAGTGAGCCTGTAGGCATCTCTGGATTTCCTTGCGAAACTGTATTGGCGATATCTTCAAGTCCAATTTGGCGAGAGGAGAGAAGGTCTGGGTTGACTTGAACCCGGACAGCAAAGGGGGATCCATATGTAATCACCTCAGAGACCCCAGAGATCATCGATAAACGCTTGCCAATCACTGAGTGAGCATAATCATAGAGTTTTGAGACAGGAACTGCATCAGAGCTGACGGCAAGCCACATAATGGGCGTTTGTGTCGGGTTTACCTTGGTGTAGGTAGGGCTGCTGGGGAGGTCGTCGGGGAGGTAGGCACTTGCGCGATTGATAGCCGCTTCCACATCTTGGGCGGCGACATTTATGGGTTTATTGAGAGCAAACTGGAGAACAATAGTGGTTGAGCCAATTGAGCTATTTGAGGCAATCGAGTTGACCCCTTGGATTGTGGCAAATTCTCTTTCGAGGGGGGATGCACACCGGTTGGCCATAGTTTGAGGGGTGGCCCCAGGGTAGTCGACAGAGACTTGGATGATTGGGTACTCGACATTGGGAAGGTCGCTAACAGGTAGGGTTCGGTAGGCGATCAAGCCGAAGAAGAGAATGGTGAGCATGACAAGAGTTGTCATCACCGGGCGGCGAATAAAGTGGTGGGACATTTTCACGAGCCTGCAACCTCCACAATGGTTCCTTTGCGGATATTGATTTGCCCTTCCCGAACAATTCGATCCTTGGGCTTAATTCCCTTGCTGATGATGAGGTCGTCCCCGATTCGGTGGCCCACTTCAACTGGGACCATTTCGATCTCATTGTCGTGAGAGACCCGGTAGACATATTTCCCTTTTGCTCCGTCCATCACTGCCTCCGAAGGGAGGAGCATCGCATCTTTCTCTGTATAGAGAACAAGAGAAATGGTGCAATACTCACCGGGCCAAAGGTCGAGGTCTTTATTCTCATACACCGCACGCAATTGGATCATGCCGGTCACTTCATTGACCAGGTTATCGATAAAGTCGAGTTTGGCAGTAAAGGTCTCATTGGGCAGTCCTTCTAAGCGGACAATCACGTCCATCGGCCCTTTCATCTGCGTGCGTTGGACTATAGGTAAGAGGCGTTCGATGAGGAAAAAGTTGATAAAGATAGGGGTAACTTGATTCACAGTAACAAGGGTAGTTGTTCCGGCTTGGGTGACATAGTTGCCTACATCCACTTCTCGCAAGCCCGCAATTCCATCCCAGGGAGCGTAGATAAAGCAATAATCGACATCCACTTTTGCTTTATCAAGGTTGGCAGTATTTTCTCGAATCGCTTCTTCTTCCAGGTTGAGCTCGGTGGTGAGCTGATCGATGGTTTCTTGCGAGACATACTCTTTTTTAAGGAGAGTGAGGTTACGCTCTAAGGTGATTTTGGCTAGATCGCGACGGGATTTACTCTGGTTGAGGAGTGCGAGGATTCGCTCATATTCTGCGACAAATGGATCGGGGAAGATGGTCACCATTAAATCTCCCTTTTTCACCGGTTGGCCTTGCTCATAGAAAATATTGGTGATGACGCCTGGCACCTGGTTTTTTACCTCAACAGTATTGAGGGCAACAACATGCCCCACATTGTTATAGGTAATGGGGACATCCTCTACACGGGGACGGCATATTGTGACAAGAGGGGGCTCGTGCGATTTGCGCTCAGGCTTTTTCGCACAACCGGTGGTCACTAGGACCAGCATGAGGAGTTTGAGGGTTGATTTTATCACAGAGGCTCCAGGTTTTGTAAGTTTCCTCCCACATCGGGAGTGAGAGTTCCAGTCGAAAAGGCAAACTCGGCAACTGAAATATACCAAGTTTGGATCGCTTTTGATAGGCGTGCACGGGCATCAGCAAGAGCCGTTTGTGCATTGATCACATCAAGGATAGTGGCAAGGTTTGCGCTATAGCGGCTGAGTTGAATATCAAAATCTTGGAGGGCCGATTCCAAAAAGGAGTTGGCATACTCCACTGATTGCTTGGCATAGGAAAGATTATTGAAGCTATTTGTCACTTCTTCAGTCACCACAAGCTCAAGCGATTGGAGTTGGGCCTGGCTATATTCCCAATCGGCTCTTGCTTCTTTGATATTATTGCGCAGCCAAAACCCTTCAAATATGGGGAGGGTGAGTTGGACAAAGATGTTAAAGTGATACCCATCTGTATTGCCATGCCCATAATATCCCTCACCAACAGAAAACTCAGAATCCACCTTCGGAAACAGCTTTCTTTGGGCGGCAATGAGCTTGTTGTACTTGGATTCGACAGTAGAGGCCGAAGCCAAGTAGTCGGGGCGTTGCTTTTTTGCCATGCAAATATACTTGCGCAAATCATTTAAGGTGAAAAATGTGATCTCATCAGGATACCCCTGGACGCTGATCCCCACATCAGAAGGGACTCCCATGTCGGCAAGAAGCTTTGAGTAGCGTATCGACTGCTCTTTTTCGAGATCGACTACATCAAGTTGGTACTTAAGGAGCTGAGTCTTTGCCTGTACAAGGTCTCCAACATCTGCGAGTCCCGACCGAAACTTGAGCTCAACAGCATCTAAGATGGTCGCTGCGTTGGCAATGTTTGCTTGCCCAGCTGCGAGTAAGTCTTTTGAGTAGAGGAAGGTGTAGTAATCATCAATCACCGATTCGATCACCGTTTGAATTTCGCTATTGTGAGAAAAATCGGCCGAATAGAGCGCCTGAAGTGCCGCTTTACTCGTAGCGCGCGTCTGTCCAAAGTCCATAATGAGGTAGGAAAAATTGATATCGGTAAAGACATTGGTGGCATATTGAATCGTCCGTGTATCTCCTGTAAATTGAGCGGCGCGATTGCGCTGATAGGTTTCGGTGAAGTTGGTGAGTAAAAAGTAGTCTCTGAGTGATTTACCATAACTAGCTGCTGCCATCCGGGCAAGCGACCAGCTCTCTTTAGTATCGGGGTTGAGGATGAGAGAGGTATTGATAATCTCAGCTAAACTGAGATCTGTTGAACCTTCAAAAACAGTGGCAAAATCGACAGAAGGGGTGCAGGTGCGCGGCTCTCGTTTTTGCACTGGTATCCAGTAACTTGTCGATTGAGCAGGGGCGTAATATTCAGGATGCATGGCGCTGTTGAAGGTATTACAACCTGTCAACAGACACCCCATGAGGGTGCACGAAATACAAAATGTGTAAAAGCGCAGTTCCATAATGGCCCCCTAGCACTTTTATCATATAGACGCAAGGGGGGATTTGAAAGGGACTAGATCTTCGATTTGATCAGGTCGCGGACAAGGGCGGGGTCGGCCTTCCCCTTACACATAGCCATCGTCTTGCCGACGAGGAACTGAAACGCCTTGTCTTTCCCATTTTTGAAATCTTCAATCGACTGGGGATTGGCGGCTAGGACCTCATCCACCATCTTTTCGATGACAGAGGTGTCGCTAATTGGGGCAAAGTCGGGGTTTTGATCAAAGATGGCTTGAGGAGGAGTGCCTGGTCTTTCCACCATCAGACCGGCGATTTTCTTGGCAATTTTTCCAGTAACCACTTTTTTCTCAATCATCTCGACAAGCTCGGCCACATGTTCGGGTTTGAGTCCTGATCCAGAAATGGTAAGCTGTTTTTCAGCAGAACCCTCTTTAAGGCGTCCGATGAATTCCACTGTCATCCAGTTGCAAAGAGCAACGGGATTCGAGCAGTGCCGAAGAGCCATCTCAAAGTCATCCGCTAGGGGTTTGTCATTGACGAGCAAATCGGCTGAATAGGCTGACAAGCCAAGTTCATTCAGATAGCGTTCATACCGTTGCTTGGGCAGCTCAGGCATAATTTTCTTCAGCCCATCGAGAAACTCCTGAGTGAGCAAGAGTGGGGGAAGGTCGGGCTCTGGAAAGTAGCGGTAATCGGCGGCATTTTCCTTTGAGCGCATCAAGACGGTCTTTCCAGTGGCTAGGTCAAATCGGAAAGTTGACTGCTTAATCACCTCATCGACGGGTATGGTGGGATTATTTTCATACTCGAAGATCTGTCGTTTAATCTCAGCATCAATGGCGAGCACCATTCCACTAAACGAGTTCATGTTCTTAATCTCAGTCTTGGTGCGAAGCGCCTCCTCGCCCTTCCGTCTGACCGAGACATTGACATCCATTCGGAGCATTCCCTCTTCCATGTTACACTCACTCGCGCCAATGTATTCGAGGATGGACTTGACCGACATGCCATAAGCTGCCGCTTCGGCTGCTGATCGAATGGTAGGTTTGGAGACAATCTCAAGGAGACCCACACCCGCCCTGTTATAGTCGACCACCGATCCATCTGCAAGGTGTTTGAGCATCCCCGCATCATCTTCCAAATGGGCCCGCTCCACGTCTATGACCTTCTCTTCTCCATCAACGACAATTGGCACCTTTCCACCCATCAAAATGGGCTCATCAAATTGGGTGATCTGGTAATTGCGGGGGCAATCGGGATAAAAGTAGGATTTTCGATCAAACTTAGAAAAGAGCTGCACATCTGCATCGATCGCCAAGCCAAACATCGCCGCATGGCGCACCGCCTCTTTATTGAGGACGGGGAGTGATCCAGGCTGACCCGTATCGGCGCAGTCAATATTCAGATTGGGCTCGCACCCAAAGCTATTGGGGGCAGGGCTAAATAGTTTGGTGCGGGTTTTTAGTTGGGTGTGAATTTCAAGTCCAATGACCGGTTCCCACTCGCCATAATCGTTTTGGCTCATCTACTTCTTCTCCCATCCAAATTCATCATCAAACATTGGCGCAATCTGCTTTGCGTGAGTTGTCTCTTTATCAAATTGATGAGCAAAGCGCATGACCAGCCCATCTGCATTTTGAGGCCCCAACAGTTGCAATCCCATCGGCATCCCATCCCCATCAAATCCAGCCGGAATATTGATCGCGGGAAGGCCTGCCAAGTTGGCCGCAATTGTGAAAATATCTTGCTGATACATCGTCACTGGATCTTGAATTGATCCCAGCTCAAATGCGCTTCCAGGGGAAGTGGGCATCGCAATGGCATCACACATCTCAAACCCTTTCTTAAACTGCTCAATTAAGAGGGTACGCACTTTCTGCGCCTTCTTATAATAGTGATCTTGATATCCAGCCGAGAGGACATAGGTGCCCAAAATGATTCGCCGCTTCACCTCATCCCCAAAGTAGCGCGCGCGCGATTGTTGATACACTTCATCAATGCTTTTTGCCTCAGGATCGCGCGTTGAGTACTGGATTCCATCATATCGGGAAAGGTTGGTAGAGGCTTCGGCTGTTGCCAGAATGTAATAGAGGGCAATGGAATGTTTCATCAGGTCAAGGTCAACATCGACAATCTTGCATCCAAGTGATCGATAGACATCTATCCCATCAAAGAAGATCTTTTGAGCGCCCTCATCGAGCTCTTCAATAAAGGGGCGTGGAATCCCAATTGTTTTTCCCTGAATGGATAGATCGAGATCATCTCGATAGGGCTCTGAGTCGAGCACCTGGCTAGTCGAATCCCTTTCACAATGTCGGCCGAGCACCTCCATCACCATTGCAACATCTTCAGCTGTCCGGCAGAAAGGGCCAATCTGGTCAAATGAGGAGCCAAAAGCAATCAGGCCATACCGTGGGACCCTGCCATAGGTGGGCTTGTAGCCAAATAAGCCACAGCAATGGGCGGGCTGACGGATCGATCCACCCGTATCACTTCCAAGACTAATGGGGACGCCGTAGCTTGCAACAGCAGCAGCACTCCCACCTGAAGAACCTCCGGGTGTTCGCTTGATATCCCATGGGTTATACACTTGCTTATAGGCCGAATTTTCGTTGGATGAGCCCATGGCAAACTCATCGAGATTGGTCTTTCCAATGAGGATCGCATCAGCCTCTTCAAGGAGGCGAATCACTGTCGCATCATAGGGGGCGACATACTTTTCTAAAAACTTGGAAGCAGCAGTAGTCCTCTCACCTGCAATGTGGATGTTGTCTTTAATCGCAATGGGAACGCCGGCAAGGGGGCCAAGAGTCTTGCCTGCTTTTCGCTTCTCATCGAGAAGGCGAGCTTTTTCGCGAGCTCGTTCATCGAGAATAGTCAGGTAGGCATTGAGCTTGCTATCGACAGCTTTTGCGCGAAAGAGGAAGTAATCGGCAATTTCCACCGCGCTCACTTCGCCTTGGATAAACGATTGGTGAATTTGCCTTGCTGTGAGTTTATACATAGTTGATCTCTAGAGTACTTTGGGTGTTTTACACATTTTGCCAAGTCGGGAGGAGAGGTTTTCCACCCAAACCTCTTTATCAATCGTCGATTCTTCTCGATCTTCTCGCATGGGGAGGGTGTGGCTCTCAAGGACCGTATTGCACGGCTTGACCCCTTCAGTATCGACTGCTGCTAGGTCTTGCATACACTCGAGAATCTTCTGGAGCTCTTCGAGAAGGGCCTGGGATTTGTCCGGATCGGGGGCAATACGGGCGAGTTCATAGAGCTTTTCGAGCTCTTCAAGGGTAATTTGTTGGGCTTTTTTAGACATGGATTCACCCGCGTAGAAAAATTTTTCGATATGCAACAGTCTAGCCCTGTTTTGCTTAAGTGTCAAGAGGGAGATTGCAGGTGACAAAATGAGGGGGCAAGCCTATTGTCATTGGTAGAAACAAACGGGGGATTACAAACATGAAAGGTTTGTCAATTATTTCTCTAATACTGATCGAAATTGCTGCACTCAACTGTGGTTTAATTGGCTTTTTCGACTATAACTTTATCAGCGTAATCTTTGGTGGCGCTGCCAGCGGCGACTATTCGATCATTGGGCGCATCGTCTTTGCCATCTTTGGCCTGGCGGGGATCTGGGGGTTGAGCTTCTTCGGCCGTATTGGCTGCCTCTCAAAAGAGGCATCAAGCACCGATCACCTATCGGATGAAGACGAAGATTAGGCAGCTGCCGCCAATCATCTAGACGGGCAAAGATTGGGCCTCTGCCACCGCCCCATACTCGAGTGAGGGAGGAGAATAGGATTCGGGAGCGGGTGGAGATTAGGTGTATTTGGGGTTGTATGTTATCAAGGGATATGTTAAAATTGTCTTGCTAATTAGCTAATTTATAAGGTTTTGGCGAGACAATGAGCAATGTAGCTATTGAAAAACAAGGGATGCAACCCTGGATAGGTAATGGACTTGCGATCTTCTCCATGTTCTTTGGGGCGGGAAATGTGATTTTCCCGTTGATCGTTGGGCAGCATATTCAAGGTGGGGTGTTTTACGCCCTACTTGGATTGATCTTAACTGCTGTCTGTGTGCCATTTACGGGTTTGTTTTCGATCTCGCTGTTCAATGGGGATTATTGGAAGTTCTTTGGCCGGGCGGGCAAATGGGCGGGTCTTGCCTTCATGGTAATGACTTTGGCGCTCATTGGGCCATTTGGCGGGGCTCCAAGGTGTGTAAGTCTCACCTTCTCAACGATTAGCGTTTACTTACCAGAGCTTTCTGTTGTTTGGTTTAGCTTGGGCTTTTGCGCGATTATCTATCTGTTTTCGGTGAGCCGAGGGCGCATTCTGGATGTTTTGGGGTATGTTTTGACCCCGTTTCTCCTTCTGTTTTTGGCCATTTTTGTGGTGAAAGGGGTGCTTTCGCCCAATCATTTGCCTGTTGCTGGGGTGCCTGGCGCGGGTGAGAGCTTTGTATATGGGCTCAAGCAGGGGTATAATACGATGGATCTCCTTGCTGCTCTGTTTTTTGGGTCGATTGTTTGCAGTCGGTTTAAGGCGGGCAAAGGAATGGCCGGAAGCTCGGTTGGGCGTCCATTTGTCTATGCGGCTTTGTTGGGTGGTGGCTTGCTCGCCGCTGTCTATGCTGGATTTGGCTTTGTAGCGGCCCATTTTAGCGGGGAGCTTGCTGGTTATCCGTCGGATCAGATGTTGGGAGCGATCGGACAAGCTGTTCTCGGCCCTTATGCTGGGATCACAGTGAGCATGATCGTGGTCTTGTCTTGTTTGACTACGGCAATTGCCCTAACTGTTGTTGCTACTGAGTTTATTCAGGAGCATGTGTTTAGGCATAAGGTAGGCTATCAGCCCTGTTTATTGATGGTGCTTGTGATCACATTTCTCGTTTCAACTTTGAAGTTTACGGGGATTACGGCCATCCTTGGTCCGATTCTCACTGTTTGCTATCCGGCGTTTTTGGCGCTTGCGGTGCTCAATATTTTCCATAAGCTCTATAAGCTTGAGTCGACGAAGGTGCCTCTCTATATTTTGTTGGCACTCATTTTTGGGTATCAGATCCTACTGTAACTGCTAGAGTTAATTTGCTAGCTTTGCGACATAGTATTAATTAATTGTATAATTAAGCAGATAATTATATATTTTAATTAAGATTCATATTTATTTGGAATTTATGGTGCAGAGGGTAAGTTAATGGTTGCAGACCAGAAGAAACTCGAAGTTTGTCACAAGAATCCTTGGATTCAGATTCTATTTAAGCCTAAGGAAACGATTCAGTGTATTGTTGATGAAAATCCGAAGAAGCAGTTTTTGGCATTGGCGGCAATCAATGGGTTTTTGGCTGCTGTCAATTATGCTCAGTTTTTAAATGCTGGGCGGGCAATGGGTGTACAGACAGTTTTGCTCTTTGCATTTGTGAGTGCTCTTCCTCTCGGGGCATTGGTTTTAACGTTTTATTCGTATTTGATTTTTTGGATGGGTAAGTTGCTCGAGGGCAAGGCTTCCTATTTGAATGTGCGTGCGGCGGTTTCATGGTCGAGTGTTCCTCAGATTGGAGTTGCGGTAGGGTGGATTGCCACGATGTTTTTGCATGGGCAGGCTGCTTTTATTTATGGACTTGTGGGCGATAAGGTGAGCGAGGGCTCAATGTTGATGGGGTCAACGATATATACTGTCCACACGGGTTTGGGAATTTGGAGCTTTTGGCTATTGATTAGCACGTTAGCACAAGTGCAAGGCTATTCAAGGGTGCAGGGGTTTTTTAATGTAATATTTGCTTATCTTTCGACCATGTTGTTGGGTGTTGGGGGATATATGATTGTGCAGGCGATTCGCATGCACTATGGAACAGTGGCGCAAATCGGCCACATAATTTTTCATCTGTTTTAAGGAGTGACCGGTTATGGCGCGAGTAGTTGAAAACTTCCTAAAAAAAGCTCTTTGGCTATTGCCTCTACTATGTGGAGCGTTTGTCGGAGCGGAAGGAATTTTATCGCAAAATCTGATTGAAATGATCAATCAGGAGCAAGTCTCATCAAAAGGTGTAGACTTTGCCTCTTGGAAGCAAAAGAAAGGGCTAAAGGGTGGGTGCTATAGCGTCTTTCCAACTGAGCCTCAACATCTCAATCAGCGAATTGCGATGGGTGATGGGGGCAAAGAGTTAATCTATGATGTCTACATCGCCGATCTTGATCGAAAAGAGGTGTTTATGGTGCTTGTTGCCGAGTATCCCAAGAAGGTGGATGAAAAATATGAGCTCATGACTTTAGAGAATCTGCTCAACTCCATTTTGAATCAGTCTTCGAGTAATCGGTTAGTTTCAGCAGATATCATTGAGATCCAAGGGCGAAAGGCAATTGAGTTTGCTATTGAGTCAAATAATGTGAGTTTCAAAGGAAGGGCTGTCATGAATGATCAGTTCCTTCACTTAGTTGCGATGGAGTGTGATACACGTAACTTTAGACAAGAGCATTATCAGTATTTCATTGAGCAGTTTGGGTTTGTGAAGACTAAGAGATAGTTTCATGTACTTTGTTAACGAGACAATCCTTCTTGTGCATGCCTTTGCGACATGGATGATGATTGGGATTGTCTGGTTTGTTCAAGTGGTTTACTACCCGCTCTATAAGAGACTTTCGGTCACGTTCTCTGATATGGAAAAGCGGGATTTAAAAAATATGGGGTACTTAGTTGCCCCTATTTTCTTTTTCGAGGCAATATCTGCTGTTATACTTGTCTGGATTGTTCAAAATGATGTATATCACATTTTAGCAGGCATCAACCTATTGTTGCTTGTATTTGTGTGGATAATTAGTTGGATTATTCAATTTAAACACCACAAAACACAGGATTTGTTATTCATTCACAGAATGCACCATATCCTCCTTTCATCCAATTGGCTGCGCACATTGGTTTGGAGTATTCGGGGATTTGTCGTTTTGATGATGATAGCCTGGGTCAACCGGATTGCATGAGGTGAGGTATGGACGTTAGACAAAAGCTTTTTCTACAAACATCAATCTTGCTTCTGAAGATGAAGGCGGCAAAAAAAGAAGAGCGGATTGGCGAGTTAAAAGAAGAAGAGGCGCTACTGAAGCACAAAATGTCAGCGCTTAAGCAATCGGGATCGAAGGGAAACGAGATAAAGATGACAGTGGATCAACTTGCTGACCTTTCCCGGGAGCTAAAAGAGGCTCAAAAGGAGATGCAAGAAGCACTTGCCGAGTCTGAAGAGTTAGAAGCGCAAGGGGGCGCTGATCTGATCGTTTCAATTGATGAAGATGACCTAGATGCTGTTTGCGAGTAGGGCATTTCCCCCCATCATCCTCACTAATTCCTCTTTTCTTTCCTCTTTGTCGAGGAGTTTGACGTAGGCAAAGCTTTTCCCTTTTCTTTCTTCCTTGAAGACGTGGAAGTGGTGATCGGCAAAGTTGGCCACTTGAGGAAAGTGGGTAATACAAAACACTTGTCTCTTTGATGCGAGTTTGCCGAGCTTCTCTCCCACCAGTTTTGCAGTTGTTCCTCCAATATTGGCATCTATCTCATCGAAAATGAGGATGGGAATTTCCTCTTTTTCTGAGAGGAGGATTTTAAGGATGAGGTGGATGCGGGCTAACTCTCCGCCACTTGCCACTTTGTGAAGGGGCCCAGGATCAATTCCCGGATTGGCAGAAAAGAGGAACTGAATCTGATCACACCCATTGGCTGCAGGGGGCTTGGGCGCAAAGGGAATGACAAACTGAGCCTTTTCCATATTGAGGGTAGATAGGTGGTCCTTCATCTTCTTTTCAAGTCGGGCTGCTGCTTGCTTGCGGGCTTGGGAGAGATTGGCTCCTTTTGCATCAAGCTCGACATAAAGAGTCTCTATTTGCTCGGTGAGTTGGGTGATCTTTTCTTCAAGATGGGAAAAATGGTCTAGCAGTTCGTGACACTCGTCTGCAAAAGCTTGAACCTCCTCAATTGTCTGGCCATACTTTTTCTTGAGTTGATAGATCTCACTCAACCTCCGCTCAATTTGTTCGAGCTCGTCGGGTTGATACTCATGCGCATCGTTGAATTGATTGAGTAAAAAGCTCGCCTCTTGCAAGGAGAGAAGGGTTTGATTGAGGTGACTTGCTGCCTCTGTCACCTTGGGGTGGATATTGGCAAAAGGAGAGAGGGCGGTTTGGGCTTGGATGAGGAGTTGTTGGGCAGATGGGGCGGTGTCTTCAAGGGCGTCAAGGGCAAGTGTACACGCTTTAGAGACGTCTTGATGATTGATGAGCTGTTTATGTGTTTCAACAAGTTCTTGCTCTTCACCTGCTTTGAGGTTGGCATTTTCAATCTCTTCAGTTTGCATGGCCAAGAGTTGTTCTTCGCGCAGCTTTTTTTCCCGATCTCTATTGAGCCCTTCTAGTTCTAAGCGGAAACTCTGCACATTTTCAAACAGAGCGTGGTAGTCAGTAAGCGCTTTTTGATGGGCACCAAAGAGGTCAAGGATGCTTGTTTGGTGATCTGAGGTGAAAAAATTGGAGGTGGTTGATTGGCTGACAATTTCGACTAAGTGTTTGGCCACTTTTGTGATGAGGCTGGTGCTCACCATTTGGCCATTGATAAAGCTTCGGCTTTTCCCTTTCAGGAGAATCTCTCGTTTGATAATGAGAAATTCGGTTGGGTCACATTCAATCCCTGATTCCATCAGAAATTCTACAAGTTCAGGCTTATCCTCGATATCAAAGGCCGCTTCAACACTTGCTTTTTCACTTCCTTTGCGAATAAGGGAGGGGTCTGCCTTTTTTCCAAGGCCGAGGTGGAGCGATTCGATAAAGGCTGTCTTTCCCGCACCTGTCTCTCCAGAGAGGATATTGAGCCCGGTATGAAAGTGAATGGTGCACGTTTCGATGAGGATCAGGTTTTGGATTTTGAGCGATTGGATCATGACTGGACCGCCTGCACAATTTTTTTGTAGGTGGTGAAGTGTTGCTTACACACTTTTTCTAGGAAAGGAATCGAGTGTTTGTGGGCGAGGTGAATGCCTATGTCAATCACCTTGTTAGAGGCTCCTTTTTGGAGTGTGATCCCACACATCTTAGAGAGCTTATCCATACCCCGCACAAATGCGGCTCTTGCGAGGATGGATGCAGCTGCGACAATGGGATCGCTCTCTGCGCGGTGTTGTTGATCGAGTTCAATGGCAACCTGCATTTGTTTGAGTTTTGTTTCAACCACATGCTCACCTGCAAATTGGTCAATGAGGGCGTGGGTGGCTCCGGTTTGGGCTTGGAGCTCTTGTATAATGGTGGCATGGGCCCAACCGAGCAGCTGGTTGAGATTTTTTGATTGCTGGTAAATTTGGTTGTATTTTTCGGGGTAAATGACAATGGTCTTTACTGTTGTGACCTGGGGGATCTTGTCAGCGAGTTTGAGTATTTTTGCATCACTCAGTTTTTTACTGTCGGATACCTTGAGTTTGAGTAAAGACTCGATCCCTTCTTCGTCTGCATAGACTCCGGCAATGCACAAGGGGCCAAAGAAGTCTCCTTTTCCTGACTCATCGACACCAATATGGGGTTTGGTATGGGGTTTGGTGTGGGGATTGGACTCATTTGTAGGAGTGGGATGGGAGTAGCTGAAGTGTTCGAGGATTTCGGGTTCGAGAAAAAAGTGGATGAAATCATCTTTATTTTTTCCCTGAACAGTGAGTTTGAATGATTGATAGAGGGTGACTGAAAGGCCTTTCTTTTTTGCTGAAAAAAGGGTGTGTGGTGGCTGGGTAATTGTGAACTCGTTTGTGTCCAAATAGGCGCGGAGCTTCTCTTTTTTCGCGGGGTCGATGGTAGCTACAAAGCAGGTGGGTTGGCTGGTCATCTCGATCCTTTTTCTCTATAGGTAGCATTCTAGCAGTTTCTTTGTTTGGGTCCAACAAAAATGCAGTTTGTGATTTTATTTGTTTTGCGCTACTATGGGTATAACTCCTATATATGAAGGATATTGGGAGCGATTTTGGAAAGTTTAGAGGATGTTACTATGGAAACCGATGCAACGCGTCTAGGTCAATACGTAAAGGATGTGCGGGAAGATAAAGGGATCACGATTAAGGAGGTGGAAAACATCACTTCTATTCGGGCCAATCACATCGAGGCAATCGAGGCTGGAAGGCCTGATCAATTCCTCTCAAGCGTCTATATGGCTGGATTTATTCGCCAATATGCGCAATTTCTCGGCGTCGATATTCAAATGCTCAAAGAGCAGTTTCCCTCTATCTTTGAGGCAAGTGGGCCCAAGCAAGAGTTTGCCTATGGAATTGGGACTCTTGAGCACAGGTCTGGAGAGGCGCGCAATAAAAAGGTGCATAATCTCATTTGGACAGGTGTACTCGTTGTCTCATTATTTGTCGCATGGAAACTCGCCAAGTATCTCCAAATTATCTAAAATTAGGACCCGATGTCAGATTCTAGACCGGACAGTCGCTTGAGGGGGGAGAAATCGATCTACTTGCAGCAGGCGGCATCGTCGCTTGTCGATTGGTACCCATGGGGAATGGATGCAGTTGAGCAGGCAAAGCAGGACCAAAAGCCGATCTTTCTATCCATCGGTTACTCAGCCTGCCACTGGTGTCACGTACAAGATCGGGATAGCTTTTGCGATGCTGAGGTCGCAGAACTTCTCAATACCCATTTCATTTGCATTAAAGTTGACAAAGAAGAGCTATCGCCTGTCGACCATATTTATATGGACTCTGCAAGTGCATTGATCGCACAACCGGCCGGCTGGCCATTGCTCATTTTCCTCTCGCATGACTTAGAGCCGTTTTACGCCACCACTTACATTCCACGTGAAAGTAGCGCGGATATGATGGGAATGTGTGATGTGCTTAATCACATGATTCAAGTGTGGAATAGTGATGAGCGGGAGCTCTTATTTGTTCAGGCAAAAAAGGTATCTGAGCTTCTCGTTGCAGCCGACCAGCTGCCTCCTCAAGGTGAGGAGGGCTTAAATCCTGAGAGTGTCGAGCAGGCATTTGAAAAGATGATTGGGGCTTTCGACCCCATTCACGGCGGGTTATTTGCCACTGCAAAGTTTCCGATGGGAATGATCCAAATTGCCCTTCTCAACTTTGCCAAGCAAAACGAAGAGGCACGCGTGCAGTATGTGGTGGAGCTCACCCTTGATCACATGATGAATGGGGGAATTTACGATCAGCTTGGGAGTGGGTTCCATCGGTATGCGACTGACCGCGCATGGAATGTGCCCCACTTTGAAAAGATGCTCTATGATAATGCGACAATGATGTCAGCTTATACTGCTGCTGGGGTCTTTATGGGTAAGGAGGATTACTTAGAGGTGGCAAGTCAACTGGGGGCATTTATAGAGAAAGAGATGAGCGCTCCAGAAGGGGGTTTTGGCTCCTCTTTAGATGCGGGAGATATTGACGATGAAGGGGCATTTTATAAGTGGTCACTGACCGACTTGCAAACCCTTCTTCCCGAAAAGGAGCTCTTTATTGCGCTCAATGTTTTTGGCCTTTCTGATGAGGGATCACTCGATGGGCGGGGTGTGCTTTTAAGAAATGTCGAAGCTGAGAGTTTTCGAAAACAGCAGGGCATCGAAGCGGATCAGTTTGAGAGTGAGGTTGCCTCGATTCGTCAAAAGCTCCTTTCTGCTCGAGAGTCTCGCCCAAGGCCCACCTTTGATGACAAGGTGATTACAGGTTGGAATGGGGCGGCGATTGATTCCTTTGCGATGCTTGGGCGGGCTATCCGATCAGACCACTTTATCGAAGTGGCAGTTAGAACTGCTGATTGGCTTTGGGAAAATTGTTATCTCGATAGGACGCTTTATCGAAGATTCCGAGAGGGGCAGGCGCGCTTTGATGGCTCACTCGAGGACTATGCATTTACAATCAAAGGGTTTCTCTCTTTGTTTGAAGTGACGGGAAGGCAGGTTTATTTTGATCGGGCTTTGGAGTTGGTTGATAAGGTGATTGAAAAGTTTAGTTCCGATACGCCCCTGTTCTATTATAGCGTAGAAGATCCGCTACTCATCCTGCGCCGCATTGAGGTGACTGATGGGGCAGAGCCAAGTGGAAATGCGCTCATGTGTGAGATATTTACCCGTCTTTACCTAATCACCTCCGATGAGGAATGGAGAGGGCGTGCTGAAAGCATGTTAGAATTGATGACGCCGCGCATGATGGAATATCCCGTTCCTTCATCTGCCTTTTACAACACAAGACTTTTGCTAGATGATGAATTGAGTGGGCGGATCGTCATTTATTTGACAGGTGATGAGAGGGCAACAGATGAGATTCAAGATCGTGTTGCGACCAATTATATGCCACACCAGGTTTGTGTGATGGTGGGTGGGGGGAGTTCCCTTTCGATATTTGGTGATTATCAGGCGGTCAGTGAGCCTACTTTGTTGCATGTGAAGTTGGATCAAGAGAGAGTAGAAGTGAAGGGTGTAGAAGCAATTGCTGACTATTTAAATAACATCTAGTTGATATTTCAGCATAGATGCGATATACTCGAGAGTAAATTTGACATTGAAGGGTTATGATGGAAAATAGAGTCATTGGGGATTTCAAATTACAAACGAAGCTTGGGAGCGGATCTATAGGGGAGACTTACTTAGCTGAACATCTCTTCATCAAAAAGCTTTTTGTATTGAAATTATTATCTGCAGAAAATTGCCAAGACAAAGGGCTTATAGACCGCTTACAACGCTTGTCTGATCATTTACAAAAGATCGAGCATCCCCACATTGTCAAGCTCCACAGCTTCTCATGTGTCGACGGGCAGTATTTTCAGGTGTTTGATTATGTGGTTGACCTCAACGGAAAGAGCCAAAATTTGTGTCAGTATTTGTCGGCTAAAAAAAGCCGAATGTCCGAAGATGACATTGTGTTGATCATCAAACAAGTTGCACATGCTCTTGACCACCTCCACCAAATTGAAGTAGAAGAGGCTCCTTTGCTCCACCGCGGGCTTAAGTTGAGCAATATTTTCATCAAGAAAATTGATCGAAAGCCATTTGTCTTTGTTTCCGATGTAGGGCTCAATGGTGCAATTGGTGAGGGGCGCAGTTTATCGGCCTGTTATGAAGGGGTGCAGAAGGGGCTTGGTATTGAAGAGTCGAGTGGAAGTATTCCTGAGCAGGCGCTACTTGAGAAGAAGCGACAAAGCCTCAATATGAGTTTTTTGCAAAATTTTGCATTTTTATCACCTGAGCAAAAAGGAGGAGAAAAGAAAGAACGACTCACTTCGACAAGTGACTCATATGCGATCGGAGTACTTGCTTACTTTTTACTAATGGGGCGAGTGCCAGAAGGGATTTTTCCTCTTCCCAATGATGTCGATCCAACCCTTAAGTACAATTGGAATGGGCTGTTGAAGCTTCTTTTGACGCAAAATCCAGCCGAGCGGCAAGTGGTTGTATTCCCCGAGGTAGATTCTACTTTGCTTGGTCAAAGGGAATTGAATGAAGTCAAACCCGCTATTGAGAAGGTACAACATCAGGCGGTTCAAACCCACATTGATCAGGAGCCAGAGCCCCCCTCAAAAGTACACCAATTCCAGCCACCAGAGCCCTCATATAGTCAGCCGCCAGAACCACCATATAGCCAGCCGGCTGATGAGCCAAGGGGTATTTATCCAGGTGCGGGAATTTCTGAGAGCTTTTTCTCCCAAGATCCCTATCAGCAACCTGGGCAACAAGCGGGCCAACAACTGGGCCAGCGAGGGGTTGAAAATAGGCCTGCAAAGAGTCTTGATTCGAATTTCCAACCTCCAGGAACGAGAAGTCGCTTAGAGGAGAGTGAAAGACCTGTTGCAGTGGTTGAAGAGACTCCTCCTGTCACTCACCATTCTTTGGAGGCGAGCCTTTATCAATCGAGCCCCCCAAGCGAGGTGAAAAAACCAGAGTCAGCGAAAAAACCTGAGTTGCCAAAGCCAGTCACAAAACCTAGTCCTACGATGACCACTATTCAACAGGTGGCCAGTTCAAAAGTGGAAGAGTATGGGGAAATGGAACGGAAGTTGAGCGGGAATGCGAAGCCGATGACAAAAAAGCCGACTCTAAAGCCGTCTGAGATTAAGCGGTGTCAGTATGAAGAAGACCCCGGCGCGATTTTTAAGGCAGAAACTGTAGTGGCCCCCTATGTACCTGAAAAGAAAGAGGTGATTGATATTGAGCCAATCTTGACTGATATGGTGGTGATTGAAGGGGGAGAGTATTATCGGGGTCTCGATGATGGGGCTCGGGATGAAAGACCCGAACATCAGGTGTCAATTCCAAGCTTTGCTCTCGATGTTCATCCAGTGACAAATGAACAGTTTGCTCGCTTTTTAGAGATGATGGGTGGTGAAAAAGATAGCAATAATAACGATATTATCTTCCTCAAAGAATCGCGGATTAAGCGAAATGGAGGAAAGCTTGTTATTGAGACGGGCTATTTGAAGCACCCAGTTGTTGGAGTGTCATGGTATGGCGCGGTTGCTTATGCCAAGTGGGTAGGTAAGCGGCTCCCAACTGAGGCTGAATGGGAAGTTGCTGCAGCATGTGGAAAACATCGCTTTCCCTACCCATATGGTGAGACAATTGAGCCTCAGCAGGCCAATTTCTTCAGTTCTGACACGACGCCTGTGATGAGTTATCCTGCCAATCAGATGGGGCTCTTCGATATGGCGGGAAATGTGTATGAGTGGTGTGAGGATTGGTATGCGTATAATTACTATGAGACTAGCCAAGCGAATCCTTCGAATCCGACAGGTCCTGCACAGGGAGTGTATCGGGTACTTCGGGGTGGATGCTGGAAGAGTCTCAAAGACGACTTGCGCACCTCCGGACGTCATCGCAACAACCCTGGGACGATGAACCGGACGTATGGATTTAGGTGTGCCGCAGATGTGCAGGATAGCTAGTGATGAAGATTGCTTTTGTTTGCAATGTCAATGTGGTCCGCTCTCCTGCTTTTGAAGCAGCATTTAATCACATCTCGCATCGGGAAGGGACAGAAAACGAACTTGTGGCCCTCAGTTTTGGCCTTCATCAGGGGGCAGGCGGGAGTCGGCCCGACCCCAATATGGTTCAGGCAGCACAAACTTGGGGGGTTGTCATTGATCACTCTTCCCAACCATTTGATTTTCAATCTACTTATGATGAGTGTGATTTGATTTTAGCGATCAACCAGCGGATTGTCGATGTGTTAAAGGGGCGAGCGCCAAATGAGTCGGCTGGAGAAAAGGTGCATTTGGTCACCTATCAATCTAAGCTTTATCCAGATGAGGAAATTCCTGATCCCTATGGTGTTGCTGTCAATCCCGAGGTGGGGTTTGGGAAATTGTTTAATGAGATCTACGATATTTGCGAGGAATTATACACCTCACTCAAGCCCCAATTAGGGCCTTAAACTTGCTCTTCCAGCTTCTGCAATTTGCAATTTTTTCTTCTAGCTCATTGAGTGCTGGATGGGAGTTGTCAACAAGCTGTCCCAGTTGGAAGAGGTTTTTGGCAAGGGGGGTATTTTCACAATATAGGGCATATTGGCCCATAAGGTTGATGAATTGTAAAAAATCATCGCTTGGAAAGTGTTGATGGGAGGGGAAGTGTTTGGTGATATCGTACATTTCTTTATAGGCTTGAGGCCATCTGTCAAACCATTGTTTCTTTGCTAAGAGGGAGAGCCATTCAATTGTTGCTCTTAGTGAGTCGGGGCTTTTTTCATATGTTTGCTCGTACATCTTTCTTTCTTTTAGGCAGATAGGAGGGCGGCTTGCCGCTGCTTGGCTACTAATCAAGCAGGAGGAGTGGCTAAACCCAGCTTTTTGTCTTTGAGGGAGATGGATGAGAAAAAATGGTTCCATAAGTGCCCTTATAACTGAAGTCAAATTAAGGTGTATAGTTTTTCATTGAAAATATCTCTATTCAGAGTGTAGGTGAGGTTGATAGCAATTTTTCAGGTGGTTCTGTGCCCGAATCGGAAAAGAAGACAATTACACAGATTGAAAAAGGATCGATGGAACGCGTGTTGGGCGTAAAGGACCTTTTTGCGGTAGGGTATGGCGATTTAGGATCATCAATTTACTACGCCCTTGGAATTACTGCGATGTACGCCCTTGGAGCAACGCCAATTGCGCTACTTATCGCAGGGCTTTTATTTGCTTGTACGGCGCTGACCTATTCTGAAATGAGCTCTATTGTTTCTGAGTCAGGGGGATCGGCCTCCTATACTCGAAAGACATTTAACGACTTAGTCTCTTTCATTGCAGGTTGGGCCCTTCTACTTGATTACGTGGTGACAATTGCCATCTCATCCTACTCTGTGGGGCCATATCTATCCTACTTTTTCCCCATACTCAAACAGACTGACTATAAGATTGCCTTTACACTAGTGATTATTCTTGCGCTATTTGTCTTAAACTTAAGGGGGGGGAACCATTCAGCCAAAATGAGCTTAGTGCTCACATTTCTCACCGTAACGACTCAGCTTGTCATTATCATCATTGGTGGGATTGCAGTGATTAACTTTGCTGAATTTGCTAAACACTTAAAAATTGGAATTCCAGGAGACAGCTGGTCACCTTCTTGGCCTGAGTTTTTTAAGGGTGTGGCGATGGCAATGGTTGCCTATACTGGGATTGAGTCGATGACCCAGTTGAGTGGTGAGGCCAAAGACCCCAACAAAACTGTTCCCAGGGCTATCCTTTGGTCCATGGGGACCCTTCTTTTTATGTATATGGGGATTTCCATTGTCGCCCTAAACGCGATGACCCCCCAGGTATTAAGCACCACCTATATTGACGATCCAATTGCGGGGATTGTGGCGGCCCTTCCCTTTGGGGGGCCCATATTTGCCGGATGGGTAGGTTTACTCGGTGCGATTATCCTCTTTGTCGCAGCCAATGCCGGGCTTCTTGGTTCTTCGCGCCTCTCATTTAATATGGGGGAAAATATCCAGCTTCCGCGTATCTTCTTTAAGCTGCATAAGAAGTATAAGACCCCCTATATGAATCTCCTCTTTTTTGCCCTCCTTGCCTCCCTTTTGATTATCTGGAGTGAGGGGAGTATTAGCTTCTTGGCCGACCTTTATAATGTGGGGGCGATGCTCGCCTTTTTTGCCGCTCACGTCTCGCTCATCATGCATCGCATTCGTTTTCCCGATGCCAAGCGTCCGTTTCGGATTAAGTGTAATATTCCCATTGGTAAGGCGCGTGTTCCGATTACAGCTATCATTGGTGCAGTTGCCAGCATTAGTGTTTGGATCCTCATTCTCGTCACAAAGCCAGATGGCCGCTATCTCGGGATTACCTGGATTGGAGTGGGAATCGTTTGCTATATCATCTTTCGCAAACAGAAAAAGCTCCCTCCAGCTGGAAATGTCGCTATTGAAAAAATCAAGGTGGGCGATTACCAAGATGTTCAAATTAGCAAGGTTCTCGTACCCACACGAGGGGGGATTTATACAGACACCGTTCAAATCGCCTGTCAGGCAGCTAAGTCCTACCAAACCTCTGTTGTCGCAGTCTATATTGTCGAAGTTCCTTTTGCATTTCCCCTCTATTCTCCTTTGTTTAAGCCTAAAAAAATGGCCGAATTTGCCCTCAAGCGAGCAGAAGCAATCGCCCAAGAGTATGGTGTGGAAATTGAACTAAAGGTTTACCGGGCCCGATCGGTTGTGAGTGCAATTTTAGAGCTTACAGTTGAAAATCTCTATGACCTAGTCATCATCGGCGCTCAGTCGACAGATAGTTTCCATCCCAAGAGTAAGTTTGGCTATATCACCGATGAGATCTTTAAGAAGTGCCCTTCTCGCGTTTGGATTTGTAAAAGTAAAGCAGCAGGGTTTCACGATCAGGAAGTGATTCAAAAAGAACCTCTGCCCGAAAACAACCAACTGCCAAAATAAACACCCTTTGGACAATATTTGTTCTTCTCTGTTAGAATGCGCATATGTTTACCCATCATGCGATTCACCTAGAGGGGAACTGGCCCCTTGTCTATACAGCCTATTCGAAGCACTTGTTTTATATGCGAGAGGCGATTTCTGCATTTGTGGTGGAGCAAGGGCTGGTTCCTCTCAATCCTTTCATGATCTTTGATTATTTCCTACAAGAGCGGGTTAAAAGAGATTCTGTGCGCCAGGCAAACAATTCACTCGTCACACGTGCTGATCAAGTGTTTGTGTTTGGGCCCATCTCTGATGGAGTGTTGAGTGAAATCCTTCTAGCGCGCAAGCTAGGTAAACCCATTATTTACTACACAAAAGAATTCGAAGTAGCCAAATTGCATGAAGCTGAGATGGAAGAAGAAGTTTTTGCCCACCGCCATCTTTTAATAGAACTTTGACCAGCTTCTTTCTAACGCGCTGAACTGTTTTGGATATTCCATTTGAGCTCGCATATGTATAGAGTCAACAAAGTAAGCGATTATATCCCCTTCCACCATCGAATGCCTTTCTAGTTGAATCTCATGTGCCGAATCTAGATAGCGATTTACCATTTCAGGTGTGATGAATCGATCCACATCCTGTTTTTGTGCCCCTTGCAAAATTGTAAGTGCATGCTTGTACCAATCGTCTCTTTTCAAGAGCTCTTGCATAAAGATCAGTTGCTTGGCGGGCGATAGCTTTTCAAAAAAGATCAGGCGCCGAGATTTTCCCATGATTTGGACAGTCGAGGGTTGGAAGATAACATGGTCTAGAAGTCTTTTAAATTGCTCATCTGGTAGCCAAGTCAAATCTTTCCCAAGAGCTTCTAACATCTCTGTTGGATTAGTTTCTGTTGGGCAAATGTAAGGAGAGTGCTCCATAATTTCTTGGATTTGAAGCTCAAAAGCTGTCTTATTATATTGAAGCATAGACTGTGCTTGACCAAGACTCCACTCACCCTGAGTTTGAAATCCATGTCCACTAAAGTACTGTCCAATCATATGCAAGATTCTTTCTAGAAAATTATAGTTCTTTTCAATGGTCTCAATACGATCGCGAGAAAGAGTATCTAGGCGCTCTGCTGCAGCTATGCGAATCTTTGGGCTAAAGTGAATCTCTCTCAGCTCGCTAATCACTTCTGTATATTCATTAACATATGCCTCATAGGTCAAGGATTCTGGCTGAGGACCCAATCCCAACCTTGAAACGATTTCATGCGAAGTAGCTGGTAGACAACTTGTCATAACATTCTCCCAATATAATGTCTGTAGGGTACTATTATAACATGTATCGACATTAAATTAAAAGGTTGATAAGATAATTAGTTTGTGTTTAACCAAACCCGGTCAAATTAAATGTGTTAGCTTCTCAATTGCTTTACAAAGTCTTGGAACCAGGTATTATTTGGATTTTGGTCGAGGGCACGTCTAAAGGGTTGGAGATTGGAGCCATATGCCATCAAGATCTTCTCTTTTTGTTCGCTCACAAATGTGTCTATTTCGCCATTATCACAATAGTTAATGAGATCTAGGAGATAGGAAGTAGAGCTTGGGTTTGAGAGCATGGCGTTCATAAACTGCTCTTTTTTTTCAGGAGTTAGGTTTTGATAAAAAACCATTTTGGGCCTTTTGCCAAATGATGTTGGGCTATTTCCTTGAAAGTATGCCTCATCGAGCAACTTTGCAAATTCATCAGGGCTTAGGCCATTAATTCGATCTTTTTCCGAATCAAGAACATCACATGGGGGTAATTCATTATAGCGAATTCCCGTGCTATGGTAAAGGCAAGCGTGTATTGATTGACGATAGTCTTTATCTCTACCTTGAGTGTATTGCCATGCCATCATCTGTCCCCATTCACCACGTGTTTGAAATCCGTGACCGGCAAACCATTGGCCAATCTTTTCGAAGAATCTCTCAAACATTCCCATATGTTTCTCACTTTCGATTTGCCTGCTTGCGAGCTCTGAGAGTTTTCCTGAAATAGCATTTCTTAAATGATCAAAACGGAGCAATTTCAAAGCCGGAATAGACGCTTCAAACTTGCAGGCATATTGATCGAAGTTGAGATTTAGACTTTGGGAGTATTGTGTATATGACTGGATATACTCTCTTCTTTGAGACTCTGAAAAGACTGTTGCGTTAGCATGAATTACAGGAGTGATATTGACTCCTGCAGAAAGCATTACATCATAATAGTTATTTGAAACAAATGAAATAGGCATTGACAAGCCCTCCCCCCGACAAGTTATTTAAGATGTAAAATTATAACATATTTGAGGTCTAGAGGGAAATTATAAATAAATCTTTATTAGATTTTGATAAGAGGCGTCGAGAGGTTCTTTTATAGGATGTGGTAGTGGGTTTGGACAAGGCCGCTGGGGAAGGATTTGTGGGAGAGGAGCTTACAGGGGAGTTCTCTGTTGAAGGGGGTGAAGAGGGGGATGCCATCTCCGATGAGGATGGCGATTTGGGAAATAATGAGCTCGTTGACTAGTCCCTGGGCGAGGAATTGGGTGGCAGTGACACCTCCGTCGACCCAAATGTGTTTGATTCCCTCTTGGTCCAGTCTTTGTAGGAGGGGTGGTAGATCTCCTTGATAGACTTCAACCTCCTCTCTTGCGTGGCGGAGGGTGGAGCTGAGGACAATGACCCGTTTGCCGGCATAAGCCCATGGGTCAAATTGATCGACCACGTCATATGTATTGCGCCCCATGATGACTGCATCAACTGAGCTTTTAAAGGCGCTAAATCCATAGTCTTCGTCTCCTTTGTGGCCATAGCTGAGAAAGTCGAGATTGCCATCTTTTTTAGCGATGTATCCATCGATACTGCGTGCGATATAAACGGTGACTTTAGGATGTTGTGGCATTGACCTTCTCTCTTGCTGATAGGGTTGGGATGGCTTCTAGGAGCGATTTTGTATAGGGATGCTCGGGGTTTTCAAAGAGTGTTTGGGTATCGGCAATTTCGACAATTTCCCCTTTATACATGACTGCTACCCGGTCACATAGGTATTTGACCACTCCTAGGTCGTGGGAGATGAAGAGGTAGGTGAGGTCCATTTGGTTTTGGAGGTCTTTGAGGAGGTTGATCATTTGGGCTTGGATGGAGACATCTAGAGAAGCAAGGGGTTCATCGCAAATGAGGAAGTTGGGATTGAGCGCAAGGGCACGAGCAATGGTGACCCTCTGCTTTTGGCCAACACTCATCTCATGGGGGTAGCGCATCCCGTGGTAGGATCGGAGGCCGACTAGATGGAGGAGATCTCTGATACGCCTTTTGCGCTTCTTTGGATCGTAGGTGTTGAAAATCTCAATGGGTTCACTAATGATCTCTCCTATAGTCATTAGAGGATTGAGAGAGGTTGAGGGGTTTTGCAAGATCATTTGAAGCTCTTGCCGGAGGGGGTGGAGGTGTTTTTGGGAGAGTTTAAGAATATCCTGTTCGTTATAGAAAATTTCCCCTTCATCGACATTGACAAGGCGAACGATTGATTTTCCAATGGTTGTCTTTCCCGATCCACTCTCGCCTACAAGTCCGAGCGATTCTCCTTTATATACTTCAAATGAGACATCATTTACAGCCACAGTGATGTGTGGGCCTGATCGATAAGATTTGGTGAGGTGCTTGATTTTAAGGAGTGGCTGACGCATGTTTGGCCTCCTGTGTGGACTCAACAACTCTCTTATCGTAGAGCCAGCACGCACATTTGTGTTGGCCATTAATTGAGTAGGCAGGAGGAGCGAGCCCCCTGCAAATGGTCATCGCCTTTGGACATCTTTGGAAGAAGGGGCAGCCAGTCACCTCATCGTGAATGCTGGGGGGTGTTCCTTCGATCACTTCCAGAGGAGATTTTCGGTCGAGGTTGAGGTGGGGAATTGACTGAAGGAGCTTTACTGTGTATGGGTGTTTTGGCGCTGTAAATAGCTCGTTCCGCTCAGACATTTCAATAATTTTGCCCGCATACATTACGCAAATCCGATCGCAAAAGTCATGAACCAGACTTAAGTCATGGGTGATGAAAATGATGCTCATCTTCAACTTGTGTCGAATCGACTTGAGCAGGGCTAGAATCTGTTTTTGGATGGTGACATCAAGTGCTGTTGTTGGCTCGTCGGCAATGAGAATTTTGGGCTTCATCGCAAGCACCATGGCAATAATAATTCGCTGGAGCATCCCTCCACTAAATTCGTGAGGGTATTGATCATATCTTTTGAGCGGATTTTCGATCCCAACTAGCTCGAGGAGGGAGAGGGCCTCACTTTTTGCTTCGGCCTTTGTTTTATAGGGGAAGTGGATGAGTATCCCCTCGATGATCTGATAGCCAATACGTTGTGTGGGATCGAGAGTTGCAAAAGGATCTTGAAAAATCATCCCAATCTCTTTACCGCGGATCGAGCGGATCTTATTTTCAGAAAGAGAGAGCAAATTTTGACGATCGTAGATGACTGTTCCATCAATCGAGCTGATGGCTTGCTCAGGCACGAGTTGAAGGAGCGCGCGCATGGTGAGGCTCTTTCCCGATCCCGATTCGCCAACAATGGCCAATGTCTCATTGGCGTGCAGGTTGATGCTCACTCCGCGCAGTGCGTGTACAATTCCCTGATTGGTCTTGAGGCGTAAGTGGAGGTTTTTTACCTTGAGCAGTCCATTCATTTAGTTGATCCTCGGGTCAAACGCATCGCGGAGGCCATCGCCTAAGATGTTAAAGGAAACCATTGTAATACAAATGAAAGCGGCTGGAAAGAAAATTCTCCAGGGGTAGAATGAAAGAGCACTGAGCCCATCACTTGCCATTGTCCCCCAACTCGCAACGGGAGCCTGCACACCAAGGCCGAGGAAGCTCAAAAATCCTTCAGTGAAGATGGCTGTCGGAATAGAGAATGTGAGAGTTGTAATCACAGTTCCAAACGTATTGGGGATGAGGTGGCGCAAAATAATCCGCCACTTGGACGATCCAATCAAGTGGGCAGCAGTGATAAAATCTTGCTCTTTGAGGGTGAGAATCTGCGCGCGAATAATGCGTGCCATATTGACCCAGCCTGTGAGCGCTAAGGCAAGGATAATGGTAAAGACCCCTTGATCTAATACCACCATAAGCATAATGGTGATCAGCAAGTTGGGAATTGAGTGGAATATATCGGTTATCCGCATGAGAATCTCATCGACCCTACCGCCAATAAATCCCGATACAGCCCCATACAGCACGCCAAATATCGAATCAATGAGTGCAGCTGAGATGCCCACAAAAAGAGAGATGCGTGCTCCAATCCATATACGTGAGAGAATACTTCGCCCCAACTCATCAGTGCCAAACCAATATTGGAATGAGGGAGGAGAGTTTTTCATCGAAAGGTGGGTTTCGTAATACTTGGCTGTTGAGAAAGGGGGAACTACAATACTTAAAAATATCAAAAGAGCCAAAACTCCAACTGCTCCCATGGCCATCCGGTTTTTGCAGAGGCGGAGAAAGCTATCCTTGATGTACGACTGGCTCTGGACAGGCCGCACGGATTCGTGGCGAATAGGCTCAATCGGGGCAAATAAATCTCTAGATTCAAGCATTCTTCTGTCCTGTTAGCACTTTATTTTTGATTCTCGGGTCAATGATAAAATAGATAATATCGGCAACAAAGACAAATAGCATTAGTAAGAAACTGTAAAATACAGTAATTCCTAAAATCATTGTATAGTCTCTGTTAGTAATGCTGTTAACAAAACACCCCCCAAGCCCGGGAATGCCAAAGATCTTTTCTACCACAAAGCTTCCAGTTAAAATCGTTGCAGCCAGGGATGAAATATAGGAAATAACGGGAAGGAGCGAGTTTTTGATCACGTGTCGGATGACTACTTGGCAGGTGGAGAGCCCTTTTGCATAAGCCATCAGGACATAATCTTTTTTGAGCACTTCGATCACATTGTTGCGGGTAAGGCGGGTGATAAAGGCGGTTGGGAGCGCCGCAAGTGAAATAGCGGGGATGACCATATGGGCAAAGGTCCCCCAGCGGGCAATGGGAAGCCAGCCAAAACGCAAGGCCAGCCAATATTGCAAGAAGGTGGAGAGGATAAAGCTGGGTACGCTCATTGCATAAATCACCAAGAGGAGTATTGATTTATCCTGCCACTTTCCATGAAAGATAGCGCTTGTGATTCCCAAGGATATCCCGACCACAATCGAGAACGACAGAGACAAGGAGCCGAGGGAAAGGGAGACAGGAAACCCTTCTTTGATCACTTTTGTAATTGTTCGTCCTTCATATTTGAATGAGGGGCCCAAATCAAAGGTGCAAAGCCCTTTGAGATAGCGGACATATTGGACGTGGAGGGGCTGGTCGAGCCCATAGTAGGCGCGCATGCTTTGCATGATCTCTTCAGGAACGGCCTGTTCTTGCATAAACGGGTCGCCGGGGATTGCCTTCATCAAGAAAAAAGTGCTTGTTGAAACGATATAAAGGGAGACAAGAAGGATAGCCACCTTCTTAATGAAGTAGCGCGCAAAGAGGGCAGATGTTGATTTCAAGCAGGAGCCTCACTCTTCCAACGTGATCAAAGGGACAGTGTACCTCTTTCAATAAGATAAAATAAAGAGATATTGTAAATTTATTTGATCTTTTGGTAGACTCGCTTCCAAAAACCGGATTGCTATGAGAGTTGAGACATCGAACAAAATGCATTTTACAAGCCTTGGCTGCGCTAGAAACCTCGTTGATACAGAGGTGATGCTGGGCCTTGTCCTTAAGGCGGGATTTGAAGTGGTGCAAGACCACACCCAAGCCGACTACCTAGTGGTCAATACGTGTGGCTTTCTCGAGGCGTCGCGAGATGAGGCGTATGAGGTGATCGATGAACTCCTAAACGAGCGGAAAGAGGGGGCAAAGCTCATCATTGCGGGGTGTATGGTTGGGCTCCATCGGGAGCAGCTGAAAGAGCAGTTTCCTGAAATACATTTTTTCATTGGGGCAGGCGATGTCGAGAAGATTCTCCAGGCGATCGAGGCTCATGAGCCGGGGGAGAGCGTTAGTTCAAATAAAAGCTATCTAGAGGCAGGGGAGATCCCCCGACAGGTCTCAACACCCCGTCACTATGCTTATTTGAAAATTGCAGAAGGGTGCCGCAAGCAGTGTGCCTTCTGCATTATTCCCAAAATCAAGGGGAAGTTACAGAGTAAGAGTTATGAGCAGGTGCTTAAAGAGTTTCGGATTTTGCGCAAGAATGGGGCAAAAGAGATTATCTTGATTGCTCAGGATTTAGGAGATTTTGGAAAAGATCGGAAAGAGCGGAATGGACTTGAACATCTACTCGAGATGATTTCAGCTGAAGAGGGGGACTTTTGGCTCCGCTTACTCTATCTCTACCCCGATGAGATTACCCCTGGGGTGATTCAAACGATTAAGGCCGATCGGCGGATTTGCCCCTACCTTGACATGCCCATTCAGCACATCAATGATGAGGTGCTCAAGCGGATGCATCGTAAAACATGTAGGAATGATATTGTAACAACGCTCAATCGCTTGCGGGACGAGATTCCAGAGATTGTTGTTCGCACTTCGCTCATGGTTGGGTTTCCAGGTGAAACCGATTCTCAATTTGAGGAATTGGTTTCCTTTGTCAAGGAGTTTGGTTTGGATAATGTGGGGATCTTTCAATACTCTAAGGAAGAAGAGAGTTACTCTGCAAGGTATGAAGATCAGATCCCAGAGGAAATTAAACAGGCTCGATTTGAGCGGCTGGCAAGTGCCCAGGCAGAGGTGCATGAAAGGCGGCAGAGCCGATTTGTGGGCAAGAAGTTGAAGGTGCTGGTGGAAGACCATCACCCAGAGAGCGACTTGCTCCTAACTGGGCGTTTCTATGGCCAATGCCCCGATATCGATGGGGTGGTCATTCTCAATGATTGGGAGGCGGTCGATCGGTTTGGGGAATTTTACGAGGTGGAGATCACCGAGGCTGTCGGGTATGATCTAGTGGGGCGTGTGTTGCGTCCCTTGTATGAGCGAAAACTTGTGTGTCTAAATTAGGGGAGTGTATGCAAATAACAGATTGTTCATCGGGAATGGATGTGGATCCAACAGTAGAGGAGCTAACTGCGGGGATGAACCGGGTAGCTTTACATGGGGTGGGTGATAGTGTTCTCAAGCTTTTGCAGAGTTTGAGCTCTTATCAGGCCAACAATGTGGAACGAGCGATGGCGTTTCAAGCGACGGTGAATCGGCTGAATAACGAATCCCGCTATTGTGAAGCAAGGGCCGTTGCGCAAGAGGCGATTCGACTTGGGGTGTGGACTGGTGATGGGGCGCGTTATATTCCGCTGCCTGCAGTGAGTTTAATGGAGGGTGAGTCGTGAGATATATGCCAATTGTTGGGTGTTTGGGGTTTATCTTATCGCGCGATCGGAAGAAGGTGCTGATGGTCCATCGGAATGCACGAGAGAGTGATGATCACTATCAAAAGTACAATGGTCTTGGTGGTAAGATGGAAAAGGACGAGGATGTCTATACCTGCATGCGGCGAGAAATCCTTGAGGAGGCGGGAATTCAGTGCACGAAGATGCAGTTGAGGGGGACGATTAATTGGACCAACTTTGGGAAGAATGGGGAAGATTGGTTGGGCTTTGTCTTTTTGATTGAAGAGTACGAGGGGGAGCCTTTTTCTTCCAACCACGAGGGAGACTTAGAGTGGGTGGAGATCGAGAGGCTTTCATCGCTGCCCATGTGGGAAGGAGATCGCCACTTTTTGCCCATGGTTTTTGATGGGATTGAGTCGCAGTTTCATGGCTATATGCCTTATGAGGGTGGGAGTCCCACTGACTGGTCTTACGCTCGATCTTAATAAATACTTTAAATTGCTTTTCAAGAAGTGTCATTTGGGATATACTTCGCCATCATTTTCAACCACGTGCAGGAGGTAAGGATGGCAGCGGCAGGGATACCCGTTCAAATGGATATGAGAGGGGGAGCTCAAAACTTGATTGCCAACTTTGAAGGTAAAGAAGCAGACGACTCGCCTGTTGGGATAGGGGGCGATGGATCTCTTGTTATTATCGAGCAACCTTCACAAAGGTGGTTAATGCAAGGGATTCGGGTGAGGCTAGACAAATCAGCACTGCCAGAAATTGCTCATGTGCGCTCAACCTTTCTTTCTCAACTCAATCTCCTTTTTGGGAAATCGATTGCAGACTGTTTAATGCACAAACACTACAAAGGTAGGGAGTCATTTCTGGCGGGAAAAGAAGAGCTCCAAACATGCGAGGTTGCTGTTATTGTGAAGGCTGCTCGGGCATTTGGTAGTGTTGATCTGCAGGTTAAGGAGGCATTTTCTCAACTCGAATGTTTTTGCTTACATGATCCAGTTTATGTCAAAGAGGCAATTGATACTGAATGGGGTACTCTTGAGAATGGGACAATTCAGACGGTGGAAAAGCGTGGGTCGGAAGTGGAAGCGGTCGACTGGGAAAGAGTGGCTCGTCGGGTGGATGGGGTCTTTATTAGCGAAAAAATCACCTGTGATGATGTGGTGGATTGGGTTAAGTGTTATTGTTCAATCGCAGCCAATGGGGAAAAGCAGATTCGATCGGAAGTGATTTTGCAAATTGTTCAAGAGGTGCTTTTACAGTTGCAGGTTAAGTTGAAGCATCAGACTCTCGTGGATGGCTTTACGACCGAGGAGCTGGTTGCTTTGCAGAAGGTGAATCAATTTGATGCGATTCCGCTTGATTTGATGGCAAAGCTATATCAACACTACAGCTTCCAACGGCAAGGATAGTTCTTGCATTCTGTCTTGCGGTTGCCTAGTATCCGATTATGGCGAAAAAAGAATTGGATATGGGCTTATTGGGTCGAATTGGGTTAAGCCCTCAGCAGATGGTGATCTTATTTGTGGTGACGTTGGGCTCATTTTTGCTTGGCTATCACGCTGCTGTGATTTCCGGAGTGATGCTCTTTTTGCAAAATGTTTTTGCGTTTACGATTCCTCAGATTGAGAATTTGGTCAGTGGCTTAGTATTGGGAAGCATCGCAGGTATTGTGTTGAGTGGGCTGCTAAGCGATCGGATTGGTCGGTTTTGGACAATTAGCCTCTCGACTCTTGCCTATGTATTATCGGGTTTTGCCCTTGTTTTTGCGACTGGGTTTTTTCAACTGTATATGGGGAGATTCCTTGCAGGGGTTGGGTTTGGGATTGTACTTGTTTTAATCCCAATGTATCTCTCGGAGGTGATGGGTGAGCGAGGGAGGGGATTTGCGCTTGCAATTCACCAGTTAATGATTATCTTGGGAGTGATTAGCTCGTATGCGGTTAACTACCTGGTGAGTGATTTCAATGGGTGGCGGATCTCCTTTCTAGCGGGTCTTATTGTGGCACTTGTCCAACTAGCGCTTCTATTCCTCTTGCCAGAGAGCCCCCGATGGTTGAAGGGAATAGGACTTAAAACCCGAGCTCCCTGGAGTCTGCTCTTTTCAAAAAAGATGCGCATCCCGATGTTAATTGGGATTTTTATGAATCTCTTTCATCAATTCACAGGGATCAACGTCTATATCTTTTTTGGCCCGTTGATTTATAAGGCTGGAGGCCATCTCACTCAGTCAGCAGCACTTGATGTGACCCTCTACTTAGGAGTTTTTAACCTTATTCCCAATTTGCTTGCGATCTATCTCATCTCCAACTTCAATCGAAAGCCCCTTTTATACATTGGGGGGATGGGGCTGGTTCTCGCTAATTGTATAAGTGCGCTGGCCTATTTCTTTGCTCCTTCGATCACAATTGTCATGTTGGTGATTGGAACAGCGATGATGTTAGCTTCCTTTAGCTTCAGCTTTGGACCTATCACTTGGCTCCTATCAGCTGAAGTATTCCCCTCTAATATTCGGGGGCGAGCCATGTCGATTGCTATCTTATTCAATTCATTTGCTGGCTATTTGGTGGGTCGTTTTACCATTTCGATATTTTACACCATTGGCTTTTCAACCACTTTTACCTGTCTTGCTCTATTTAGCATGGCAGCGGTCATTTTTGCCTACAACTTTGTCCCAGAGACCAAGGATAAATCTTTGGAGGAGATCGAGTTAGAACTTTCTGGCTTGGATGTTGACAACCAATCTGAAAACCGGTAGGTTGATTGGTGAAATTAAGCGAGAAAGACGAGGTTTTTAGATGGGCTTTAAGACACGGGAAATTCTAGGAAAAGATGAGGATCTACTCAACTACAAAGCAAAGGTGAGTTCAGATCTTTTGCAACTGCCTGGACCGGATGTAACTGACTCTTTTATTCTTACAGATCGAAATAACCGCGTCCTTTCTAATATGGAGCGATTGATGAGTGCTGGCCGCCTTAGTGGCACAGGCCATCTCTCAATTTTACCTGTTGATCAGGATATTGAGCACGGCGCAGGCGTCTCGTTTGCTCCAAACCCTATCTACTTCGATCCGGAAAACATTGTAAAACTTGCGATCGAGGGGGGATGTAATGCCGTTGCCTCCACTCTTGGTGTGCTTGGACAGGTTTCGCGCAAGTATGCCCACAAAATCCCCTTCTGCCTCAAGCTCAACCATAACGAGCTTTTGACCTATCCCAACACTTTTGATCAGATCATGTTTAGCTCTGTTCAGCAGGCGTATGATATGGGGGCATGTGCTGTTGGAGCGACCATCTACTTCGGGTCAGAAGAGTCTGATCGACAAATTGTTGAGGTGGCAAGGGCATTTGAAGAGGCTCACCGGTTGGGCATGGTGACGATCTTGTGGTGTTATCTCCGAAATTCGGCTTTTAAAACCGATCAAGGGGACTTTCATACAGCAGCAGACTTGACGGGACAGGCAAACCATCTCGGTGTGACTATTCAAGCCGATATCATTAAGCAAAAGCTGCCTGAATGTGATCGGGGCTTTACCACCCTCAAATTTGGTAAGTCGTCTCCTCTGATGTATGATGAGCTCGTCACTGATCATCCAATCGATCTTTGCCGTTATCAGGTGCTCAATTGTTATGCTGGACGGAATGGGCTGATCAACTCTGGGGGCGCCTCAGGAGATAATGACCTCTTTGATGCTGTTAGGACTGCTGTCATTAATAAGCGGGCTGGTGGCATGGGATTGATTTCAGGGCGGAAGGCGTTCCAAAAGCCCATGAATGATGGAGTTGTACTCCTCAATGCGATCCAAGATGTCTATCTCGATGATTCCATTACACTTGCCTAGTTGAAGAATGGCAAGCTCTTTGGGTTCTTGTCTTTGAGCAATCCGTGTTCGAGTAGGATTTGCATGATTTGACGTTTCGCCTTTGATGTATGCAGCTCGGGGTCATTAATGGGGCCGTCGAGTTTGAGTTCGATATTGGTGTTGGTGGAGAGGTTGGCGATCTTAAAGGCCCTTTCTAGGGCTTGTGCTGTGATAATCACTTTGAGTTTCAGCTCGTCATTGTTGAAGTTGACATTTCCGTAGGTGAGTAGGGGGTAGCGTTGGTCTAAGAGGACTGATGTTTGGGGAATATTTAAAACACCTCCATGGAGGGAGAGTCGTGACTTTTGGAAGGTGAGTGGTAGGGCGCGATCTCTTGGGATTGAGAGGCTTAGGATGTCGATCAATCCGGTAATTTGACCGGCATTGTTGATGAGCAAGGTGCCCAGAGCAAGATCCATGGCGGGAATAGAGGATTGTTGCAGGGGACGATTCAGGTCGATGCGCGTATTGGCTGGGTTGACTTGTAGGGTGATCGCATTGGATGGAGGGGAGGCGATTTGGAGGTTGGTTTGGCTCATTAAGTAGGTGCTGAGCTCATCTGAAATCATAAATGAGACGTTGATTGGCTCGATTGGGGTGAAGATAAACTCTGAGTTGCACTGCCCTTGAAGCCCCACTTTGAGATACTGAGAGTTGAGGCGCAAGTCGAGGGTGTTTACCTCGTTGTGGTTGTTAAATGTGGTGTTGAGGTAGAGCTTCGGACCAAGGATTGATGAGGGTTTGACAGGTGTTAGGACAAAAAAGTCGAGGAGTTGCGTAGGGAATTGGTCGATAAAGCATTGGAATTGAGTGTGGGTTCCGTTGAGTAGCTCGAAATATTCCCCTTTTTTAGCAAGGTCTAGTGCTGACTTTGAGATGAGCGATTTGCCCTGCTTGCCGGCAATCTTTCCATTAATCTTGATGCCCCCAGTGTTTCCATCATTTTGAATTTTAGCAGTGAGTTGGGTGATAAGTTGGTTATAGTTGTCGGATGGGCGGAAGTTTCCATTGATTTGGGTAATGGAATAAAGGGGCTCTTTTCCCTTAAACATGATGATTTTTCCATTCTTCACTTCGAGGTTTGTCATCATGATGAGTGCAAACGCATTTTGCGGAGAATTGCGCTGTTGTTGGCCAACTTGATAGATGTGGAGGGAGGGGTTGTCGAGCTTCATCTTAATCGGTTCACTCGTCCCAAAGACTAGGGAAAAGAGACCATCTTGTACAGCTAAGCTTCCAACGCGCGCTTCATAAAACTTGTTGTTGGGAACAAAGGCAATGGCAGTCCCCGTTTGCCTGGCCGCCCAACTAAAGGTGAGTTTTTGAGCTGTGAGCTTGCCATCGAGCTTTTTCCCATATCGGTTGAGAATCCAACGGTTACCAGCAGGCGAGGAGAGGATTTGGGGGATGAAGACAATAAATAGGGCGATGGCTATCAGGATGATGAAGATGATCCATCCGATCCATCTGGCTCCTCTACGTCTGGGTGGGGGTGTGTCATTGTCCATTATTTTTCTCTTTTAGTAGCCGTTCATATAGTTGGATGCCGATGATGGTTTTTGCATCGACAATTTCACCTGCGCGCACCTTTTCTAAAGCCTCTTCAAGGGACATTTGGAGCCGATCGATGTGGTCTGCATCATCTCCTTCAATGTGACAGGGGACTAGATCCTCTGCAAAAAAGAAGTAGAGCTTTTCGTCTGTAAAGCCAGGAGATGCGTAGGCTGTTTGGACGAGGTCGAGTTTATTAGCTTTATAGCCCGTTTCTTCGACCAGCTCTCTAGCCGCACAGCTTTCCGGTTCTTCTCCCTCGTCGAGTTTTCCTGCGGGGAGCTCAATTAAGATTTCATCGACGACAAATCTGTATTGTTTGACAAAGTGGATCCTCCCTTGGCTATCGATGGGGATAATGATGCATCCCCCAGTGTGGTGGACCACTTCGTATGGTCCGCGCGATCTTCCGTCAGGAAGCATATAGTAGCGTGTTTCGGTTTGGATAATGTTTCCCATATACTTGGGGATAATTTCCACTTGGCACTTGCGCATTTCATCTTGCCAGAATGTGGATTGGTCTTTTGAGCCTTCATTATCCGGCATAGCCTGCTTCCATCCAGTCCGATTGGTCCATATATACTACTCTTCTTTCCCTATTATTTGATAAGTGTCAAGCACCCTATTCCACAGTCACTGATTTAGCTAGATTGCGTGGTTGGTCGATATTGGTCCCCAAGTTTTTAGCCACATAGTAGGCAAAAAGCTGGGTGGCAATGGAATAGATGTAGATATTTTGCTCATCGCTCTCTCCAATGGGGAGGTAGAGAACATCATCTGCCACCTGTTGAAGCGACTCTGATCCATCTGGCGCAAAAGCAAGGATTGGCCCTCCTCGAGCTTTGATCTCCATCAGGTTAGAGAAGAGCTTATCGTTTGTCACATGATTTCCACAAAGAGCAATTGTGGCAAGGGACTCGTCGATAAGGGCAATAGCTCCATGTTTCATTTCTCCTGCAGGAAGGCCTGAGGCTTGGAGATAGGTGATTTCCTTTAGCTTGAGGGCGGCTTCTAGGCATGTGGGGTACATCTGTTGCCTACCCAAATAGAAAAACTTCGTAAAGCGCGCATACTTTTCAGCAAGAGAGGCTATGCTCCCGGCCCGTTTAAGCACTTCTTGGGCTAGGTGAGGGATTGCCTCGCATTTTCGCAGAAACTCTCTCCCTTCACTTGCGCCGAAGGTGCGAATCCGGGCGAGGTAAAGGGTTAATAGCTGTAGGACGCACACTTGAGAGGTAAAGGCTTTTGTAGAGCATACGCTTATTTCAGGCCCTGCATTGAGCAAAATGGTCGAGGGAGCCATGCGCACAAGGGTTGAGTGTTTCACATTGCAAATGGCGACGAGATGGGCTCCTCTATCAATTGCAAGCTCACAGGCGGCAAGCGTGTCGGCTGTCTCTCCCGACTGGCTAATGGCGATGACGAGAGTGTTTTTTGTGATAATAGGATCTGAATAGCGAAACTCGCTTGCAATTTCAGCGCGCGTCGGGATGCGGGCTGCAGTCTCAATCATATTTGCCGCAAGATAGCCCGCATGAAGAGAAGATCCACAAGCCACAATGAGAATTTGGTCGACATTCTTGATCTGCTTGGGTGTGAGAACGAGCTGCTCGAAAAGGGCCGAGTGGTTTGTCTCATCAGATTGCGAATGGATAATCTCTTTGAGGACAAGGGGTTGGTCGTAGATCTCTTTGAGCATATAGTGATCAAATTCACCCGTTGCAGTCTGACACTCTTCAACACATAGCTCTTCAAAGGTAATATCGAGTGCCTTCCCCTTTTTATTATAGAGCTCAATTCCGTCGGGCGAAAGGAGAGCAATCTCATCTTTTTTAAGAAAGAGAACGCGGAGCGACTGTCCAGTAAAGGCATTTGTGTCAGAGGAGACAAAAATCTCGTTTGTCTGATCATTGATGCCGATCACAAGTGGGGCATCTCGTGAGGAGACGACGATCTGATCGGGGTGGTCTTTATGAATTAGTGCGACTGAAAAGGCCCCGTCGAGCTCAGAAAAGGTGTTGACCGCCGCCTTAAGGAGATTTTCTTTGTAGTGATGGGCAAAGAGCTGGGCAATTGTCTCAGTATCAGTCTCGGAGCTAAATGTGACCCCCTTTTTCACCAGCGTTTGTTTGATCTTTGCATAGTTCTCGATGATCCCATTATGGACCAGGGCGAGTCGGTGGTCTTGATCGAATTGGGGATGGGCATTGGCCTCACAAGCTCTTCCATGCGTTGCCCATCGGGTATGTGCAATTGCCAAGCGAAACTGCAGCTGTTGTGGCTTAACTGCCTCGTCGAGCGTGGAAACCTTCCCCACCGACTTGATTGAGCAGATTTGCCCATCTTTGATGCCGGCAATGCCTGCCGAGTCATAACCGCGGTACTCGAGCTGCCTAAGCCCTTCCATGCACACATCAACAGAGTTGCGCTCTTTCAGTTCACCAAAATTGAGGTGAGCAAAAATTCCACACATCGCTAACAATCCTATCCTTTACTACGTAAAACATAGCATGAACTCCTATTTGTGTCCGCAAAAAGAAAAAAAGTTTCCCCTATCCACTTCGACCATAAATGGTTGTAATCGCATGTCGGATCGATTGTTGTACAAAAGAGAAATTCTCGATAAGAATGATGTGGCGAAATAGAAGCATTCATCAAATTTTGAGAGATCGATGACAAAAGAGGCTCATCTCAATAAACGTGTGCTCGAAATTGTTAAGCCAGTAGAGATTACTCTTGAGCTAGGCATGACAATTCGAGACGCTACACATCTCTTGCGCGAGCATATGGGGATGAAAGATGGCGTATTCTATTTCTATGTCGTTGATAATGAACGCCACCTCCGTGGCGTTGTCTCCTCACGCGAGCTTCTTTTGCGCAATCCCGACCTCCATATTGAAGACATACTGCGTAAACGCCTCTACACCATTGATGATCAGAGAACAACAGGCGAAGCTCTTGAGCTCATGGAAAAGCGGCGCCTGCTTGCCCTCCCGGTGGTCAATGCTCTCGGTGAATTCCTAGGAACAATTGATGTGCACAGCTGTCTAGAAGAGCAAATGGATCTTGAAGACACCCGCAGGCGGATGGAGGTCTTCCAGCTCATGGGACTCTATCTCGACAAGGGGCGAAAGCTCTCTGTCTGGAAGAGTTATCGCAATCGGATGCCTTGGATCTTTTGCAATATGCTCGGGGGCTTTGCTTGTGCCATTATCTCGAATGTCTTTGACTTTGTTCTGGCTAAGGTATTGATTCTAGCGATGTTTATCCCCCTGGTTCTTTCTCTTTCTGAGTCGATCTCGATGCAGTCGATGACAGAGTCCATTCAGGAAACAGCTGATAAGGTGCATCGGTGGGGGCATAAGATTCGCTACATTCTGCGCGAGGCGAGGCTATACATTCTCCTCGCCCTCACCAGCGGGCTTGTTGTGGGGGCGATTTCGCTCCTTTGGGGGGATGGCATTTTGCCCGCTTTGACGATTGGTGTTGGCATCACCATATCGATCTTGATCACAGCGACAATTGGAGGGATTATTCCCCTTTGCCTTCATGCTTGGAAGTTGGATCCAAAGGTTGCTTCCGGTCCCATTGTGTTGATGTTTGCAGACGTAATCACAACCACCATCTATCTCACCCTAGCCACCTGGTGGCTAGTGTGAATAATTTGTGTTGCTGAATGGTAGGCCATCTGCTTTTTGGGCGGGCGGGCCTATCTCGCCCTCGCCGTATTCATGCCCAAGTGAGGTCAAGAATCGGGAATTTGGCAAAGCCGTCACCCTTGATTTGAAGCAGCGATAGCGGCGCTTGAAGCCGCTCAACTTGAAAAAGTTGAGTAATGAAAAGCGGCTTCAAAGCTAGGCGTGATCGGCGAAGTCAAAAACCGATTCTTGACCTCACTTGGGCATATACTGATCTTCGGGCGAGATAAGCTGCGCTCGCGCCAAAAACTCAGATGGCCCGCTGGAGCCTTCTCCCGGCGAATTTGCACCTGGACAAGCCAGGCACAACTTCATCCGGGATTTAGGCCCCATCGAACAATTGGGATGGATGGTGGTGGAACATGTGGACGGTATGGCCTGTTGTTAGGTAGTGAGGCAATGGGGTGGTAGGTTATCTTCTATTTGGGTGAGACACTGTGTTCTTGGAGCAAATTCAGTTGGGTGGTGGGGAGGAGTCCCTATTCAGATACCAGTCCGCATAGTAAAGTTAAAATTATAAATGGTTGGTAATTATTATTTTATTTGTAATTGAGTTGTGTTTGATTGGTTTTTCGTGATATAATATTTTGTCTATTATGTTTTTTCGGAGGATAAAATGTCTGTTCAAGGTGTATCTAATGGTGTGGTTTTTAGTGGCTTTAAGCTGGTGAAGTGGGCGCTTTTGATGCCTGCTATACAGGCGGTTGATCTGTTTGGTCTTCATTCGTCTTGTAATGAGGGTATGGGCTCGCGGGTGCGGACGGTTGAGCGTTTGACATCTGGCGGTGTTGCAAGTTCTCTTGTTTATGTTTTACGTCCGAATAAAGGGGTTGAACAGATGAATGGATTGTTGAAGGGGCAATTGGATGATCAGAAGATTTTTGCTCTTTCTCAAGAGTTAATTGAGTCGAATGGTTTTGAAGCATTTGCACTGGATATTCTATGTGGTCTTGAGAGTTTGGATGGGATTTATGTGGGCAAGCTGGTCTTCAATCATCTGATTAAGGAAGGAAAGGCTGAAGAGGCCTATTTTCTTGCGCAGCAGTTACCAGAGGTATTCGATGGGGCAGCAGCAAATTTTGTGATTTTAGGGAATCGCGTGGAAGTGGGGCCGATGGCAAGTGGAAATGAGATGATGGCTGCAAAGGTTGCTGTTATGCTTGCATTGGCAGGTCATCGTAGCGCTGCAGCTAAGTTAACAGGGATGTTGAGCTCGGCTCCGTTGAAAGTAGCTGTCCTTGTTGAGATTATTCGTGAATTGACCACAGTGAGTAAGTTTGAGAATGGGATGTGGAAAGAAGTTGAGCCCAATATGGATGAGGCTCAACTGTATTTAAATGAGCTAATGAAGCTTGAAGACACAAGTAATAGCAGTGGGTTGTTTGCCATGCTACTTAGCCGCCTTGTTGTTTCTGAAATGCTTGATGAGGGGAGTATTGAGGCAATGCTTTCACGAATCACTGACAATAGTTATGCGAATAGGCATGATATTGGCGATCTAATGGTTCTTTTCATGGGGATGAACCGAATGGATTTAGTTGATCGCCTAAGTGCAACCAGCGATCCTAAGATGAAAATCTTTTACGATGGTGTGAAGAGCTACTGTATGCCATATCGTGGGCAGATGAGATGGGCTCAGCATCAATATACAAGTGGATGTTGGTGGTCGATTGCGGTCGGAACGGCCATTGATCCCCTTCCCTCAAACTCGAGTAAAGCGGGTGTGCTAGGATATTAAGCGGGGCTACTCATTAGGGCTCCTATTTGGAGCGCTTATAAGAAGCCACTAATTGGCTCTAGCTCTTGTGGCTAATTGGCTCATCCCAACTCTTGGATTTGAACATCAGTATGATAAAAGGGATGGCACATGAGACAATTAGCCCAATAATCAAGAAGAGTTCAAAGAAGACTAGCTGGGCATGGCTGAGTGGAAACGGTGGGTAGAAACCCACAATGCCCGCAAATGTCGATCCGGCAATTCCCATGCTAGCGACAAGCCACATCCCAAAGTTACCCCCTGGGATTCTAAATGGCCGCTCAACGCTTGCTTCTTTATAGCGCAAAACAATGGCTGAGACAAACATCAAGACATACATCACGATATACAACTGGGCGGCTAGCACAATCAAAATCCAATAAGAGCTATTTACATCGGGCATAAAGAGAAAGACAGAGGCCAAAATAGAGACAATGGTTGCTTGAATAAACATCATCAAGCCAGGCATTCCATGCTTGTTTTCCTTATGCAAGATTTGCGGCAGCTCTCCCTCTTGGGCAGCAGCCAATAGCCCTCTCACAGGCCCTGCAATCCATGTGCTCACTCCACCAATCGCTCCAATCGCCATCAAAAGGGAGATAAGTGGGACTAGTGGTCCCAAGTTATATGCCTCTAGAAAGACTTTCAGGCTGGCAATGGCGCTTGATAGGAGGTTAATATCATCATGAGGGATGATAAAGGCAATTGCAAGCGTTCCCAGCACGGTCATTGTAATGATCACAAATGCTGCTAAGAAAATAGAGCGGGGGAAAGTCTTTTGGGGATTATCCACATCAGGAGCGTGTAGGGCTGGCATTTCCATCCCTCCAAAGCTGAGCAGTAGACCCGCAAGGAAGGCGAGCTGCCCAATATTTGAAAAATCGGGAAGGAAGGATTGCCAGCTCATCTCAATCAAAATGGGCTGACCCGTACCCCACCAGTAGAATCCCAAAAAGATAATCAGTGCACCAGGGATCAATGTGCCTAGAATGACGCTCACCGTGCTAATCCAGCCCGATAATTTCATTCCGCAATAGTTTGCAATGGTTAATATCCAGTAAACTCCTAGAATGACCCAAAAGGTATAGACTTTATTTTCGGCAAGATTTGGGCTAAAGGCAAAGGCGAAGCTAGTAGCGACAAATGAGAGGATGGTTGGATACCATACCACATTTTCAAGCCAAAGGAGCCAGACAGCGAGAAAGGCAAGTCGATGTCCCAATGCCTTCTTTACCCAAACAAACAAGGCTCCCTTCTGGGGCCATCCACTCGCAAGTTCTGCTGCTACAAAAGAGACGGGTAGGAGGAAAAATAGGGCCGCAAGGAGCACGAGAAAAATGGAAGTGAAACCATACTCGGCAGTAATGGGCCAATTCCGGATGCTCAGGATCGTGGCAATCATGATCATGGTGAGAAAAAAGACATTGAGAGGCTTTTTCTCTTTCTGAGCTGTGTTTGATTGGGTATTCATTATTTTACCAGGGTTAAAGATACCCTGAAGATTATAGTCTAGCAAAGCCTGAAAGACAAGGATTTTCTACTTTATTTTTACCTTGGGAAGCTCCTCCCATGAAGTGGTGTAATTAGGTGTGCGAAACTTTGAAAAGCTCTGCCATTTTTGTGTGCTTCCTTCTGCGGCGTAGTAAAGAGTTTTTGGACCAAATCGTTGATTAGTCGCATCGAGCACCTTCATGAGCGCTTGTTGCTTATCACTTAGCCCCTCTTGCGAGATAAAAATATCCCTCTGGGCGGCCTCTTCATCACTCAAAGCATAGAAGTAGATCCCCCCTTTTTTATAGGAGTGCTCTTTACTATAGATTGACTTGAGCCCTTCCATGGCATATTCAATCAGCGTCGGTGTGTGATTTGTCGCATGGTGAAGCTTGATGTGACAGCTTTCCGAAAAGGGAGTAGAGCGAAACCGGTTATTTGCAATAAAGATGCAGATGTAACCCGTGTTGAGCTTTTCTTTGCGTAGCTTTGCAGCCCCTTTTGCAACGAAGCTGGCGATGGCCTCTTTTAACTCATCAAGGGTTGTAATTTCATTTGAGAATGAACGGGAGACGCACATGGATTTGCGTGTTGATTCGACTTCGTGTTCAACACAGGGAGTGCCCCGGAGCTCAAGTGTTGTGCGAAGCCCAAATATTGTCATTTGCTTTTTGATCCAATCATCTTTTCGACAGGTGAGGTCCCATGCTGTTTGGATGAGATTGCGCTTGCAAAGCTTTGCATAACGCCTTCCGATTCCCCACACTTCTTCGATGGGAAATCTGCGCAGTTCCTTTTCAATCACATTTGGTTGGGTGAGGGCCATGACCCCGTCTAGTGTCTCCTCTTTTTTAGCTATTTCATCGGCCACCTTAGCAAGGGTTTTAGTCGGGGCAATACCGATAGAAAGGGTAATGCCCACCCATTGGAGCACTTTTGCGCGAATCTCTTTTGCAAGGCGTATGAGCTCTTCATCAGAGAGCGAGTTGGGAGTTTTAATGAAGGCTTCATCGATGGAATAGATTTCAATGGGGTAGTTAAAGTCTGAGAGGATGTCCATAACTCGCTTTGAAAGGTCGCCGTAGAGGAGGAAGTTAGAAGAAAGGGTGATCACATTGTGTTGGAGGAAGAGCGATTTGTACTTAAAGGCGGGAGCACACATGGGGATGCCGAGCTGTTTGGCTTCTTTAGAGCGAGCAATCACGCATCCGTCATTACTTGAGAGTATGACGAGGGGTTTGTTGAGGAGGGCGGGGTTGAAGACTTGCTCGCACGAAGCAAAAAAATTGTTGCAGTCGACTAGAATGTACATTTAGCTTGCTTTATGGATGATATAGGTGACAACACCCCACACTTGGAAGTCAGAGAGCTCGGACACAGCTATTGGGGAAAATTTGGGGTTTTCGGGGAGGAGGAGAAGGGTATTATTTTGAATTTTGACCCGTTTGACAGTGAATTCGCCATTGATCACGGCGATGATGATGGAGCGATTAGAGGCTTTGAGGGAGCGGTCGACGATGAGGATGTCTCCGTTGTGGATGGCAGCTCCTTCCATCGACTCTCCTTCGACGCGGACGAAGAAGGTAGCGGCTGGATGGGAAATGAGAAGTGTATTGAGGTCGAGCGACTTTTTTACTGGGTCATCAGCTGGAGAGGGAAAGCCTGCTTGAACAGCTGTTTCAAAGAGAGGAATATTGGTTGGACTTGATGTATCAGGAGAGTAAAATTTAAGTTTGACTAAACTCATGCTTTTTGTCGCTTTTTATTTATCTTCATGCTAACATCCCCGTATTTAAAAAGGTAAGCAAAATGCAACGAGAGCATTGGAAAAGCCGCTTAGGCTTCATGTGGTCTGCAATAGGCTCGGCAGTTGGGCTGGGAAGTATCTGGCGTTTCCCCTATTTGGTGGGGGAAAATGGAGGTGCGGTCTTTGTCATGCTCTTTATTGTCTTCTTGGCCTCTGTTAGTATGCCGGTCTTGATCTCGGAGCTGATCATTGGGCGCAAGTCGCAGCTCAATCCTGACGGAGCGTATGGCGCCTTGGGTAAAGGGCCATTCTGGCGAGGCGTGGGGAAGATGACCGTTGTGACTGGATTTTTGGTGAGTACCTTTTATAGCGTGATTTCAGGCTGGACCTTGGGCTATCTCATTGAGGCGGTGATGGGGAAACTTATTCACTTCCGTTCAGCTGGCCAATCACTCGGTTATTTTCAGACGTTGAGTGGAAGTGCTTGGTGGGCGCTTGGCTGTCAATTGGGCTTTTTGGTCTTGTCGTGTTGGATATTGTATGTGGGGGTGCAGAAGGGAATTGAGAAGTGGAATATGCTCTTGATGCCCTTTTTATTCGTCATCTTGGCTCTGCTTGTCACCTATGGGTTGACGCTAAGAGGGGCTGGAGATGGGCTCAAATTTCTCTTTTCGCCCGATTGGTCAATTGTGACCCCGAAGACGGTGTTGATGGCGCTTGGGCAGGCCTTTTTTGGCTTTAGCTTGGGGCAGGGAACGATGGTCACCTATGGAAGTTACTTGTCGAAGAAGGAGAATGTGCCGGGAATTTGTGCTCCGATTGCCTTTTCCATTGTACTTGTCTCGTTACTGGCGGGTGTGGCTGTCTTTACGATTGTCTTTTCCACTGGGGTGTCGCCTGAGTCGGGACCCAATTTGATGTTCCAGACTCTTCCCCTTGTCTTCAGTCAGATTCCAGGGGGATACTTGCTCTCCATTTTGTTCTTCTTACTGATTTTCCTGGCGGGGCTCACTTCACAAATTTCGGCGATGGAGCCGGTGATTGCTTACTTTATTGATCGGTGGGAGTGGCGGCGTCATCAGGCGGTCATTTTGTGCGGAGTGGCCTCGTTCTTGGTGGGAATTCCCAGCGCGCTTGCGTTTGGTGTACTCGATGGGGTCACTTTGTTTGGCGCCAATATTTTTGGCATTGTCTCCTTTGTGGCTGTAAATATCTTGGTTCCATTGGGAGGGCTGGGCGCTGTGATTCTTGTTGGTTGGAAGTGGGGATTGAAGGATGCATTTGCCCATTTGAAAGAGGGGGCAGGGAGGATGTTTGTCGACTTTCCAATGATGCAGCCTTGCTTAGGGTTTTCAATTAAGTATTTTGTTCCTGTTGTGATTTTAATTATACTATTGAACATACTCGGAATCATTTAATTACAATTTAGTAATAAAATAACGCTTTATTTATAAATTCGATTGTTGCTATTGTAAAATAATCTAATAATTTTAGATTGGGGCTTTAAGATGGCAGATGATCATAAAAATGCAAGTATTGATAATAATCAGCCAAGGAAAAGGGGACGTCCTCGCAAACATCCGGTTGTGCCGGAAGGTGAAAAGAGAAAGCGTGGTCGTCCGAGAAAGGAAGTAGTAGAAGGGGCAGAGGTAAAGGTGAAGCGTCCACGGGGGCGGCCGAGAAAAGAAGGGTCGGTGGCAAAACCCACTTCTTTTATTAAGCGTGGACGGGGAAGACCCAAGCAGACCACCATTTTGACCAAAGAGCCGATGGGGCCAGGCATTGTAGACGAGAAGGGACAGCCAATGTTAAAGTCTACATTTCAAAGGGTCGATGGAAACTACTTGGTGAAACATTTAATGACTTACTTAACAAAGGTGGTCATGATTCATGGTGAGTTATCAAAAATGGATGGCGTGCACCGAGAGCTTTTTGAGCGATTGAAAGTTCTCGATATCCAGATGATTGATGTGTGTACTCACTTAATGGGCATGACCGAAGCCAAGAAGGCAGCATAAGCTAGATTGGTGCAACTTACTCATAATCAATAATTGACTTTAAAACCCCTATTCGCCGATAAAGGTGGAATAGGGGTTTTTTATGCATATTTCAAAAGAAGAGTGTAAGCTCAGTCGTTTGATCATCATTCGGCATGGAGAGACAGAGTGGACCGCGAGCGGTCAGCACACTGGTCGCTCAGATATTCCTTTAACACCTGATGGGGAAAAGCAAGCACACGCACTCCGTCCCTATGTAGAGCAGCTGGGCATCGATCATGTCTTTATGAGTCCATTGCAGAGGGTGAAAAAAACGGCTCAGATCATTGGCTTAGCAGAGCAGGCTGTTGAGGATCCCGATCTTCTTGAAATTGATTATGGCGATTTTGAGGGGAAGACAACGGCAGAAATTCAAGAGACGATTCCGGGCTGGAACGTTTTTTCCGATGTCCTACCCAATGGGGAATCGCTCGATGCTGTCACTGAAAGGGCCGATCGTCTATTGCATAAGGTGACAGGGCTTGCCGGAACAACAGCAGTTGTGACCAGTGGTCACTTCTCTCGGGTGATTGGTCTCCGCTGGCTCGACATGCCAGCAGAGCTAGGGAAGCACTTTAAGCTCTCAACCGCCTCTGTCTCCATCTGCGGATTCGAACACATCTACCCGGTCATCGAACTGTGGAATGTCCAAATCCCCGTCAACTCCCGCGTGAATATGTACTAGATGTTTCCTGGAACTTTGCGAGTTAATGGTTTCTTGACAAAGTGGGAGGTTTGGGGTACATTGAAGCTAGCTTAGGGTAGGTATCTATGTCTCCGTTGATTAAGTTTGTGATGATTGCATGTGTGTTTTCTGGGTGTGCCAGGCAGCCTGCACATATTAAGGCGATTCGTAAGGCAAGTCGACACTTTAATAAGCGGGTGGAGCAGGTGTATGGCTTGTTGCCCGTCCGTTTTGGGGGGGATTTCAATCAGCGTATTAAAGAAGTGCACCTTGACTATGAGTTTTCGCAAGCGGTCGATCGCGAGCGGGCGAGGAACTTTATCTATCTTTGCGTCAATGGCATGGCTGAGCATGTCAATCGAGATCGGGATGTGCGCCCTTATCTCTATTCGTATCCACTTCCTCATGAAAAAATTAGTGTGAGTATTGCATTTGTGCAGCCGGGAACACATCAGTTTGATCCTGAGTCTGAGGTGGCCCATGTGGAGTATAATGAAGGGGTGATCAGCTATTATCAATTGGCAGAAAATGGGATTGGGTTGTCCAAGTTTGCCGAAGAGAATATGCGCGAATTGCTCGAGCAGATCAAATAAGTGGCAGATCAAATAAGTGTTGGCTTAGGTGCTTCTAACGAGTAGGTTGCTAGTCGATAGGCGCAGTGGGGGCAATTTGGATGAGGATCTGGCTTGGTGGGTTGCGAGAGGGTGGAATAGATGTCGAGTAACGCCTGATCTAACCAGTCTGTAGACCCTGTGTAGGGGAGTATCGATACTTTAAAGCGGACCACTTCATCAAACCTCTCAGCTGTTGAGATTCCATTGCAATAGACAAAGTAGCCGGTGTTAGAGACCTTAAACCCGTTCATCCTGAAGAGCCACTGGTAAATCTCCATCTGTCTCTTATAGCCTCGCTGCCATTCGGCATCGAGGGAGACTTCTCCCTTTTTCGAAGTGGCCTTGTAATCGACGATGATGAGCGTACCATCGGGATAAACCCATACGTCATCGACTGCCCCTGTGACGAGGAAGTTTGTGGCGGGGTGAAGATATTCGATCCCTTCAAAGTTGCTTCTCCAAACCTCGATTTGTTCATGCTGAAAGGGGACAGCATCAATTTGGTTTTGGGTCATGTAGGGATGAGGTGTCTGTGAGGCGCGGTATTGGTCAAACTCAGATTTGAGTAGGGAGTCGACAGCAGAGTTGATATTAAAGGGAAAGCCAGGAGGTCTGGCCATGCCACATCGCCTATCGAGGTAAAAGCAGCAGGGACAATCGTAGAAGAGCTCGATTTTAGAGCGGGAGAGTTTGAATGGATCGGGGGAATTGGGATTGAAACAATTGCGCTTACGCTTGGGATTGTAGGTGAATCCATCCGACATAAAATCTCCAATTTTCTCACTTAAAACTCAAAGATAACGCGCTTGACTATTATTGAAAAGGAGAGAATAGAAAAGCGCGCAATCTATAGGGGTTTGATTTATCTTTTGGGAGAGCCAAACATGCCCGTACCTTCTCCAGGGCGTTGCTGGCGAGTTGCTGAACCAACTTGTGCGCGGCCTGCGAGGTCGCCTGTGCCTGTTGGCCTAAGCGATGCACCTCCAATTGTGGTCATCATTGAACCGCCTAGTGACCCAGTGGGCCTTGCTCCGGGGGCTGCTGCCAATTGTCCCCTGCCTGCCATAGAGGGTCTCATCGATAATCCAGTCTGACTAGGGGCTTTAGCTGCGGCATGCTTGCTGTAGACTACATGCGCAGCCGCTGTAGTTGCAGCTGCTCCTGGCGCATATGGGGCACGAGGTTGGGATGCTGGTCTCTTATCAGCAGCACTTCCTACTACTGCGCGCTCATTAGATGATCCGCTAAGTTGTCCTGTTGGTGGTCGGGTAGACACGGTGGCTCCTCCTTGGTGGGCAGGACCGGGTGATCCTTGGTTAATAATAACGGTTGAAGATGTGTGATGCAGAGGAGCAGCTGCTAGAAAACCAGTAGTTGGTATAGCGACTGGCGCTGGGGTAAAGCGAGCTCCTGTATATGGCTCTGGGTCACAATTTGATGCACATTCCATCAGTGCAATAAGGGAAACTGAAATGACCACCATTAATGCCAAGGTTGAAATGGGTTCAACGGCAAGAAATGGTGAAAGACAGAGTACCGTAATAGCAACGACCATCACTTTTGCAAAAGTGAGCTCTGGGTTGTCACAAGTGCAACAGTCGCAGTCAAAGTTAATACATGAATTATCAGCAGGTGCTGATACAAAATGAGCTGCAGCCATGCAACCTCCTAGTAAATAAGTCGGGCGCGAATATATTGATTCCGCTCGACGTTGATTAAAATGCATTTACATGATGAGAAAAACTGAGCATAAAAAGTGTTATTTGACCCAATAATGACATTTTGTCCAAGCTCCCATTTAGAAAATTCTTCTAGGTCATCTCGATCAACTTGCCAATAGGACTCTTTGTTAGCTGGATTTGTGAGATAGAGCTCAGCGGTTTCAAAGTTCCCATCTAGAATCCAGGTGTTGTTTTCATCATTGAGTCTTGGCCCTAGAGCTAAATCGGCATCTGCAGTGGAGCCTGTTCGGGTATTTTCAATGTAGTATGTGGTCGTTGAGCAGCAGCTCCAACTAATGGGGTAGATAATCACAGCATCGAGTAGATGCCAGTTGGCAACTGCTTGAGTTGAGCCTTCAGCAATACGAAAGACGGCTCCAGTATCGAGTTCAAGCATGTACCCTTGTGGATCGATGCTTGTGATACGACGGTAGGGCTCCTCATGTTTGGCAGAGACATTTTTGAAGCTCATCTCATCCCGCTCTGGTTGGTAATCTGCATAGCTCAGTTTTGCTTTTGGCATCTTTGCATGTACAGAAAGTGTTGTACAGAAAGTGAGCATTAGAAGTATGTTCGTTTTTTTGAGAAGTTGCATAGGATGGCTCCTGTTTGATTGTGTATTTGATCAACTAATGTGCAACAAGTATATACGAGTGAATTCTTTCATGGATAGATCTAAAGATAATTTGAATGATTGCAAAATGTAAGCGAGCCAGATATATCAATACTTTGAAGGTGAAAATTAGTAGGTAAAAAAGTGAAAAATGATGTCACGCCGATCACTTCTTCTTTTCTGGGAACTGGTTTTTTTATGGTCAATCCCCGCCTTTGGATTGCTCCACTCATTGGGATGATTTCCACTTTTTTTATTCTCGCATTGATTTTTGGATTTTCCCTCTATTATGCATGGCCGTCAACTCCGGGAGCAGGGAGTGGGGGAGCAGAGAGTGTAGCAAGCTGGTTTTATTACTCATGGAAAGTGATTTTTGCCTTTGGCGTGGCCTCATTTCTTGGTTTGGTGTTTTGGCTCTTTTTCTTTCCAGTTGTACTCAATTTTGCCTTTGGCGGTATGATCAAGAAAACCTATCTCCAAATGCATGTTCAACTGGGTCAAGAGAGCATTGTCGCAAGCAATTTGTCCAATTTTTATATTCTATATAAAACTCTTGGTGTGCGCATTTTGTGGCCGGTGCTAACGATTGTATTTGTCTTTGCATTTCCACCCCTTTCAATGGTTTTTGCACAGATTGGCATTGGTCATTTAGCGATGATTGATGGGTGTGATTTATCGATGTCATTCCTCGGCCTTTCAGGACGAGAGCGGATGGAGGTAATCCAGCAGCATCGGGGGCAGATATTGCTTGCGGGGGTAATTGCGGGGATCATGAGTTTTATCCTTTTACCCACATTTATTTTGTGGATTTTCTGGATCCCCGGCATTTTTGTCGGAGCCAGCTTTTTATCTTTGAAATGGCTAAAACGGGAGAATTAAGTGAAAAAGTTTATCTTGATGGGACTGATACTGATTGGGGCAACTCATCTCCACTCATCGCAAATCTATAGCGACATGCGCCCAAGTCAAAATCCCCCCTTGCTATCTGTTGGAGGTGGGGTCTATAACACGAGTAAGCCAAACAAAACAGCAGACTTCCAACTCGAATATACCTCCACCTTTACCCAGTTTCTCTTTGCCCGTTGGTTGGGGGGAATGATGATGACAGCCGATGGAGGAGCTTATCTCTATTCGGGAATTGGTTGGGATATTATTCTTGGGAAGAGCCGGCTAGTCCTTATTCCCGGGTTTGCGCCGGGAGTTTATTATGATGGAAATGGAAAAAAGCTGGGCTACCCCATTGAATTCCGATCCTCAATTGGCCTTGCCTATCAGTTTAAGAACCACAATCGAATTGGGTGTCAATACTACCACCTCTCTAATGCTTCTATGGGGAACAAGAATCCTGGGGTAGAGGTGTTTACGATGTATTTTGCGATGCCTTTTTACCTATTTGAGAAGAACTGGGAGCCTAGCGATGTCGATCAAGCTCCACCAGTGAGTCCCATGCGCTCCCGATACAACCCAAGCCGGCCGAGTCCGTAGGAAGAGTAAATCATTGGAAATGTGCTAAAAGCCTATAAAATGGGGCTTGTCAGCGAAAAATCCTGTTCTTTTATTGGATTCTCCTTATAAATGGGGGTGTAGCAAATAAGGGGAATCCACCAATGCCGTACTTTCTCGACTTTAAGCCATTGATTAAGAGTGCTTATGGTCAAACTGTATTGAGCTCATTGATCGACTTTGACTCTGGAATTAGGTCAAAAACACACTATCTCGATCTGACAGATGGGGATGTACTCGCCTATGAAGAGTCAACGCCTGATGCTTGGCGCCCCGATATGCCAATTGTTGTGATGGTCCATGGCCTTTGTGGATCTCATCGCTCTCACTACATGAAGCGAATTTCGCGCAAGTTTTTCAATAAGAATGTGAAGGCAATCCGTCTCAATTTGAGAGGGTGTGGCTCTGGTAAGGGGCTGGCACGAAACATCTATCACAGTGGTTGCAGCCCAGACATCGCATTTGCACTACGAACTATCAAAAAGCAATACCCCGATGCGCCACTTTATCTCATTGGCTTTTCACTCGGGGCCAACTTGGTGCTGAAGCTGGCAGGAGAGTTGGGTGAAAAGGCGAAGGATTTGCTGCATGGGGTCATTTCCGTCAGTCCTCCGGTTGACCTTCTTTCAAGCGCTAGACTTTTTGCGCAGCCGAGCAATCACTTTTATGAGCGTTATTTTCTTAAACTTCTCATCGAGGATATAACATTTATCCACAATAAGTTTGAGGACCTACCCAAATATGATTTACCAGCAAATATTAACATCAACGACTTTGATGAGCTGTATGTCGCTCCTCGCGCAAATTTTCCAAGTGCGTTGGATTACTATCGGGTGTGTAGCTCCAAGCGGGTGATTCGAGATATCAAAATCCCCGCTAAAATCTTATTTGCTCAAGATGACCCGATCATTCTCCATACTTCACTTGATGGAATCGCCCTGCCAAAAAATGTGCAGGTCTACAAAACCAAATATGGTGGACACATTGGATATATGGGGATTAATGTTTTCAAAGAGTTTCGCTGGCTCGATCATCGAGTGACAGGCTGGTTTGATGAACTTGAGAAAAAGCGGCGGCCTAGATAAAGAAGTTGATCGACACAATGGCGGTTTGAAATTCGATCGTATTTTCGCCATATACGTCAAACCAAAAGCCAGCAATCGCCCCAATATTTCGGGTAAAGTTGTATTCAATGGCAGGAGCAATGCTCCACTCATACACCTCGCCCTTTCCAATGTCGGCATCTGTGACTCCATCAGCCTTCTTACCCTTATTGCCTGAAAATGTCGTTTTTCCTTCGTGGATAAACATGAAATCACTTGCTAAAGCCCAATGTTGGGTGAGGGTAAATTCAAGTCCTACGATGGCTGTAAGTGAATTGCCCGGATTAATTGTCCCTTCAGTTCCAAATCCGCCCCCATATGTATTGAATCCGGTGACTCCAACAGTGGCATTATACTGATACCCTACATTAAACCGTGTTGCTAAGTTATGGTGGTTTCCAAAGCGGAAGAGTTTAGAGATAATGATGTTGATAGGGGTTGAGAATCCACCCGCTCCTCCAGCATCTGTTCCATTTTTGTCGGGGTTGAGATCGCTAAAGGCCCCAGTTGGGAAGATTTCACCAATGCTTAGCTTGATGGCTGGAACTCTATTGTGGGGGTTATCATTGAGAATTTGGAGGTTGAGTGAGAGGGGGAGGTCCCCATATTCTGTCCGTTGATTCCCCTTGTAATAGTTGGTGATCACTTGTGGGACAATTTCAAAATCCATGAATGGAGTCAGCCCAATTTGAATGGGGAGTTGGAAGTTGATGTTATCACTTTTGACAGTCGAATGAAGTTTCCAACGGTTGTTCCAGAACCCCAGGTTGCGCGTAAAAAAGACATAGGGTTGGACATTGGCGTGATTGGGTGGGATTGTCTTTGGGGAGGGACAAAGAAGGGGGCCTGTCAGCCAAACTTCATCGAGATTGGGGTCTTTTTCCTCAGTCGAAGTGGCGTTGAGAGGGAGGGGGAATTCAGGGGGAGTTGTATTACCTCCATTCGCTGCAAAGAGTCCAGCCAAGCTGATAAAGAAAATGCAGGTATAGATCCACTTTGTCATATGGGATCAGTCTATCAAAGAGTTAAAGTAGCATGCAATGCAAATTTCACTCTATGATCGGATTGAAGCTTGGTAAGTTTCCATGAGTTTCTTGATTTTAGCTGGATTTAGGGGTTTGGAAATGAAGCTCTCTGCTCCTGCTTCTGTAAAGAGTTGGGCCGTTTCTGTATCGGCATTTGAAGTGGCTCCAGCAATCTTAAGTGCAGGATCTATTTTTAATAGCATTCTTGTCCCCTCATCTCCATTAATCTCAGGCATATGATAATCCATGAGCACGAGATCAAATGGAGTTCCATTTGCAATTGCCAAACTCACTTTTTCGACCGCTTCAGTCACACTGAGAGCTGACTCATATTCTGTGACTTTTCCTGCTTCTATCATCTTTGCAAACATTTTTGATGCGAGGGCGATGACAAACTTTTCATCATCGTCAACATGAAGCACTCGAGGAATGGGATTCAGCTTCCTTTTAGAGGGTGATGTTTGGGCTGGTTTACCAGCTCCAGAAGAGGAATAAATGGAGGGTTGAATCTGCAGAGTAAGAGCTGTTGCTTGTCTGCGTTGAATGGTTGGAGATTGAGCAGGAGCTTCTACAGGGTCTGGGGAGCCGGGGAGAGGGGGAAGTCCTTGAACCATTGGGATAGTTTGACCAATGGTCATTGCGGGGGAGACAGGACCACTTGGCCCAAGTCGCTGCACGTGCTCATCATGAATTTCTCGAGTGACACTCAAGTCATGTGGATCACAGGCATTTTGGGGAATATACACTCGGTGTTCAACAATGTTTGTCTCTTTAACCGATACCTCATAAAACCCTCCCAGTTGAGTGGAAAAAGATTTAAGGTGCTCAAATATTCGATGAAATCCCTTTGAGACTTGGTGGCTATTGGAAACAGAGAATGTGAAATAGAGCAGCTCAGATCGAGTCACGTACGGCTGAACAGTTACCTGAATGGAACAATCGGTTGCATGGTAGATAAGACAGGTGAGTGCGCGAAGGAGCATCCGATCAAGTAGGTTTGCAGCTGTATCAAAAGTATCGGGAATTGACTCGTCAATAAGGAGTTTGATGGTGAGATTTCTAGCGTTGAGAGTCTCTTGGAGAAGTTGTATATATCCTTCCATATGCGCTCTCATTCTATAAGGGCCAGATTCATCAACAATTTCCTCATCTGGCACACCATATTCCCCTAAGAAGCGGTTAAGTTCTGCGGCAACGCGCTTGATGAGTTGATTGCGCTCACTCATTGAAACGAGCGCTTCTCGTAGGACTTGAGGATCGGATGAGTCTGTTAGAAACTCATTGGGTTGCCAGCTCTCTGCATTTAGCATGGAGAGTAAGCTGCCAAGTTGGTGTCGCACATCTTCCCAGACAGCCCTTTCCACATGTGATTTAGTCATGAGGTCGACATCTTCTCGCACACCGCAAATGTAGGCTGTATTTTCTTCATGATTGACGCGTATAGAGCATGAAAAGGGGTAAAAATGATAGGGATTCACTGCAAATACAAGTTCACACACTTTAGTCTGTGAGTGGGGTGAGACGAGAATATCACGGAGTCTCTCAACACTCCTTTGCTCAAGGAGGGCATAGATGTCTTGCTGCGCGCGCTTTGAGAGGAGCTCTCTTTGGGCGCCAGAGTAGGTTCCACTAATCAGGGGGAAATCGTGAGAATCTGTTATAAAGTCCCCATTTAACTTGACTCGCATTTCAACGGTTTGCTTTCTTTGTAAAAGGTGTCTCCAGGGAAATGCCACATCTGGTGCCGACCATATATAAGTGGTCAGATGGCGCGATCCTACCTGATTTCTCGAGCACATGACTTGTGCGGGTAGAAAATCCCCTTTTCGAGTGCGGATTGTTGTTTCAACCGGAGCGGAGTCGCCCACTACTTCATCAAAATGCGATTGGCCAGCTTCATGGGTGTCGGGGAAGATGGTGGTTGCAAGGGTCTCTCTTAGTTCACTGATTGAGCGATAGCCGAGCTGCTGAATTGCGCGCACACTTGCATCGATCACACGCCCTTCTTCGATGATAACAAAGGGGGTGGTAGCTGGAGGTTGGAGTGTGAGATGGCTGATGACCCGGGGTCCTATCTGTGAGGACATCTCAACTTGCTGAGTGGGAAAGAGGGGGTAGATAGGTCCTGTTGTCAAGGCTGAAGGGTATTCGACAACTGGTCGATGGGGAAGGCAACACCTAAAGCAGCCACTCATCCGTTGAAGGAAACGCATGGCGGGATTTCTTGAATATCGAACAGTGGGTGTGACGGAATCGAAGGAGGGGTGTCCTTCTTTTGCCAGATTAAAGGTTCTCGGGGATACAGCCTGTGCCAAAATAGTCTCCAAAATACATGTTAAGCTTGTGGCGAGGGGTTATTCTACAGTCATCAACCTTAATTTTGTAGGAATTTTGCTATTCAAATTCTTTTTCCTTAACTTCCTTGAGCAAATTTGAGCTAGCTGGTACAATCTGCCCTTTCATTCAAGATGTGCCCGATTGTGGGGTCCATTCAAAAGAGAAGGAATTTAAAGTTATGATAAAGAATATATTATTATGTCTTAGTTTTTGTCTAGCACTTTCGTCAAATGTTTTTTCGAAAACAGGTCCAATTGTGGTGATGGAAACCACACAAGGAGCGATTGAAATTGAGTTGATGCCTGATGTGGCTCCAAAGGCGTGTGAAAACTTTATAACATTGGCTAATCAACACTACTATGATGGGATCCGGTTTCATCGGGTGATCAAAGGATTCATGATTCAGGGGGGAGATCCCCTTGGAAATGGAACAGGTGGAAAAAGTGCATTTGGCAGAGATTTTGAAGATGAAGTCTCAAGTAGTGTCCTGTTTAACCAAAAGGGATTGCTGGCGATGGCTAATCGAGGGCCAAATACCAATGGCTCGCAGTTTTTTATTACAACGGCTGATGCAGGTTGGCTAAATGGTAAGCATACGATTTTTGGTAAGGTTGTAAGTGGATATGACATTGTCCAGAAGATTGAACGAGTGAGAACTGGCTATATGGATCGGCCAGTTGAAGATCAGAAAATGATTCGCGTCTATATGAAGTAAATGAGGAAAGTGATATGGCTAAAAACCCAATTGTAACATTTGAAACAACACAAGGAACTTTTGAAGTCGAAATTTTTGCGGACAAAGTACCTAAGACGGCTGAAAACTTTGTTGGCCTCGTGAAGAAGGCATACTATGACAACATTATATTCCATCGAATTATTGATGAATTTATGATTCAGGGGGGAGATCCCACTGGTTCTGGGCGGGGTGGAGAGTCTCTTTGGGGCGGTAAGTTTGAAGATGAGTTTCATCCTTCACTGAGACATGATGGCCCCGGCGTCCTCTCAATGGCAAATGCTGGCCCCAACACCAATGGGTCTCAATTTTTTATTACTCTTGTGGAAACCCCTTGGCTAGATGGAAAGCATTCTGTTTTTGGAAAGGTGGTTTCTGGAATGGATGTCATTGAAAAACTCGGGAAGGTCGAGACCGATGCAATGGATCGGCCGGTTGAGGATCAGAAGATCATTAAAGCGCGAGCGATGGCCTCTAAGTAGAGGTGGGCTTGATTTATATTCGGTTGCCATTTAGAATCATTGGCCAAAGTTTAAGGGACAATGATTATGACAACTCAATGGCAGCCGTGGCAACCCGGGCAACCAGTGCCACCAACTTATCCAGCTCAAGACGGATCACCACAAATGCATTATGGATGGGTCCTGGCTTCAGATGGCAATTACTATCCGGCTGTGCCTGTTCCGCAACCACCGAATCACAATACTGAGCAATCGTCAGCTTTTCATCCCCCTCACCAAAATGGACGTGAGCCAAGAGGGTGGAGACACTCACCTGGTGTCGATCGATCAAGTAGGGGCTATCGGGCTATGCAAGGTGCATCCACGATTGTAACCACCTATCCACTAGGTGTTAGTCCTGGGCATGCACCCACTGCAATTCCACCTGAGAGAGTGACGCCGCCACCGCGCAGAAGGGTGCCTCAACCCCTTGTGATCTTAAATCAAGATGGATCGCCGGTTGGGCTAGGTTCAGCTGGGTGTGGCACAAGTGAAAAATCGTTGCTCGAACAGCTTCCAGACCAAAGGGCAGAACACGATCCAGGGCAGGGGCCAGAAAATGATCCAGAGCAAGGGCCAGGGCAGTGGCCAGCGCAGGGGACAGAACGAGGGCCAGAACGCTGTCCAGATCAGGGGCACGGACTCGGAGCAGATCGGTTTCCAGATCTGGTACAGGGGCAGATGACCAAGCAGATTTCAGAACAAATGGTTCAATTGCATATTCATGATAATGGGGAGGGGGGTGCGCCGCCCGATTCATTTGGATCTCCGGAGGCATTTTCATTGTTTTCGAGTAGTCAGTATGGGGGATCGCCTCTTTCGAAGAGCAGTAGGGCGGGGAGTTCCCCTGCATATAGCGCGTATGGAAGTGGTGAGGAGGAGCCGGCTGATCAATCTGGGATGGCTTACAATCCGTTTAGTGGAGGCATATGGAGCGCATCTGCACAGGATGTACAGAATGCTGTGAGGGAGCTCCGGTCATTGGAGCGATTGACAGGTTTAGGGCATGGCTGGAAATCTGGGGTTAGCATTTCTGCCATTATGAGGGGAGAGGGATCAAATGAAGAAAAGGTGCGGCGGGTAATTGATTGTTGCAATGAAGCTAGGTCTTGCAGGGATGGAATGAATGAGGTGATGTTGCTGACGGCTCATTGTATTTTGGTTCCAGGTGAAGCTGGGTTGGCCAGTTGTTTATTCACCCATCTGGCTATGTTTCATAATGCTCCACTTGCCCAACGGGTATTGCACGAGCTTTTGTTGAATGACTTTCCGATTGGTGAAAATGAGATTCGGATCTTTCAGATGATTGCTCTTTTCAACCAGAGTATCGATCTCACAGAGCAGATTAATAGTGTGATTCAGGCGAGAGAGCTTCTGTTTAGATGTAGTACATCACTGTTGAATTTGCAGGGTCGCCAGGAATTCTTAGCCCATGTTTGTGATGATGCAAATCATTTGCGACCGATCGTCATGCGTGAAAGTTCGGAGAAAATTCACTTTAATTTGGGCGCTGGCAATCTCCAACAAGTGGTTCACTCACTTGGGTCTATTAACCTGGAAAGAATAAATACAGCGAGACTTCAATCTGTGCTTGCAGCTGTTTCTGCATTAGAAGAGGCAAATATACTGGTTCCAACAGATGATGGTGAGATTTCTGCTTTTGATTGGTTTTGGCGCGGGATATCACTAGAAGCTCTACTGAGAGCACCTGATGCGCCGCGACGATTTGTCCTCCTTTCCTCAATATGTGTGTCGTTAGATAAGAAAAATGCGGCAGCTGAACTTTTGGTATGTGCGAGAACTGAGTACATGCGTGAGGTTCATGCTATAGATGAGGCAAAGGGACTGGCGCTTGCTGGCGAGAATGAACGGGCTTACTATATTCTTGAGCACTTGGTGAAATCTCACCCTACTCGTATGCGGGTAGGACTTCTTTATGAAGCGATTGGCAAGGGAGTGGAGGCTAAAACTACTTTTACGATGCGAGCAAGTGATAGTGGTCGTGAAGGGGTAACAGGTTATACAGCTCTTATTCGACATCATTATCTCCATGGGGAACTGCGCGAGGCCTCTCAGGTGAGAAGGCAAGCTGTTCGAACCTATGGGCGATGTAGCCAATTCCAAGCGTTGCATCTTTTAGGTGCGGCAAAATTAAATGACCCAGTCCATTTCCGCGGTATTCTAACTCATGAGGAAACGGTGGCCAATGAATCGGGATGGCTTCTCTGTGAGAGAGGACGCGCCCACATGGTTCCAAACCTTGTCACTTCTGACATTTCAAAAGCAAAGGAGTTGTTTCTCCGCTCGATCATGCTCTACCCCAATTATGGAGATTCTTATCTCGAGTTATATCGGGTTCTCTCACTGGAAGCAGGTCCTCATGAAGCGTATAAACAGGTTCATGTCTTAGTTGCATTTAACCGTCCTACGAAGGGTGCTGTGTGGAAGATGTTCTATCAAACTCCGTTTGACACATCAACACTTGTGTTCCAAAGGGGGTGTGCGGTAGCAGATGGAGTCGCTCTTGAGCGGCTGGCCATGGGCGAAGATGAGATGAATGAGATGCGGATTCTTGATCTCATGTCTGCTGTGGGTGTCACTGCCATTCACACTCAAGACGAGGTTGGTAGGCTCCTTTCTCCAGATCATTGGAAGCGCTCACTCTTGTTCTCATCGGAGAGTATCTAGTTATAAAAGAGAGGCAGCCTCTTCATCTAGAATCCAAAGCGCTTTATTGCTCGGTGTTCCCACATGTTGCACGGGGAAGTCGGCGCTCGGATCTGTAAATACGCGCTTGACTGTTTCAGCCTTTTCTTTTCCCATGACATATAGGACGATGTTACGAGCAGTATTGATATAGGAAAATGTCATGGAGAGGCGGCGTGAGTCTTTTGTCGGCCCTTGGTTGACAATTACCTTTCGATCGTTGATGCGGAGTCCTGGTGTGTTTGGGAAAAGGGAGGCGGTGTGTCCATCTCCACCCATTCCGAGCATGATGACATCAAATGGGTCTTCTTTGAGCTCTTCGTCAATAATCGCTTCATATTCATCAGCATGTTGTGGAAGGTTCCCTTCACCCTTTAAGCGAAAGACGTTATTCTTGTTTACAAGCCCTTTTAGGCCTGCATCCATAGCCATTTTATAGTTGCTCATTTCATCATCAGGACCAACCGCCCTTTCATCACTCCAGAAGACATACACCTTATCCCAGTCGATAGCCCGCCGAAATTCGGGCATGGCAAGTGTTTCAAAGATGGCTTTTGGGGTGTGCCCACCTGATAGGGCGCAGGTGAAGCGGCCCCGCTTTTCGATCGCCTCTTGCGCGCACTTAACAAAGTGGTCAACAGCATATTGGGTGGCAGTAGGTTTGTCACCGGGAACTACATACTCTCTTGATTGGTTCAGGGTATTAGTCATGGCAAGTTGGCCCCTCTGTATAGTTTTTAATGAGGTTTAAGACATTATTAAAATGCTCACTTGTCCCTTGATGGTAAATCTCGCGAACAAGTGCGCGCCCCGATTTTTCCCTGTCGAGAAGGTGGAAGGTGGGGAGTTCACACGCAGCTTGACTTGCTTTATGGATCATCGCAACGTGTGGGTGTCCTTCTTTGCGTGTGAATGCGTAAGTGGTTTGGTCACAAGTTGTGATATCAACCGAAAGGATACGGCCGGGGTGCAAATCTGGGTGGCTACCCGGAATGAGTGAGACTTCAATATTCTTCTGATTATGGGAGTAAATATACTTTGGAACCCCTTTTTCCCACTTGTTACTCACAAACTCCCACCCAAGTGATGTGGCAATCCAGGCTTGTAAATAAGTGGCTTGAATTTGGTTGTGGCAGAAGCACTCACTTTCTGAGTTATTAAACGAAATGGAGAGTGATTGAGCGGATGTGAGACACTCAATCTGTTCCTTGCAGTTAAAGGTGAGGGCAAATAGCTGCCTCCAATCTTCCATCCTTGCCCAGTTGAGATCGGCGATCTCACATTTTGCGGCCTTTTGCAGCTCGAGAATGGAGTGGGAGAACTCAACCACTGTATTAGTCACCTCTGAATCAAAGATTGTACGCGTTGCCAAATTTTCTAATTTGAAGGAGAGGGGGTCTTTAACCTTCGGATTATCTCCCCAAAGAAGGTAGACGGGGAGATCGGGAATTAAGTTGGGTTCAATCAGAAATGGGATGCGCTCTCGATAATTGGGGGTGACCTCGAAAGTGATCATCTCGCAGAAGACAGAGTTTTCTGTTTCATCTGCTTTTAAGTCGGTGACCGTGGTTTTGATGAAGTCATTAGTGGTTGGCTCAGTCTCGACAACAAAGATGATGCGACAGGGGAAGCGGCGAATCACATTGCGCACAACCTTTTGGATATAGGCTTCGCGCCTATCGTGCCTTGCGTGGACAACGAGATTAAAAAGGGATGCTGGTGTGCGGTCACCCTCTTTATGATCAGCCCAGATCCGCTTGAGCTCGCTATTAATCTCTTTCGGGGTAATTTCACGCGAACTAACCATTCACTCCTCCCGCTTCCTTAGATTTTTTTCCACTCATCGCCCGGCTCCATAATCTGATTGGAACTCTCAGGCCCCCATGTTCCCGCAGCGTATATATCTTTCTCATCAAGTGGGGTTTCCTTCCAGTATTTGAGGATGGGGGTAAAGAACTTCCATGAGGCAATCGCTTCATCCACGCGGGCAAATAGAGTTTTATCGCCAATCATGCAATCGGAGATGAGTCTCTCATACGCTTCAGGTGTGCCCGTGCCAAAGAATTCTTCATAGCAGAAGTTGAGTTTGACTGGTTGGACAGTATATCCTTGCCCAGGAACTTTTGAGTTCATGACCACTTCAACCCCTTCATTTGGCTGAATGCGGAAGGTGATGACGTCTGAATTGTCGACAGGGCAGTCTTTTAAGAAGAGAAGGCGGGGCATCTTTTTCAAGGTGACAGTAATTTCAGTCGTACGCTTAGGACACCGCTTTCCAGTTCTGACATAGAATGGAACTCCAGCCCATCGAAGGTTGTCCACATACACTTTTACACCAGCAAAGGTTTCAACTGAGGATTTTGGATCGACATTATCTTCTTCTCGGTAGGGCTTTGCCTCTTCTCCATCGACAAATCCCTTTCCATATTGTCCCCGACAGGCACATGTTTTGATTTCATCATCAGAATAGGGGCGAATCGATTGTAACACTTTGACTTTCTCATCCCGAATATGGTCTGCCAAAAGGGTGGATGGGGGCTCCATCGCTGTCAGGGCGAGTAATTGCATTGCGTGGTTTTGCAAAATGTCGCGGGCAATACCTGTTTGCTCATAAAACGAACCGCGCCCCTCAATTCCAATCCCCTCAGCAACGGTGATTTGGATATTTTCAATATAGCGGCTATTCCAAATCGCCTCATAAAAGGCGTTGGCAAAACGGAGTACCAACATGTTTTGAACCGTCTCTTTTCCAAGATAATGGTCAATCCGATAGATTTGTGATTCATCAAAGGCTTCAGTTAAGTCTTTTTGCAGGGCATAGGCCGAGTCGGTATCGGTTCCAAAGGGTTTTTCAATCACTAAGCGGGAGTAGTGCTCTTCTTCCTCCGCAACCGGATAGACGAGGTCTGCATCATGGAGTTGTTTGGCAATCACTGGAAAGTACTCAGCTGGAACCGAGCAATAAAAAATCCGATTTCCACTCGTGCCATACTTTTGATCAATCTCGGCTAAATGGGTTTTGAGAGAGGCATACCCTGCCGGGTCATCAAAGTCACTTTTGTGATAGACAATCTGCTGCAAAAAGGCATTAAGAGCCTCTTCGTCAATTGGTTGAATGCGGGAATGTTCTTGAATATGGGCGCGCATCTCTTCGCGAAATTCGTCATCTGTCTTATCCCTTCTTGCAAAAGCTACGCAGACAAAGTTTGCAGGGAGCTGGCCATCTATCTTCATGCAGTAAAGAGCGGGCATAATCTTCTTCTGGGTCAAATCACCCGTTGCTCCAAAGAGTACAAAGGCAACAGGTTGAGGCGTCGCAACAGCGTTCTTGTCAGTGAAAGGGTTTTCAAATTTCTCTTGGCTCATTCTCTCCTCATCGGGTAGCTGATATGATTCCTACATTAGAGTAATGCAAGAAAACATTTATAATGCAAGTGGAGATAGAATGAAATCAAAATTTTACCTAAATTGCTCATCACAAGAGAGTTTAGGTGTTGGGCGCATCCAGGTAGGATTGAAGCATTAAGCTTGCTGCCATGGAGTCAATTTTTCCCGCGCGCGATTTTCTGTTGTGGTTGGATTCTTTCATCATTGTTGTGGCCTGAGAAGAGGTGAGCCTTTCGTCCCAGTAGACCACCGAAAGGTTGTAAGTGGTTTCAAGTAAGGTGCCAAACTTGCGAACCTCTTGTGACATGGGCGACTCGTCACCGGAAAGGTGGAGGGGGAGACCAATCACCACCATCTCATACGGCCCAACACTTTTGAGAAACTCAACGAGTCGCTTCGCTGACTCTTCAAGCGTTTTTCCCGCCTTAATGGCCGGGTGGGGAGAGGCGAGAAATTTGCTCTCGTCACTCACTGCCACCCCTATCCGCGCTCTTCCATAATCGATTCCAACACAACGGGTCATGACTTGTGACTTCCCGCTGAGACAGCTTGCCCCTCTTGGCTATAAGCCAATGAGGCTTCAACAAAAGCGCTAAAGAGGGGATGTGGGGCCGTGGGTTTTGATTTGAATTCGGGATGGAACTGAACGCCCAGCATCCAACGGTGATCGCGCACCTCTAAGATTTCAACTAGATCCTTTTCCGCATACCGTCCTGAGACATTTAGTCCTCTTGTTTGGCAGGGGGAGAGATACTTGTTGTTAAACTCATATCGGTGGCGATGTCGCTCGTGAATCTCCTGCGTGCCGTAGGCCTTGTGGGCGAGGGATCCCTCAGTCAGTACACATGGATACGATCCAAGGCGCATGGTTCCCCCTAGGTTTTCCATCTCTTGCTGCTCTTCGAGGAGGGAAATAATTGGGTCTTTGCATTTTGGGTCAATTTCAGTTGTATTGGCATCTTGGAGGCCGAGTACATTTTTGGAAAACTCGACAGCCATCACCTGCATTCCCATGCAGATTCCAAAATAGGGAATGTTGTTCTCGCGACAGAATTGGGCTGCAATCAGCTTTCCGTGATACCCTCTTGATCCAAACCCACCAGGAACAAGAACTCCATGGACACCCCGCAGACACTCACCAGAGGCAATCTCATCAGAATCGATATACTGGAGATCGACATAGGTATCGTTGCTGATTCCTCCATGGATAAGCGACTCAACCACTGACTTGTATGCATCTTGATGCTCCACATACTTTCCAACAATGGCAATTTTCACCTCAGATGCAGGATGAATTAGCTGGTTTACCATTCCCTTCCATTCGGCAAGATCGCTCTGTTTTTCATTGAGATTGAGCATTTCAGTAATTTGCTGATCTACACCTGTTGAAAGAAGATGGAGGGGGACTTCATAAATGGTATGATCGACGTCTACCACATCGATAACACTCTCTTTCCTCACGCTACAAAACAATGAAATCTTCTCCTTGAGCTCATCACTGAGGGGAATTTCGGTGCGACAGAAGATCATATCAGGCACAATCCCAATTTGGCGAAGCAACTGGACTGAGTGTTGTGTTGGCTTCGTTTTCATCTCGCCTGCATTTTTCAGATAGGGAACGTGGGTGAGGTGGATATTGAGGCAATTTCTTGGGCGTTCTGATTTAAACTGTCTAATCGCTTCAAGGAAAGGGAGCGATTCAATATCACCCACTGTGCCGCCAATCTCAACGATGGTAATGTCAATATTGGGTTCTTGCTCAGCACACAGTAGGATGCGCCCTTTAATCTCATCAGTCACGTGGGGGATCACCTGGACTGTTTTCCCAAGATAGTCACCACGCCTTTCATTTTTGATGACACTTTCATAAGCTTGGCCGGATGTGGTCGTCGAGTACTTCGAGAGGGGAGAGTTTGAAAATCTGTAGTAGTGACCAAGGTCGAGGTCTGTTTCACATCCATCGTCGGTGACATACACCTCTCCATGTTGGAAAGGGTTCATCGTGCCGGGGTCAACATTAAGATAGGGGTCAAATTTTAATAGTGCGACATTATACCCTTTCTGCTCGAGAATAAGGGCAAGCGATGCAGAGGTAATCCCTTTTCCCAAAGATGAAAGAACGCCCCCTGTCACAAAGATAAAATACTGACTCACACTAAACCTCTCTATTTTTCAAAAATGCTAGTGTATCACGTGGCGAAAATAACCTCAATTATTTCAGCAGAATAGACAAGAATCGAAGGAATCTTTTATACTCATCGGGACCCAAACATGGGGGTGAAAGATGCACATCAGTATTTTTGAGCTATTTTCGATTGGACTTGGCCCCTCGAGCTCCCACTTAATCGGGCCAATGAAGGCAGCCAAGGCGTTTTGCAAACGGCTCAAGCGGGCCGACCAATTCTACCAGACAGACGCACTCCAGGTGCATCTTTATGGATCGCTTTCCCTCACCGGCATTGGACACGGTACTGATCGAGCAATCTTAGCCGGCCTTGAGGGGAATGAGCCCGATGACTTTGACCCTGCCGATATGGAAATGACTATCGATCGCATTACCCAGACAGGGTGTATCCATCTCCTTGGCGACCGCCCCATTCAATTTCACCATAAAGAGTCTCTCATATTTGAAAAGGAGCACCTTTCTTTCCATTCCAATGGGCTTTGGTTTAAAGCGTTTGATAGAGAAGGGAAATTGGTTTCAGAGGAGATCTATTATTCGATCGGCGGTGGCTTTATTGTCGCTGAGGAAGAAAGAGAGCAAATCGCGCGAAAAAAATTGGAATTTCCTCATCCCTTTTTCACATTTAACCAACTTAAGGAAGAGTGTGAGCAAAAGCAGCTCACCATCGCTGAGCTGATGTTTCTCAATGAGCGGGCCTACATGAGTGAAAAAGAGATTGATATGCAAATTGATCGCTTGTGGAAGGTGATGCAGGAGAGTGTTTACAAAGGGTGTCACACAGAAGGTGTCTTACCTGGAGGGCTTGATCTTGAGCGGCGAGCTCCTAAGATGTACCGCTCACTGATCTCCTCAACCGATCTGCATGAGCTCGATCCAGCGGTCACTCTTGACTGGATTAACCTCTTTGCCCTCGCAGTGAATGAAGAGAATGCGGCGGGTGGAAGAGTGGTCACAGCCCCTACGAATGGTTCTGCTGGAATTATCCCAGCCCTACTCCACTATTACCAAAAGTTTGTTCCCACTTACACGATGAAAGGGGTGCGCGAATTTTTCCTCACGGCAGGAGCCATTGGGTGGCTATACAAGTTCAATGCATCGATTTCAGGCGCGGAAGCGGGATGTCAGGGAGAGGTGGGTGTTGCCAGCTCAATGGGCGCTGCTGGCCTATGTGCTGTGATGGGTGGGGATGTGCGACAAATTGAAATTGCAGCAGAGATTGCAATGGAGCACCACCTCGGTCTTCCTTGCGATCCAATCGGCGGCTTAGTACAAGTGCCATGTATTGAGCGCAATGCAATGGGTGCGATTCACGCCCTTAATGCGGCCCGTCTTGCCTTGCGGCGCGAAGACGATGGCTTTGTTTCCCTGGATGAGGTGATTCAAACTATGAACGAAGTGGCGCGAGATATGCATGATAAGTACAAAGAGACTTCAAAAGGAGGTCTTGCTAAATTTGTCCAATTGGGCAATAAAAGAAAAATAGCAACCCCTATCTGCTAGGAGACCAAAATGGACCGAAACGTTCAACTTCCCCCTCAATTGATTCGACCCTTTAAGGTGGCCCCATCAAGCCGGAGTCTTGAGGCTGAAATGCCAATTAATGATATCTCCCAACACTTTCCAAAGCTTGCCGATACTTCTCTGCTAGAGTGTGTGGAAGGGGGCAAAGAGTTAGGAGCTCTTCGAGTAGGCGTGGTGCTCTCGGGAGGGCAAGCCTCAGGGGGACATAATGTCATCTGCGGGATCTATGACTATCTCAACGATTTTGCAAAAGGGTCTCAGCTCATTGCCTATCTGAATGGGCCAAAAGGAGTGATCGTTGGCGATTCAACTGAGATTACGCCTGAGACAGTTGATGACTATCGCAATGTAGGTGGTTTTCAATGGCTCGGTTCAGGGCGGGATAAAATTGAGGGGGAAGAATTATTATCCAAGGCGTTTAAAACGGTACAAGCAGATGAGTTAGACGGGTTAATTATTATTGGTGGGGATGACTCGAATACCAATGCGGCGGTACTTGGGGAGTATATTGCAGAGCATGGGGGAGGGTGTGTTGTCATTGGGGTTCCCAAGACCATTGATGGCGATTTGCAAAATGCGTTTGTTGATATTTCATTTGGCTTTGATACGGCGACCAAGATCTACTCTGAGACAATTGGCAACATCTGTTTTGATGCTCTATCAGCGAAAAAATACTTTCACTTCATCCGGTTGATGGGAAGAAGCGCTTCGCATGTGACACTTGAATGTGCCTTGCAAACCCAACCCAACTTTGTTCTGATTGGAGAAGAAATCCGTGATAAACAGATCACATTAGAGGAGATTGGACAAGATTTAGCAAAACTTGTTATCGAGCGCAACAAGGCAAAAAAGCCTTTTGGCGTCGTACTTGTCCCCGAGGGACTTTTGGAGTTTATCCCTGAGATGAAAGGGTTATTTAGCCAAATTCAAGATCTCGTTTCAGCAAAAAAAGAGGTGAGGTCCAATTTAAGTGAGGAGGCCCTCAAGACATTTGATTCATTTCCTGAGTCCTTTCAAGCCCAACTCACCCAACAGCTCGATCCCCATGGGAACGTAAAAGTGTCACAAATTGCGACCGAAGAGTTGCTCATTCGCCTGACCAAGAAGTATTTAGCTGAGGCTGGTTATGAAGGGACATTCAATCCACTCGGGCACTTTCTCGGGTATGAAGGGCGCTGTGGTCCACCAACTGATTTTGATGCGATTTATTGCCTGGGACTTGGTCGAGTGGCAGCCGCTCTAGTTGGGGCGCGCTTAAATGGGTATATGTCTGCAATTTCAGGACTTGCGAATTCTCCAGATAAGTGGAAACCCTTTGCTCTTCCATTGGTCTCACTGATTCATATGGAGAAAAGGCATGGCAAGCTTAAGCCTGTGATTCGTAAGGCCTTAGTCGATTTAGATTTACTTCCTTTTCAGCAGTTTGCAAAGCAACGAGAGGGGTGGAAGATAGAGGATCAATACAGGTGCCCCGGCCCATATCAGTTTACAGGAAAGCCAGTCCCACCTAAATTGCTTGAAGGTTGAATTTAGTCGATAAAAATTCATCTCTTATGTAGTTGATAGCTATGTCTGAGAAAGGGAAAAAATATAATAATCCTCATATAGATCACGATAAACGGAGCTGGCTTGACTTTGTGAAGTGGGGGCTTGGCTTTTATAAGCCTCATCCTGAGCATGAAACAAAAGTGCCAGCCTCATTTACCTATCCCATTTCCCCCAAGAAACTTGATGACTCCGCTCCTAAGGCAACGTGGCTTGGTCACTCTACCTTTTTGATCGAAGTGGGCCCACTCACAATTTTGACCGATCCGATCTGGAGTGATCGGTGTTCGCCCCTTCCTTTCTTTGGCCCCATAAGACGCCATCCCGTACCCATGACCATGGATGAGCTTCCAGATGTGGACGTTGTGATTATCTCCCACAATCACTACGATCATCTCGATGAATACTCTGTTTTAGAACTGCATAAGCGATTTAAAGAGATTCAATTTATTGTTCCCAGGGGAGTCAAAGGTTGGTTTACGAGGAGAGGGATTGAGAATTGTCAAGAGCTTGATTGGTGGCAAGAGCATCAGATCCCCATTCAAAATGATGAGATTCTCTCTTGCATGGTTTACGGCACCCCTTCTCAACACAATTCGGGGCGCTCCCCGTTTGATAGGAATAAGAGCTTATGGATGGGAGCTGTCCTGAGAGTTGAGACGAAGAGTTGGGGAAGAAAACAAATCTATTTTGTGGGGGATACGGGATACAATCCCTCCACATTTAAGGCAATTGGCAAGCAGTTTGGGCCAATGGATCTCTCTTGTATCCCAATCGGCACCTATTGCCCCTATACGTTTATGGCGCCAGTTCACATCGATCCAGTACATGCTGTCGATATTCACCGTGATGTGGCCTCTAAACTTTCCATTGGTATGCATTATAAAACCTTCCGTCTCTCTCGCGAAGATATGGATGCGCCCCCATATGCACTCTATCGCGCAATGCAAAAGAAAAAGCTTAACCCTCTGACCTTTCTTGCAACTGAGCCTGGATGCGCCCACAACTTTTAGTTGTTGATCTTTTCTCTTCTGGATTAGAATAAGCCCATGTTTCTTTTTATATGGAGCCGCTTGTCTGCGGCATATGAGACGCTTTGGGTCATTTTCCACACTCCCCAGTTTGTTCGATGCAATTGGGCCCATTACTCTGCATACTTTTTTAAAAGCCCCTATCAAGTAGCAAAGAGCGATGCGATTCAAAGGGGTGAGAGGGAGATTTATCAATATGGGGTGACTCCCATTTTCACCTTCGCTTCCCTTTTTAAGGAGTTTAGTCCTCCTCGAGCCTTTCTCGACCTTGGGTGTGGAAGTGGGAAGCTCGTTTGTTTTGCCGATCGGGTGTGGGGGTGGGATGCGACTGGTGTCGATCATAATGCCCTGTTTATCCAAAAAGCGAAGAAAATGGCGGCGCGCCCTCACTTTATTTGCGCGGATTTTTTAGAGGTAGACTACTCGCGGTATGATCTGATCTATCTCAATGGTCTATGCTTGAGTGATCGGGAAATTCTCTTGCTGGGAGAGCGGTTGGAGCCAGGCGTGATTGTGACTGTTGGGTTTGCCTTTTCAGAATATTTTCCCGATGGAAAGTTCAAGCTACAAAAGAAAGTGAGCCGATGGTATCCTTGGGGAAAATCCGATGTGTATATTGAAGAGATTTTAAGGAGCTAATTTGGGTCGATTTGCACTGTTTTTAACTGGGTGTGGAAATAGGGATGGAAGTGAGATTACTGAAGCCGTTTCGTGTTATCTTGCCATTTCAAGGGTGGGTGGAAGTGTAGAAACCTTCAGCCTCGATCAAGACCAGAAACAGGTCTTGAATTATGTGAGTGGAGAGGGGATTGATCAAGAGCGCAATTGTATGGTTGAAGCAGCCCGCATTAGTCGGGGAGAGATCCTTCCAATTGAGCAGTTTGATGCTCGGGAGTTTGATTGTCTAGTGTTGCCTGGTGGAGCGGGTTGCTTTTTGAATACAACCGATATTATCGATCCCGACCCCTTATCCCGTCTTTTAGAAGGGAAGCTTGAGCCTTTTACAGTCGATCCTCGGGTTGAGGAAATGATCCTATCGATGCATGCTGCGAAAAAGAAGATTGTTGCCATTTGCGCCGTCCCTTTGCTCTTGATGGAAGTGTTTCATGGGAAGGGAGCCATTACAACTACCTTTGGTCCAGATCCATCTTTTGAAGAGGGAGCTCAAGTTTATGGCCATGTGGCAAAAATGGCAAAATGTGGGGATGTGGTCATTGACCCGGACAATCGAATATATACAACACCCGCCTATATGGATCCAAATGGGACTCCGATCGCGGTATTTGATGGAATCGTAAAAGCAATTGAGGAATAGACTATGGAAGAATGGGCTAAGAAATCGTGTACAGACCTAACAATTCATCAAGCTCTTTCACAAGATGAGATTGAAGCCTTCAAAGGGCGGTTGCCAGATTTGTGGGAGATTCGTGAGGGAATGCTTGTCAGGGAGTTTGAATTTCCAAACTTTCGCAAGGCTTTTAAGTTTGCCTCCCATATTGCAACACTTGCAGATGAGGAAAATCATCACCCCACACTCGAGATTCGATGGGGCAAAGTGAAAGTTGCTCTATCCTCGGATGATGTGGGTGGGTTGACCGAGAAAGACTTTATCCTGGCGTCCAAAATTGAAGTGCTTAACCTAGAGTTTAACTAGATTTAGACTTCTGGACTTAGTTTTGTGGGTTTAGACTTCTGGTCTTCTAGCTTTGGTCTTTGAGCTTGGCTAGGTACTCAAGTCGCTTTTGCAAAGTAGCCTCAAATCCATATTGGGTAGGGGAGTAGTACTTTGCAGGCGAAAGTTCTTCTGGAAAGTGGTTTTGTCCCGAATAGCTATTGGGGGCGTCGTGATCGTAGACATATCCTTTTCCATACCCCATCTCCTTCATTAGCGGGGTTGGGCTATTGAGAATATGCTTGGGGGGAGGTAAATGGCCACTTTTTGCCGCCTCAACTGCAGCTTGCTTTGCCGCCATGTAAATCCGGTTACTCTTTGGTGCAAGAGCGAGATAGGCGGTGGCCTGATAGAGGGCTAGATCCCCTTCGGGGCTTCCCAGCCGCTCAAAGGCATCACTTGCTGCAATTGCAATTTGGAGAGCGTGGGGATCGGCAAGGCCAATATCTTCTGTTGCCATCCGAATGAGTCGCCGAGCAATATAGCGAGGCTCTTCACCCCCTTCTAACATGCGTGCAAGCCAATAAAGCGCCCCATCGATATCAGATCCTCTCACAGACTTATGAAGGGCGGAAATCAAGTTAAAATGCCCCTCACCCTTCTTGTCATATAGATTAGGCTTTTTCTGGATCAGCCCCTGAATCGCTTCCAAATCGAGTGGATTCCCTTGGTAAAAAGGGATGATATTTTCAAGGGAGTTAAGCAGGTGCCTGGCATCTCCACATGAGAGATCAATAATATACTGGCTTGCCTCAGGCGCTAAGAGGTTTTCTTCATGCCGATCGATGAGGACTTGTAAGCTCTCAGATGTGTGGGGGTTGAGACTAAGTACACGGAGACGGGAGAGAAGAGCGTCATTGAGGGCAAAAGAGGGGTTTTCAGTTGTCGCGCCAATTAAAATCACCGAACCACTTTCCAGGTGGGGGAGAAAAGTGTCTTGCCCCGCCTTATTGATCCTGTGGATCTCATCGACAAATAGAATGATCTTTTTGCGAAAAAGGGGGCTTTTCTCCCTTTCACCGATCACCTTCTTGATATCAGAAACCGAATGCATTGCCGGGTTAAAAGTGATATATTCAAACCCAGTTCCCTTTGCACAAATGGCATCTGCATAGAGGCGAGCAATGGTGGTCTTCCCACATCCAGGAGGGCCAAAGAGCAAAATCGAAGGGAACACCCCTTTGTCAATCATCTTGGTCAAGTAGCCATCTGGACCCACCAAGTGATCTTGGCCGATCACATCGGCCAACAGCTTGGGGCGAAGAGACTCAGACAAGGGACGATCAGACATAGACTACACCACACTCAACATATTAAGGGGCGTTTGACTGGTGGCGGGGCCATGGCCGGTCACTATCAATATCGAGGCGAGGGTAAAGATCCCACTCGGGCTTCTTGAAGGCGTGAATGATAAGAGGGAGGGCAATCATGGCAGCCAGACCAATCATCAAAAATGATTCATAGAAGAGTAAACTTCCAATATGAAGCTGAGCCGGGGGGATGAAGACAAGAATAATTCCAAAAAGGGAGGCAATCATTCCAATAAAGGCAACAACCCATATACCTTTATGGGGATGGGGAATTTGGTAAGCCCTAGGGACATGGGGCGAGGTGTAGCGGAGCCGAATGGCTGCTGCAAACATCAAAATATACATCACCAGATAAATCTGGGTGGATAGAGCACTTAAGATCCAATAGGCACTACTTAGGTTGGGCATCAAAATGAAGACAAAAGTGGCAATGCTCACAATAATCGCCTGGAAAATCAAGATGTTGGTGGGCATCCCATGCTCATTGGTCTTTTGGAAGATTGGGGGGAGGTTTCCATGGTTTGATGTGGTGTGAAGAGCTTTCACTGGGCCAATGATCCACGAATTCACCTCCGCAATCGACCCTACGACCAGCAAAAATGCCAAAATGGGAAGCATCCACTCAATATGGAACTTCACCAAAAAGATCTTAAGAGCCTCAATTAGACCTGCAACTAAGCTGATATTCTCTTTTGGAATCACCATTGCAATTGAAAGAGATCCGAGCATAAAGAGGAAAAAGACAATAAGGGCGGCAATAATAATTGCTCTCGGGTAGTTTTTCTGGGGGTCTTTCACCTCACCGGCATAGCCAGCCGATACCTCAAGGCCAGCAAAGGCCAAAAAGAGCCCTCCCAAGAAGACCACATCGTTTATACTTGAAAAGTTTTGCGAAATAGCCGCTTTAGAGAGGGTAATTTCGACCGGATTACCCATACTCACCCAAGTGAATCCAAGGCCAATAAGGAAGCATCCGGGAACAATGGTTCCCCCAATTACCCCAATCGTACTCGCTAAACTCGAGGTCTTAATCCCCATAAAATTGAGGAAGGTCATTCCCCAAAAGGCGACCAAAACGACTAGGAGGACATAAAGGGGGTGCTCGGCAATTGGGGGGAAGAATACATAGGCAAGAGTAGTCGCAACAAAGGACAAAATGGCTGGATACCAGGTAACATTATGGACCCATTGCATCCAAATGGCAAAGAAGCCCGCTTTATCGCCAAATGCCTCCCGAACCCAAATGTAAATCCCTCCCGATTTGGGCCAACCAGTGGCAAGTTCAGCTGAAACAAGAGCAAGGGGAATGAGGAAAAAGAGTCCTACTATCGCAAAGTAAATAATCGCGCTATAGCCATATTCTGCGACGAGTGGCAGGTTGCGAAGGCTTGCCATAATGGAGACGTTAAACATCGCCAGAACAAATACAGATATGACCCGTTTTGGGTTACTACTCGATGGGGGTTCCAATAATCGCTCCAAGTGTTTTCCTATCCTGTCCTTTTAACATGCTCAGCTTTAAGAATCAAGAAATGACTTAACATTCACATGAGCCATGCGAACAAGATGAATTGATGAGAATCAATAGTTGCTTAATTTGATTGCTTACTCGGTAAGCTATCTCGATGTTGATCGAGCCAACTAATTATTAGCTTCGATTCATAGAGGGGGCTACCATCAATGAAAAGGCATGGAACTTGAGTTTTCCCCCCTTTTCTCTCGAGGTATTTAAACGCTGCACGATCCTTTGCCACATCGATGAGCTCAACTTCAAGCCCTTCTTGGTTGATGAAATCAATCACATAGTGACAATATCCACAGCTATTCTTGTAATAGAGCTGAACTTTGTGTGTTTCGCGGTGTGTTTCGTGTGTCTGTTCTTGAGGGTCTTTACTCATTCTGAAAGCTCCGTATCCTACTGAAAGAGAGCAACATGCAACGAAAAGAGCTGCTGCCAAAATCCAATTTTTCTTACTCACAATTCCCCCGAAAGTGCTTTTTAAAAGCCGTATTTTACACCCAATACCATTTGTAATCAACATCTTATGAAAGTTTTTTCAATTGAGTGGTTCAAAATGTGTGTGAAAAGTGTTCATTTTCAACATCATTTTTCAAAGTTTGAACAGATTTTCCACAATTTTGAAAAATTTTCAAAAAAAAATTTCACACTGAAAAACAGTTTGAGGAGATATTCTCAGACCGGTTTTTTCATCATCACTTTTTGAAAAAAACGCAAATTTCAAAAAATATTATTAATTTATTTCTCGATCGGTATATTCGGGATTAAGAATAAGAGTCGAATAATATGCACGACTATTTACTTGTATTTTTATTCTAAGCCAATTGATTGGAGTAAGACATGGTAGCAACCAAAAAAAGAAAGACAGCGGCTAAGAAAGCAGCTCCTGCTAAGAAGCGAGTTGTAAAAAAAGCTGCTGCTAAGAGAAAAGTAGCTAAAAAGGCTACAAAGAGAAAGACAGTTGCTAAGAAGGCTACAAAAAGAGTAGCTAAGAAAGCAACTAAGAAAGTAGCGAAGAAAAAAGTCGCAAAGAAAGCTACTAAGAAAAGAGTAGCG
>JAJACM010000031.1 GCA_022601545.1 Chlamydiia bacterium | reverse complement strand
CGAGAGAGGATATCACATGGCAAAAAAGCTTCTGTCTAGCGTGCAAATATTGATTCAGTGCGCCCTTGTTGGGGCTGTCTGCTTTCTTGTTGTTCAACACAAAAAAGATCTAGATGAAATTTACTCAACTTTTGATCAGAGCCCCCCGCACACAAAAGAAGGAAAAGCATCCCGTCTTCCCTATCAAAGAGGAGGTTTAACCACTTACCTCGGCTTTTCTCAATACCTCTGCTCAAGCGGCAAGGTAGTTCCAAATACCGACTTTGTCAAAGTGTATGCCCCTGTAAGCGGGACAATTGAAAAAGTCTTTGTGAAAGCACGCGATCAAGTAACGGCAGGTGAGGTCCTTTTTAAGCTTGAAACTTCAGAGCTTGAAATCAAATATGCTGAAGTACTCGCTGACCTAAGAGCGGAAACTGCAAAACTCAAATCTCTCCAAATTGATCACGAAAGTAGTGTCCATATTCTCGAAAAGCAACTTGAGGAATACAAAGGGCGGCAGCTTGCTGCGAGTAACAAGCTCAAAGTTTATACCAAGCTCATGCAAACCAATGCTGTCAGCCAATTTGAGTTTGATGAACAAGCAAAACTGCTCCAAAATGCCAACTCAGAAGTTGAATCCCTTCAAAAGCAAATCGAAAAGTTTTCTGTCGTTCACAATCGAGCTGATATTGAGATTCAAGAGGCGCTGATTGAAAAACAAGAAGCGCTCCTCAAGCATATTGAACACAAGATTAACTCAGCCCACGTCAGAGCCGCTTTTGATGGAATGATCTACGACGTATATGCCAAAAACGGTCAATCGGTTGGAAGTGACCCTGTCCTCCTATGTGGGAATGAGGATCCTCTTTTTGTCAGTGCGACAGTTGCCGAAGGGGACCTATGGAAAATTCGCCCGCGCAATGAGACAATTCGGGCGGTAGCGGTGCTCCGATCAAATCCCAATGTCAAAATCGACCTCAAGTTTGTGAATAAACAAAACTACATTGGAGGAAGTGGAATTGATGGCATGCAACTTCTATTTGCCTTCAATAAAAGTGGAAAATCAATCTTAGCTGGCCAGAGTGTAGATGTATATATCGAGGCAGATAGCAATGACCAACGTGTGGCATGGATTGAGGAATAGTCGCCTCGTACTCCACAAAACACTCCTCTTTCTCCTCATTCCAGTTATTCTCACTGGTTGCAGCTGGTTACCTGAATGTGAATTTGAACAAGGGCAAATGCCTGATCAGTACGGCCTCTATGCAGAAAATGACGTCATTTCACCCGAAATGAGCAACCTCGATGATTGGTGGCACAAATTTAAAGATCCAACCCTCGAAGCACTTGTTTTGCGGGGGCTTGAGCAAAATAATGATATTGAAGGACTTCAGGCTGAGATTATCGAGCGAGCTTCATACTATGGCATTCCCGAAGACCATGTAATCCGTCGAATTGAATTGTGTAAGCCATTTGAAATCCCCAGAAGCATTCCAGATACGCGAGAAGTAGGTCGTGAAAACTTTTCCTGGTCAAAACAAACCGAAGATATCAACGGTTCAATTTCTATACGGAACTTATTCTCATTTGGGCTCTTAGATACTGATTGGGAAATAGACTTTTATGGACGTCAAAAGCTCTTTAAGCAAGCAGCATGCCTTGAACTGCGCAGCATGATGGAACGGCTTGAGCAACTCATGCTTGAGACAAAGGTGAATATTGCCAAACAATATGTCACCATTCGGGCCATGCAGAAAGTGATTGAAATTTTTGACCAGCAAATCCAAAAGCAGTTGGAAATCTTAGAGATAACAAAGGATCGGGTTCAAGCGGGGATTTCCTCCTCTGTCGACGCTAATTTGATTTTGAACACAGTTAGCCAAACCTCCGCTTTATATAGCACCCAGCTCATTACGCTCGATGAGGCGTGGCATGCGCTTGCAATCCTCTTGAATGAAAAAGATCTGCCACGACTGAAAAAGTTTGTTGGTGATACTGGGGTGATTCCCGAAATCCCATATATCATTGATGTGGGGGTGCCAGTTGCCTTGCTGAATAGACGTCCCAATATTCGGGCAGCTGAGTTGGCGGTAAAAGAGGCATGTGCTAGAGTGGGAGTTGCTTGGAGTCATTTATTCCCAATTTTAACAGTCAATCCGAGCATGCTTCTTAGCAATATTGCCTTTAACCGACTCTTTAATGCGGCCTCTTTTCTCGCTGTATTTAAAGGGACTGTGCTGTGGCCGCTTTTTCAGAGGTGGAAAAGGCAATCGGATATCAGGGTGCACCAAGCCCTCCTCTCACAAGCCGCTATCGAGTATGAAAAACAGTTAGTGATTGCAATAAATGGGGTAGAACTCGCAATACAGAATTATATCAACTCGAAGAGAAATGAAGAGTCGCACTACCTGGCGGCCAAGAGCTCTCTCGAGGCCTTTTTGCAGAGTGAGCAGCTCTACCGTCATGGAATGGGGGATTTCCTCCGCCTCCTTGACGCCCAATTTGGTCTCCTTCAAGGACGAGCTCTATATGTCCGTGCGGTGGTCGACACCATTTCAGCTCAGTTGGATATATATACAGCTTTAGGAGGTTCCGTTGACATCATCGAAGGGCAATTTCGTTATCACTAACGAGACAGATATTCTACAAAACCCCTATCTCAATAAGGGAAGCGCCTTTACACATGAAGAAAGAGAAGTACTCGGGCTATTGGGTCGCCTGCCACAAGGAGTCTCAACCCTCGAACAACAAGTTGCCAGACGATACGAACACATCAAGGCATACAAAACGCCTATTTCAAAGTATGAGTTCTTAACGGCCCTTAAAGCAAAAAACGTCACACTCTTCTACCGACTCCTCCTTGATCATGCTCAAGAGCTTATTCCCTACCTCTATACCCCAACAGTCGGTGAGGCGGCCCAAAAGTTTAGCTCCCATTTCACCAATAATGGGGGGCTCTATCTCACCTATGACGATATCGATCGACTCGACGACATCTTTAAAAACTACCCCCAAAAACAGGTTGATCTTTGTTTGGTTACCGATGGAAGCCGAGTGCTTGGTCTTGGAGACCTCAGCCCAGGAGCCATGCATATTGCCCATGGAAAGCTCACTCTATACTCTCTTTGTGCAGGAATTCCCCCTTGGCTTACTCTTCCCATAGTTCTAGACCTTGGAACCGATAATGAAGAGCTTCTTAACGACCCTTTCTATCTCGGGGTCAAACAGCGACGTCTAGCAGATAAGGCCTACTTCAATTTCATGGACCAGTTTGTCAAGTGCCTAAAGAAATACTTTCCAAAAGCACTCCTCCAATGGGAAGACTTCTCTAAAAACCACGCCGTGCCAGTCCTTAAGCGCTATCACGAGACCATGTGTTCATTCAATGATGACACACAAGGAACAGCAGCTACCATTCTCGCCGTAATCATCTCTGCTATGAAGCGCTCGGGAAGAAAGCTAGAAGATGAAAAAATTGTCATTCAGGGTGGGGGAGCAGCCGGAACAGGTTTTGCAGAACTCATCACCCGCTACTTGCGCTATAAGAAAGTCCCCTTAGCCAAAATCAAAAAGAATCTCTACATCATCGACATCGAAGGAGTTGTTCAAGAAGGACAAAAATGCGTCTCTAAGCAAACCCTTGTCTATGCGCGCAAAAAAAGTGAGATTAGCAAGTGGAAAGTAAAAAGTAAAAAGAAAGTAACCCTCATAGAAGTGTTGAAAAACACAAAAGCCACCACACTTATCGGACTTTCGTCCCAACCCAACACCTTTACCGCAGATTGTGTCGAAATCCTCTGTAAAAACACGAAACACCCCGTCATCATGCCCCTTTCAAACCCAACTGCAAAAAGTGAAGCCGACGCAAAAGATCTGATTGAATGGTCAAATGCACAAGCAATCGTTGCCACAGGGAGCCCATTTAGCCCCGTCAAGTTCAAATCCAAATCCTACCACATCACCCAATGCAACAACTTCTATGTCTTTCCCGGCATGGGCCTTGCGAGCTGTGCACTCAAACTACCCCATATTCCCGATGACTTTTTCTATATTGCTGCCGAAATACTTAGTACCCTATCAAAGAGTACAAAAGATCGCACTAAATGCCTCCTTCCAAGCCTTCAGCGGGTGCGAGAGACCTCCTTCAAAATTGCCCTCGGCGTGGGAAAAGAAGCCGTCAAACGAGAGCTCATCCCACACCTTTTTGAAAAGGAGCTCAAACACAAATTGAGTGAGTATGTTTGGGACCCCGAGTACCGCAAGTACACCCTCATGAAATAATCTTTTCCTAAAAGAATGATTCATCTAGACTCCTGGCTTTAACCTAAAAATAGGAGTTGATATGAAACGACAATATTTTATCACTGCACTTGCAACTGCTGCCATGTATATGGGTGGAGTATTTGCTAACATTGGACCTGATGGATTTGGGCCTTTTAAGCAAAACTACTTTGTTGAGACAGGATCAATGGGAGGTGACGCTGTAATCAAAGCGCTAAATTCAGGATTTAAATATGCATCCACTATTGAAGCCTACAAACCCAATTATACAGCAACACATCAGCGATTTATAGATGATACGAGAGTAAAGGTATACTTTGGCGACTCCTCAAAAGACCTCTGGAAGATGATTAAAGATATTCGCGAACCGATCACTTTCTGGCTAGATGCGCATGTATTTCCACCCGTTCCAGGTGAACTCAACTGCCCAGTCATTGAAGAGCTTGAGCAGATTAAAAGACACCCCATTAAAGATCATATCATTTTGATTGACGACTTACACTGTTGTGGATCACAAGCATTTGACTTCTTAACGCGCGAGGACTTTGTGGAAAAACTCTATGAAATCAATCCCGACTACGTCATCTTCCGCATTCCGGGAGGGGATAAAGGTGAAGTGGATAACAATATCATGGTTGCATGCCCACCCCATAAAGTCCCAACAAAGTATAAAGCACGCGAAGTTTATCCGTAGACTTTCTTCAGGATCTCATCGAAGTTGGGCTCATCGGTCACTTCTTCGATGAGGTCGCAAAACTGCACTCGATCTCCCTCATCAACATGGATTACACATCTGGCACAGTAGCCAGCAATCGGACCTGTTTTCATCCGCACGCCATAGAGCTTAGCAAAGTTCGATTGAGGAGGTATGGAGAGGGGAATGATATTTTCGATTCCTTCATACCCAAGTACTCGCTTCATGGCAAAAGGTGTGTCGACTGATATCACCATTACAAGAAGATCGGGATGCTTCATGGCAAGTTCGTTGAGCTTTTTGGCTGAAGCAATGCAAACTGACGTATCAAGACTTGGCACTGTGTAGATAATCTTCTTCTTCCCGAGAAAATTTTGGAGAGTCACAATGTTAGTATCTCCATCCAATAGCGTAAAATCGGGTAGGATGTCAGCTTGTTTGAGAAGTGACCCCTCGAGTAAAATCGTTTCGCCATTCAATTTGGTTTCTGACATATTTGCCTCGTTTTTTGGGGCTTCATACCCAATTTGAACCCCATTCTAGATGAGTTTTGAATAATGGACAAGTGGATAAGTTTATGTAAGTAAATATTTTAATACAGGTTTTTGCCACTTTTGATTGAATTATTGTTAAGCGACGGTTAAGATACTTCTAAAACAGGGTATGTTAATGGCATACAACAGATGAAATATAATCAAATATTTGTTATAATATATGTGATGTTGAACATGATTATGGGCAAAGGGCTCATTTCATTGGAGATAAGCAGTTTAGATAAATAGAGAAATGAAACATAACAAACAGAGTACAGAAGATTTAAGAGAATATGCTAAAAAAGTTCTCAAGTACTACCTCCGACTTGGCCGCGAGCGGTCTGGTCTTAAGTTTGTTGATCCTCAATCAGACTCAACCGAATCGTTGCCGTTCAAGGGGTTACGTCTTTCTACTGTTAAAATGCCCAAGGTGAAGGTGAAAAACGCCCCTTTCAAAAAGAGTGCTGTTACCCTCACGCTTGAGCCAAAAGGCAAGCGGTTCTTTGCCAAAGAGTGGGGATGGGCTAAACGAGAAGGGAGCACGATTGAACGGCTTGGCCAAATGCACATCGATCGCGCTTACATCAAACCACATCCAAAAGCGACAACTCAAAATCCTTACTCAAAAAACAAGCCAACTGTTGAGAAATCTGAGACTGTCTCAGTAAATATTCTCTATCGAAAAAAGCCCCTTTCAGACTCTTACCAAAAGCTCTTCCACTCAGCCAACCGAACAGGGGAATGTTGTCTTGCTCAGGATCTCAATCGGTTCTGGTTTGATCAATGGCAACCCGTCGATCATGATTCACTCAAAAAAGCCATCGAGTGGAATCTTCCAAACTTCGAAACTATTGAGCATAATCTCAATCTATTTGTCGGCCAAAGGATGACTAAGCCTCAATCGCACCTCGATTCTCTGCATGTCACCATTATTCTGACTGAAGACCAACCCGATGAAATTTCAAACTCGCCCCAACCGGCAACCCTTTCATATAATAGAAGACAGTCATTTTCTACATTCTCGGCTACGACTCCAAGCCTTTAAATGACTTTACCTATTTGTCAAGTCAGTCTAGAATGTGAGCATGTACAAAGAATTGCTCAAAGAAATGTTTCACGAGATGGTCTTGAAAAAGAATGCCTCTTTGATTCCCCATTACTACGATGAAGATTTCTTGCTATACACCAACGAGCAAGAAATGAATTATGAAACCTACCTCAAATTGCATGAGGAACTCTATGCGACACCAATAGAGTATATGGTTGAGTATGACGAAGAGCGATTTGTGGAAGAAGGGGAGAAGCTTGCAGGGAGAATGTGGATCACAGTGACAAAACCCGATCAGCCCGCACGCCGGCTAGAAGTGATCCTTATTTGCGAATATAAAGGGAAAAAGCTTTATCGCCTCCACGAGCTCACATTTCCCGATTGGTCTCAGGAAAAGCATTTTGATCTTTAGAAAAAAATAAGTGTAATCCCAGTAATCACAAGAATTGAAGAAAAGACCGCCCGAAGAATGTAGGTCGGTATCCGACTGCTCATTCTAGCAGCTGCAGGGGTGATGAAAAAGCATGTGATGCTAATTGGAATAAAAGCCGGCAAATATAGATAACCAATGCTATCGTGATAATGAGCAATCCCTAGGTTGGGAATTGTATAAGCAAGGCTTCCTGCTAAACTAACGATAAAGCTGATCGCAGCAGATGTTCCAATTGCACGGGTGAGGGGGAGTTTGAGTTGTGTGAGGAGGGGAAGAGTGATCTGGCCACCCCCAATCCCCATCATTGTTGCAATCGTTCCAATTCCTACGCCCATCGATCCGAGATACCAAGAGGGGAGGTTGAGCTTTGTATCTAGATTGGCTTTCGAGTCGTTGCCAAATAAGAACCAAATGGCGATTACAATCTCAAATCCACCGAAAATGGTCTTCAACACTTCTCCACTCAATGACTTGGCAATAATCGCACCAAAGTAAGAGCCTACAACAAGGCCTGGGATGATATACTTTAAAAACCCCCACACAACGCGGCGATGCTTTGCATGAGAAATAAATGAGAAAAACGAATTAATTACCATTGCAGAAAGGGAAGTCCCAATTGCCAACTGAATCAGTGTATCAGGAGGAAATTGCAAGTACTTAAAGACCAATATTAACAAGGGGACAGTGACAATTCCACCGCCAATTCCAAGCATGCCGGCAAGACTTCCAGCGACCAAGCCAATAAAGATGTATGCAATAAGTTCTAATTCAACCATTTATTCTTTTCCAAAGATGAGTCTAGCTATTAACTCGGTATTATTTGAATTAACTAGACCTCTTTTATTATTAATATCACATTTATAGTTTATTTCGCAAATACCCTTCGATATTTCCAAAACAACTCAATTATAACCCTCACAGGTAAATATATCGCCATTAAGGTGAATGCCATATGAGTCAAATGGTCTTCTTGCAAAGGCAAAAAGTTGTAAAGTAACAAGACAAGAACAATCCCACTTGAAATCATCTCAGGCCCCCAAAGGGCCTTTGTAAACCGGCTTGGATGTGAGACTCTCAAAATATAAAAAAGCGCGTAGAAGACACAAGCCACCTCACCTGCTATATACCCTTGCAAATAGGCGGTCGCTTCAAACATCATCAACAAGAAGAAAAAGATAAACGCATAAACCGCTAAAACCCTGCAATTGCAAACGTACAGCAAATAGAGCGAGTACCCACCCAGTCCAAAAATCGAGACCCAAAGAATAAGTCCAGCTGTTTGATCAATAACGAGCTCATAAAAAGTGACTCGCCAAATCCAAGCGCCTAATATGAGAGCACCAACAACAACTAAAGCCTGACTCCCCAACAGCGCCTCTTTTGCAGACCATACGCTGGCCCGAATGCTCAGCGCCATAAGAGTTAACCCGATCACCCACAAATAGGTTGGAGAATCGCCTAGCTCGAGCAGTGAAAATGCCGATGTAAGACCGAATACAATAAATGTGTACTGTAAGAAAAGAGTCAATCCTACCACTTCGTCTGATTGCTTGCGATCATCTTCAACTCTTACCCAAACCAATCCCAAGACTAACCAATAGATAATCGGAAAAATGAGCGTAAACAGGTTCCCTAAGTCAGTTCCCCACACTGAATCGAGAATTAACCCCAGCGCAAGGGCCACAGATCCAAACAAATAATGTAAAAATGAAGACATTTTATCTCGAATATTTAAATTTAATTAATTTATTGAGATATTACACTTCAGGTTATTAAAGATAAAGAAAGGGGGCATAAAATGCCCCCAATCATGTGAGTGAATTGATGCTTCTTTAAAAGCTGTAACCAAAGTAGAACTTGCCGCCCCACTCATTATAGGTCTGCTTAGGCAAGCTAAGAGAGATCCCGGAAGTTGAAGTGGCAGTCGTTGCCCCATCAGAATTGCGTCTCCAAAACGGCATTAAGCTAAAGTCCCAAGTTCCCCAATCGAGATCGGCAATATACCAACGGAAGGGGATCTCAATCTGGTAACCATTTGTATAGTCGAGCTTCCAGTTAATCCCTTTCTGCGTACTGCGATGCATGTTGCGATCAACAAAAGGCCACCATTCAAAAGTAAAGCCAATCTCATAATTTTCCAAGAAACTATACATCAACTGCATCCCCACTGGGATGAAATACTTTTGGTAAATGAAGGTTGTCGATCCAAGAGAGGGGAGTGTGAGCTTATTGGAAATATAGCTAAATCCATATCCAGCATATGGAGTAAAACGCAGTCCCTCATTTGCTTCAAAGCTAAAGTTATACCCAAAGACTAAATAGATGAGGTAGTCTCTAATACTTCTTGTCCCGCCATTGGTCCCTGTTGTATCGAGCTTTCCAGCATTCATAAACCCATCAATACGGGTATAAAGACCATCCTTTACAAGAAACTCATATCCCCCTTCAGCGCCACCGAGCCAACCATTATAGTTAGGCTGTCCATCAATGGAAAAGTCCATGTAGTAAAACTGAGGCCCAATATACAAACGAGATGTACGCCCCTCACGCATCTCAACACTTGTCATCGCATCAAATGAATCTTTTTTCTTCTGCCGCGTCTTTTCGCTCTCATCTTTATTGGTCAACTGGCGAGTATGTTTAGGCGTTTCCTTAAGTTTGGGCTCAGATGATGTTTGATTTCGTCTCTGCGGAGTGTTGCGCTGTTGTTCTTGAGCTTGGTGCTCGGTTTTCTTGGTATTTTTTTGATAGGGGTCGTAATGATCCTGATCGATGACATAATCACTTGCAAAACCAAGTGTCGGCAAGACCAAAATGGATGCTAGAATATATCTTTTCACTATTGATAACTGTTTCATTTACGACCCCTCGATCTCCATATTAGTCGAAGAAGAAGTCTTCTTCATTCACAACTTCGACTTCTTCTGTTTCAATACCTCCACCCTCAACAATCACAGATTCTTCAAATGAATCGATGCGATAGGAGGAGAAGGTCAAACTCTCATCGTCCAGTTGGCAAGGTGGCGAACCAGGGCCAAAGAATGTCGCTGAATCGGTTAACGAATCCCATGCATTCCCAATACATGGATTTTGATTAAACCCTCGCTTAACATATGGCCAATTACTCGTCTTGTAAAAACGGGTTCCGCCAGTTGCAACTAGACCTATATTCGTTTTACAATAAGCAACAAATTCAGGAAACCCTTTTTTGTCACTTTCATCTAAATGAGAGTTGTTTAAAATCTGTTGGGCGTAATTGAGCGCATTTGCCCAAAAATTGAAGTTCTCTCCCAAGCTCTCTAGATTCCGGCCATTGGTTTGCGCATCGGTTGGAACAGTCCCCAATGCACATGCATGCCCCTCAAATAAATTCTGGTGCCGGTGATAGGGAAAATCGGGATCTTCAGTATCAAAACAAATCGTATCTCTCCACAATAAGTCGATAAAATACTTCATCTTTACGCTCTTTGCGCCTGTTGCCGCCAAAAAGTTTTGTGCAATCCAAGGCGTTCCAGATGTATATAGATTGTCCCATTCAACAATTGCAGCGGCAACCCCAAGCCAATAGCAATATTGCAAAATATGATCATTATAAAAGGCATTTCCAAAGTTCGTCCCCGGATTAATATTTGACATCGCAGACAAATCAGCACTCAATGCACCATTGGTCGCATCCCCGATAAAGAAGTTCGAGCTTGTCAAATTGGTTGGCAACTTCCCATTGCCACTCGCTCCATGTGCCTCCCTTACCGACTTTTGTCGATTAATCATCCAATTTTCCACCATAGTCTTTAAATTTGTTGCAATGGGGGATGTCTGCGACGCTATCTGTGCACTACTTCGTCCAAGCTTCTGCATGACATAAATGGCATAACGCATGGTCAAAGCCCACTCATATCCCACTTGTCCTTGTGTATACACAGCGCTATTATCATTCACCAGGATAGCAGGCGCAAACTCCCCAATGGTACTATCCATCAATTTACCAAGCTCAGTCTTCTCACCACTCGACAGCCGATCCCACAAATCATCGGGGAAAAAGTCGCCTTGCTCCATGAAATTGGGAACATCTCCCTCAACCATCTGAACCACATTATCCACAGCCCCTACGCCATATAGCTTATAGAGAAATGGATCTTGCACAAGATAGTTTGACTCAACATTGCTCGTTGAACTCGTCGACAGTTTCTTATAGTATGGGAAGACGATAAGAGGTTTGTTTGCTACCGACCCTTCGCCATTTGTTGTCGTATAGGTTGTATAACTCCATGTATACTGTCTCTCGTCCACATCAAAGCTCACTTCACATTTTGTAGGAATGCATCCCCGATACCGATCATACACAGCCTCAATCTGAGCCGCACTCGGAGTTCCGACTGAATAGGTAGGGAAAGATCGCTCACTTGACTGATACAAACTAATATCATCAGAGTAATAGTTGGCCATTAACATCCCAAAATAAGCAACGAAAGGATTCATCCCCTCACCAAAGGCCGGACTTCCAGCCTGTTTCTTCGCCATCAAAATGGTAAAATAATCATTGGCCTTTGAGTAATCGGTCCGAGCAATCAGATTGACAAAGGAAGAATACCAAGGGCAATAGGGGATATTGAATCCATTATCGGTCGAGCTAATGATCGTTTGATTGGCATTTGTGCAAAACTCAGTCGGCCACAAAACAAACATACTTGCCGCTGATGGAGCAACTGTTTGAATCCCAATCTCAGTTGACCATGCACTCGTCAAACTCCCGCTGCCAGTTTGTCCTCCACTTGCTGTTGTCTGAGGCGCTTCATTGGGCTGCACAACAGCTAAGCGGAAGAGAGCCCCGTCAACCGGGTTCTTTGCCTTTAATATGTAGTTTGATGAATTGTTGAAATATGCAGTAAAGACAACCGTCGGCGTAGCACTTGGAGTAGTTGACGAGGGCTCAACATAGAGTAAGTAAGTGAGTGTCGTGTCAGTAAGGGTATCTTTCACCTTAATGCGGAACTTATTCCCCTCAACCATCTTAATAATAGGCGGGGTCCCCGGTGTATATTTTTTTCCCGAAGGGAATTCATCACTAAACACCACCACTTCTTGAAGTGATGTCCGTCCATCCACCTGAATATAGGGGGTCAAATTGTTATAAAAGACGTCGAAAAAGGCATTTCCCTGCACGATATCAGTAGAGAGCCATTCGGTACTATCTGATGGATTGCTAAACTTCAGTCCCAAGCTCTGAAAGGTGGCTGACTGTCCCATTCCGCTTCCAATTGTAGAGGAAACATCATACACCATCGTCTCACCTGAGGTAAAGACAAGCATGCTTTCCCCATTACTTGCTGTGATGTTCACCGCTGGATTTGTTCCTGGATTGACATAGACTCGCTGCGGGACTGTGACGCCAGGTCCATTTCCAAATCCACCACCTGTCCCTGACTGGCTCACTTGCCATGGGCCAATACGAGTCATCGACCGATTCGACTGATTCAGCTGCAAAGTTTGAAAATCGTTTGTCCGAAGTGGAGCACTAGAGGTATGGCGTGCTGCTGGAAGCACATTTGGAATTTGGTTATCTCGATAGCCAAAGTTTTTCAGTGAAAGGGGTGTTTCATATTTTTGTGCTGCCTGTACCAACGTGCTGCTCACCAATAGATAACAAGCCCAAGCGTACCATGAAGCGCGCATACCTAACCTCCGTATTTTTAAAAGCTTACGAAAGCTTATCATGTAAAAAGTTTATTCACCAGCACATTTGACCGATTCCAATTATTTCTCTCATCAGGTAGAGTAGTGGAAAAAAGGAAAAAATAGATGTTTTTGATTTTTCGATTTGTCCTGACCACTGCAGTGATTCTTTTTGTCTCGCACTTTGTCACGGGGTTTACGGTGGTCTCGGCGTGGAGCGCCTTTTTCTTTGCAATTGTGTTAGGGGCTATTAATGCAGTTATTCGCCCAGTTTTGGTTCTGCTGACGATTCCGATTACGGTGTTGACTCTTGGTCTGTTTTTGCTCTTTATTAATGCGTTTACTTTCTACTTGGCGAGCTTGCTTTCGTTTGGGGTGAATGTGGCCACCTTTGGTGCTGCATTTTGGGGAGCGTTCTTTGTTTGGTTTATCAGCTTGTTGCTCAACAGGTTCTTAGATGATCAGGTAATCGATTAGTTGTTTTATTTAACAAGAAAATTTGATATCACTTATGGTATGGCCTACCTTTATCGGATATCTTCTCTTTTGATTGCTCCTTTGCTCCTTTTACTTGGCGGATGTCATGTCCCAAGTCGCGTGGCTATTGAGGGGAATGGGGGGCGGAATGCCTATAATGATGTGTTGCAGCAGTCCAATAATGAACAGATGCTGCTCAATTTGGTTCGCCTGCGCTATGATGATTTTCCTTTCTTTTTAGAGATTAACAATGTGACGACTACGTTTACTTATGGGGCAAAGGCGAGTGGGCTTGTCCCAATTCCTGGGTTTACGAAGCAGAATCCATTTGAATTAGGAGGTGAGGTCTCTTGGCAAAATCAGCCAACGATTCAATATACTCCTCTGGATGGGCATACTTTTTCCAATCAGTTAATGACTCCAGTTGACCTGCTCACTGTACAACTTTTGTATAATGCGGGATGGGATATTGAGCGGTTGGTCCGCCTGACGATTCAAAGTATTGATGAGTTAACCAATGCGGGTGGAGGAACAATCTTGCTCGCTAATACATGGGATCGGTTTGAAAAGTTTGTCAATATGACCCGATTAATGCGCTACTTTCAGGAGATGGGGGAGTTGTCCATTGGGATTAAGATGCCCAAAAATTGCCCCGATGCAAAAGATTGTGAAGCCAATGCTCTGCAGATTAGCTTTCCGGCCAATAATCAGTATTCAAAGGATTTAGCAGAACTTCTTGATGCTCATATCATTCATCATGACCACTATGTAGTAGATCTTCCTATGGACTACAATAAGGAGGTTCGAGTGGGAATTAAGCCCCGTTCTCTCCTTGCTATTATTGGTTATTTGAGCCTTGCTGTTGAGGTGCCAAAAGAACATGTGCGCTCGGGTCGGGTGAATGAGTCGAGTGACTTGGAAGGGGAGCTCATTGACTGTAAGGATGTTGTCGGCGACTTGATGGTGATCAAAAGCAGTAAGTGCAAGCCGCGCGATGCTTATGTATGGGTGAAGTATGGAAACTATTGGTATTATATCGATAACGACGATACTCGCTCGAAGCGCACGTTTGTACTCCTCCTCCAACTATATAATCTCCAATCTGGAGATGTCCCTAAAAATGGTCCTATCCTCACGCTACCAATTGGTGTGGGGTAAATTGGTGTGGGCTAAGCCTTAGTTAGATAAAGATTGTGTTGCATTAAACAAGCTGAGCCTATTAGGTAAGCGTGTAGCAAATATGCTGCTAAACGCTTGTGGAGATGGGCTGGATGCGAGAGCAAATCGATCCGATAGAGATTCAGGGTAGGTGGTTTAAAGACTCAAGTGGACGCACTTTGATGTTTCGCGGTATTAACGTAACTGCCAAGGTTCCGGCGAGTTACAAATCGGGGATTCTGAATAATAAACCTATGTCTCTTGGCGATCCAGTCACTTATGTCGACTGTCCTTTTCCGTTAAGTGAGGCAGATGAGCACTTTAAGCGCATTCACTACTGGGGCTTTAATATCATTCGATTGGTCGTACCCTGGGAAGCGATTGAGCACGAGGGGCCTGGCATTTACGACGCGAATTATCTTGATTATCTTGAAGAGATGGTGCGCATCGCCTCGTCCCACAATCTCTATATCTTTATTGACTTTCATCAAGATGTCTTCTCACGCGCCTTCTCGGGAAGTGGAGCTCCGCTTTGGACGATTGATAAGGTGGGATTTGACTTGAACAACCTCGAGAAAACGGGCGCTTGTGTTCTCCATAAGTTCCATGTGAAGAAAAATGCCAACCTCCTTTGGCCCACGAATGGGTGGAAATATGCAGCAGCAACGATGTTTACCCTATTTTTCGGCGGCAATACATTTGCTCCCCAGGTCAAAGTGGATGGGGTACCTGTGCAGGATTACCTGCAGGATCACTTGATTGGATCGATTCTCCAAGTGGTCAAGCGGTTGAAAAAGTTCTCTCACGTCCTTGGGTATGAGCTGATTAATGAACCGTTACCTGGATATATTGGGTGTAAGGATATTCGCAAACAATTTGGCCTCTATCACCTGGGGGCATCGCCCACGCCTTTTGAAGCGATGTCTCTTGCATCGGGTCACTCGCTCAAGATTGCTCACTGGAAGCGGGGCATGTTTAATCTCCGCCAAAATGGGACTGTTTTGCTAAATGATGAGAAGCGCACCGCATGGAAAAAGGGGTATAAGTGTCCTTGGAAAGAGAGGGGAGTATGGGGTGAAGACTCATCCGGTCAGCCAATCCCACTTAAAACCGACTACTTTTCTAAGATTGGCAAGTGCACTGTCAATTTCTCTGACCAATTTCTTGCCCCATTCATCACTCGGGTGCAAGAGGCAATCTCAAAAGAATGTGATCAATCTTTATTCTTTATTCAAAACCCTGTTGGTGAACTCCCCCCTAAGGCGTGTCCCAAGCACGAGCAAAAGACCGTTTATTCGATCCATTGGTATGATGGGTTTGTTTTCTTCTTAAAAAAATTTAGCTCCTTTTTAGCCATTGATATCTTCAAGCGAAAACTGGTGTTTAGTCTCCCTAAAAAAATTCGCCGACTTCTTTCCCACCAAATTAAGAAAATCAGCCACTCCGGTAAGAAGAAATTGGGCAAGTGTCCAACCTTCCTCTCTGAATTTGGAATCTCTTTTGACCTCTACCAGAAAAAATCGTATAAAACGGGGGACTTTTGGGCGCAAACAAAAGCGCTTGACCGCTCATATCGAGCAGTTGAAGACAACTTGCTCTCTTCGTGTCTTTGGAATTATACGCCTATTAATAGCAACTCTCATGGTGACTATTGGAATGAGGAAGACTTTTCGATTTTCTGCCCCTGCCAACATGTAAAAGAGGACCTTATGTATTCGGGTCTTCGGGCAAAAAAAGCGATTGTTCGCCCTTATGCCATTCGGGTTTCGGGAGAGCCAATCAAGATGGGCTTTAACTTGCGGAAGAAAACCTTTACGCTCAAGTTTCATTCCAATATTCCATCCGAAATTCCAACTGAGGTTTTCCTCCCTACACTCTACACTAAAAAGGGGCTTGATGTGCATATTTCAGATGGAGCTTTTGACCTCAATGTGAAAGATCAAGTGCTCCATTACTTCCACACCTCGAAGAAAAAGTTTCACACGTTGAAGATTACTTTTCATTAATTTCTTAATATTTCCTTTATCCAAAATATAGTCTTTGTTAAAATGTGGCGCCATAATCCAAGGGGGCCATATGGCAAGTTATATTGTAAACGGTATTCAATCCGCACCATGGGGGATCTTAGATCCTTCTCAAAAATATGAGAATGGAGTGAGTCAAAAACTCCACGAAGTGCATCTATGCGCTCAAGAAGAGGGGGTAGATTTTTACTTCTATACACAAGTAAAAGCAGTCTCTGCATTTGCACTTCAGCTCATTGAACTGACCACCTCTCTCACCTTCGCTCCACTCTATCTGACAAGTTTGGTTCTTGATGAAAATTGGGGTGATTTAAGAAGAGACCTTCCCGAATATTGCCTTGAATTCCTGATCAACTTAAAAACAACATTTGTGTTAGCAGCCCTCTTCATTCCAGGCCTTGTTGCTCCTGAGTGGGTCTATAGCAAAATCGATTTTGGTGGAGACGATTTAGCGCCTTTGACAGATTTGCCCACTATTGATTTGGATGAGTGCAAAGAGGCTTGCTTGGGAATTTTTGACCCAGCAGTTTTCCCCGACAATAGCCTGCAAGAACGTTATCAGGAGCTCAAAGAGCTTTCAAGTCGAGATGGAATAGACAATAAGCTCTTTGCACAAGTAAAAGCAGTTCAATTAAACGTCTACTCGATCTTTGAGACTTTAGCAACAGCCTCGTTGATTTTGCTCAATGGTGCGAAATTGCCGTTTACGTGGGATATAGAAGAGCCTGGTAAGCATATTGGAGATTGTGCTAAAGAATTGTATCTCACAATCTGCACCATAGTGATGTTTATCCCGGGAATTATTGCCCCTGAGACAACCTACTCCCATCTCGATAAATTACTCTTACCTCCTCAGCCCCCCCCAGGATCCGCCTCAAGCCCCGCCTGCAGGTCCGACCACTGGGAACACTGAGATCCAGCCTGGCGATTATGTCGCCTTCTAACCTTTGGCTTGCCAGGCAAATTGGTACATGCGGATAAACGCTGTTGTAAAGACAAGCCCTGTGAAAATCCATCCAAAGATGGTAAATAGGGAGGGGAGGCCGATCATGAGCGAAAAGAGGATGAAGGCTTCACTTCTTTCGATCAAACCTGGGGAATAGGTGAAGCTTTTCTTCACCTTTCCCTTGGTTGATTGGGCCTCTGAAAATTGGCTGGCAATGAGAAAGGAGGTGATGCAGATAAGCACGCTGCCCAACATCATGAGTGTAATAAAGGCTCTTGACGGCTCATACATGTAGAGCCCCATGATGATTGAAAACTCAACGATCCGATCGGAAAATAGATCAAGGGCTGCCCCTGTCGCAGACGAGCGGTGGCTGGCCCGACTAACGGCTCCATCTAGTGTATCAAGCACACCACTTCCGATGACAAAGCCAAGGGCAATCCACCGATGGTCATATGCCAAGAGAGGCCATACAAGTATTCCAATAATTGCCGCTGCAAGTGTAAGCAGATTTGGATGCACTTTTTTTATTCCAGTTGCTTTAATTGCTGGAGAAATAAAGTGTTTTTCATATGTGTGTTGTAAGAGAGCGTCTAACACGAAGAGGACTCCTATTTCATTCTCTTTTACATCTTGCTAGATTTTGTCTAATATGACAATAAGAAACAAAAAAGCATGGAATCTGGCTTGTACTCATGGCGTCGATTCATTCCCCTCATCATCATTCTCATCTTGATGGGACTTTTCATCCTGTTTGGGGGATATGAGTATATTTGGTTTGAAAAACTAAAAACTCAACACTTGTATTGGAAAGCCTATGCAGAAAATCATCCCATTAAGGCTGTCTTTGGTTATATGGGCGGGTATATTTTAATCATAACTTTAATGATCCCGGGAGCGTTCCTCCTCTCCTTACTCGGGGGCTTTATATTCCCATTTCCTTTCAGCAGCTGCATCGTGGTTTGTAGTGCAACAATTGGCGCTGCCCTTCTTTTTCTCGCCACGCGTTATGCCTTCGGCTCAATGCTTCGCAATAGAGGGGGAGAGCGTCTTCAGCGGATAGGAAAGGAGATCGAAGAAAGGGGAGCCCACTACTTGCTCTTTTTGCGACTTGTTCCCATCTTCCCTTTTTGGCTGATCAATATTGCACCCGCTTTTTTTACGGTTCGCACTTGGACCTTTATTTGGACTACCTTTGTTGGAATTATTCCTGGCACACTGATGATCACCTATATTGGAAGGCGTCTTGGAGAGGTACTTTCACGTGATGAGGGCATTACTTTTTGGGGGATCCTAAACCTCCCCCTAATACTCGCACTAATTGCTCTTGGTATACTCAGTCTATTGCCAATCTTTTTTCGCCGTAACAAAGGGCGTTAGGCTTTCGTGGCAATCCCTTCAAGCCGCCATACATTAAATTCCACCTGCCCATCAGCCATTAAGGCGCCCGCCTGGAGGTAGCGATCGATGACTTGTTGCATAAACTGACCCTTAAGCTCTGCTGGAAGAGGCCTGAGATAGGGAAACCATTGAGAGATAAATCCTTTAAAGGCGGTAGGGGAGGGGAACCGATCTTGTTGCAATACCTTTTGAAGTGAATCGATCCGAAAGCCGTTTTTTTGCAAAATAGGAGCATATGCCTCGGGGGTGATAAAGTTCCACCCTGTGTGAAAGTCTTCGCTATAATATGGCGCCCATTCATCGCTGGCAATCATTTCACTGACAATTTCTTGCATGGATTCAGGAAGGCCCATCGGCATTGATACGACAAAAGTCCCTCCACTCTTCAAAGCTTGATAGCTCCTAGAGATCACCATCTCATGGTCATTTGACCACATCAGAGCAGCAAAAGAGACCACCATATCAAACCGCTCGGGGAAGCGAAAATCGTGAAAATCCCCCAAAATAAAATCGAGATTGGGGGCGGAAAAATGAGCCTGCGCATAGGATATCATTGAAGGGGAGATATCGAGTCCAACTACATGACCAACAGTTAAGTCTTTGGCGATATCGTAAGAGATCTTTCCATCTCCACACCCGAGGTCAAGAACCTCTTCATTCCCTTCAAACTGGAGTTGACTCAGTAAGTAATGGGCAGCATCTTTCTGTGAAGTAGAGTTCTGGCTGTAACTATCGCCATTCCATCTGTCCGCAGCAAAACCACTTAATCTACAACACATTACACATGCAAATATGAATACTTGAAGGGGCACTCTTTTCACTCTGACTCCAAACTTTTATTATTTTGATTGGAGCCAGAGTATAGTGAGTAACTAGTTTAGGGTCAATTGCTTTGTGCTATGATGTGACTCGATAAACCGAGTCAATTTCAAAAGGCCCAGAGATACAACAGTTAAGGTCTTTGATCATGCCAGTTTTTAGGTCATAAACCCATCCGTGGATCCAGACAGATTGATCTTGCTCCCAGGCCTTTTGCAAAATACTCGTATGGGAAATATTACGCACTTGCTGCAGCACATTGAGCTCGACTAATCGATCAAAACGCTCGTTCTCATCTGCAATTGCATCTAGCTCTTGTTTATGTGCCAGATAGACATCTCGAATAGATCGAATCCAATTATCAATCAGACCAATTTGTTGATTGCCCATTGCTGCCTTTACTCCGCCACATCCATAGTGACCACAGACGATCACATGCTTTACCTTCAACACGCCAACGGCAAACTCAAGTACAGAAAGCGCGCTCATATCTGTCGGCTGACATACATTTGCGATATTGCGGTGGACAAAAAGCTCACCAGGCTCCAGGCCGACGACTGCATTTGCGGGCACACGACTATCTGCACACCCAAACCATAGGTATTCGGGGTGCTGCTCGCCAGAAAGGCGGGTGAAATATTCGGGATCATGAGCGGTCTTCTTTTTGACCCACTCAGAGTTGTTCTGAAAAAGTTTTTCTAGCTGTTCCATGTCCGTAATTTTAATCGAAGTGGTATTTCTACCGCAAGACACTAAAAATTATTTGATTTCGGACAAAACGGCCTAAATAAAGGAGAGATTCCTAGACTGATTACCCTCCTTACTGCACCCCTGACTATACATAACATCAATTATCAGACGTTGCATTTGTGTGTGGAGAGGGACGCCCACTCTTCAGGAGGCTCCTCGCAGAGCAGCGCTTTCTACTGTTTCACCCATCCGCACATCCGCACTACTTGCAAGATTTGCTTTCATTGCCTTAACCAAATCGGTCTCCTCTGGAGTCATTGGCGCCTCAATGACACTCCTATATTTCTCCGCTGTGAGAAATTCAAATTGGGGGTTTACAGTTTGCAGATATCTTTTCCCATCAAAATGGAGTTTAGCTCCTTTCTCTGTTTCCGCAATTGGTTTCCGCTCCATTCCAATTGAACTCGATGGCTTAAATTGCAGATCGATCATTCTCTCAGTCAGCGCGCTCCCAGTTGCTCGCGCTCTTTCAAGCTCTTGGAAAAGTAGTCCCACAACATAGCATATCTGATTTAATCCAGTATACAATGGCTCAACTATACCCCCTTGTTGTCTCACGAGTTCATAGATCTCATCGTTAGATGCGCCGCTGGCTATTTCACACTCTTTATATTGCCCACTTTCAATATGACAAAAGCCAACTCTGTCACTCTCATGAGTTTGATCAACACTAATGAAGTGTCCAGACTCTACGAAACGACGCTCACGAACTAGCCTCTCTAGACAGGTGTAATGGCTGATAAAGAGCTGATCCCCCTCTTCCCTAGTAGTCGAACCAAATTCATGGGTTGGAATATTTAGCATGTTCGCAACTTGCCCCTCTTCAACACGCGACCAATCATCATCGATTAGCAAAGCGTCTTCTATAGCCCCCTCTATATATGGTAAGAGATCTTTTCTTTGAGTTTCTTTATTAGTAAAAATGCCAAATTTTGCTTCAAGAATCCTCCAATCTGTTCCAGGCTTCATGTGGCCCCCACTAAGAATGACAACATCCCCCTTGATTCGATTGTACCACTCAACACCTAGTGACTTGGTCAATAGTTGTTCAACAAACAAGATGTTTCGCTCTTCTGGGGCTGAACTAAAAAAGCGCACCTTTAGATCAGGCTGGCTGAAGACTAGCCTCATCATCTCACACACACCATGGAAGAGATATGTGGTGCGTAGTGGTGTGATGACCATCTGTTGGCGGTGAGCATAGAGTAGATCTTGCTCACCTATTGTAACGGACGATGAAAGTGCGTCATCAATATCAAAAAATAATTCGAAAAAGCGCCCTTGGCCAACGATCATCTAAAACCTCCTAAAGCTTAAAAAAGATACTAGCTGATTGATTGTGAGTCAAGCTTTTCAGCCTGTATTAATGGGTTGGATTAATGGCTCAGATATGTTATTATAGTCTCTTTTTGGAGGAGAAATATGGCATTTTCACTAGAAATGGTTAGGGGTCCGGTTAGCAATCTTTTTTTTGAAGATGAGGTTGTGGAGGTTGTTTCTAGTGAGCCCCCCTCCCCTGCTGACTTGACCGCCTTTAGTCGAGTTGGCCAGGTGGTTGAAAAAGCGTACTGTCGCCTCCAATCAAAGCGCATTGTCGAGGTGGTGCTACTTGATGATCAAAGTGTGCGTTGCATTGGCTCTTTTAGCTACACTCATGAGGTGGCATCTAAAGAGGGGTGGGCTGCTTACCTCAAAAAAACCGATGAAGAGCAACAACAGATTGCCTCAACCTATGTCGAGTGTGAGACAGATTTGGAAGATTGGTCGTGCGGATGGAATTCGATCCAAAATGCGATCTACTTGCAGCTGCAAAGAAAGGTGTCGGTTTTAGATCTCTTATATCTCACTGCAAAAAAGATTAACGACCGCCTCCCCCCTATCATCGCTCAAATACGAGCAGGTGAAACGACCGAGGAGTCAGCTGGTTATTTGTTTTCAACAATCAACTTTCTCAATCCCGGTGAAGATGCGCCATCCTTTTTTGCCAGTTCAGCAATGATTGATCACATCATCTTTGGAGCTCAAGCTTCTCACTGCATGCAAGAAGATTACCCAGCTATGCACCGGTTTTCAACCGATGAGCTCAGTGCGCAAGTCGAGGCGATTCAAAAAGGTGAATTTGCAACCATCTCAGGCGAAGGAGAAGCCTATTTGATCTATCGAGATGATGAGGATCAACTCAAGCTGATCGACCCACACAATCTTCGTCGAAAACCCGACTTTCGGGCTGAATTACCCGTAAGTGAGATTAGAGCCGTGCTTAGTAAACCAATGCTGGTAGCGAGAACCCATGTTTTCTGTAGAGACTTTTTTCACTTTCATGTCGTGGAAACCGGCTATGACTTCTCCACAATTGAGCCAATTACCCAACGCCACCAACAAGTGACAGCCGAAGAGGTCTCAACCCTTCTCCTCTCGGCCAAACAAATGATTAATGATGCCGGTCCATAATTTACCAAAAGCAGACGGTGTATTGGGGGTGAGCACATCTTAGCCGCAATTGTCCCTCAGGTGGGATGGGATTTCCCTTCATATAGACAACCCTAAGCGCTTCAATGGCAAACAATTGCTCATACGGAATGTATGTGAATCGGCAATGTTCTAAATTGAGCACTTGGAGTTGTGGCAGGCGGATGATTTCTTGGGGAATCACAGATATTGGGAGATTGGATAGGTCAATATATACGAGATTGACTCCCCCGCCAAAGGCTGCATTCAGTAAAGTGGAAAAAGAGAGTTTTAGCTCTCCTTCATTTAATCTCCAACGGCGTGAAGAGAGCACCCGCTTGAGCGACATATTTTCAACACACTTCTCAGAGACCCGGATATGCTCCATAGCAGCTGGTAAGGATATTCCCCTCCAACTACTATCTTGAGCTGGCGTGCGAACAACTTTAGCATAAAGATCGAGCGTCAACACCCAGATGAGCTCTGCTCTTCTCTCTTTAGGCACATGTTGGTAGCGCCTATAATAGGTTAGAATCTTCGGGTGCAAGATGGGCAGCGCATTTTTGACAAACTCTTGACTCACTAAGGGATATCGACTTTTCCATTCTTTGCAAACCAATTGCATTCTTTGAAGATCCTCGATGCGATCACAAAACCCTAGAGTCATAACAACAAGCTCTTGTGGAAGTGAATGAATCCCCGGCATATTTGCTCCATCATTTTATTGATGGAGCAGTCTATCATATTGCTCAATTGATTTTCCAGTTGCTTTTGATTCGCTAGTCTGAAATAGGTAAGCTATGGCAGGCAGCGTGACGCAAAAACTCACCGATCAGTTTGATAGTAAGTACTTTGTGCGGGTACTCGTAGGAGGTTTGCTCGGCATTGCATTCTCACTTGCCCTTGGACTTAGCCCATTTGAAGGTTTTTTGATTGTCTTTTACACCTTTATGATCGTTCAGACCAATGTGGGGGCAACTGTTGATACGGTCTTTTGGATGTTGTGGTGGGCATTTATTGGGGTCTGCTTGGGGATTTTCTTTAGTGTCGTTTTCCAGCCCGTGATCCGCTCCCACCCTGAAGGGATGTGGTTTCCCTTCACCCTCCTCACCATCGTCAGCTGCTTTATTCTCCCCTATGGGAGGCTTTCTCGCTTTGCGGTCATGACCGCCTTTTTCATTTTGGTCTTTGCCCACCAAAGTAACTCCCCCTTTCTCGCCATACTCTATAGGATCGGCTATATCGTCGCTGCCATGATCATTGGAATAGGGGTCACCTATCTCGTCTATCCGGTAAAGGCGAGCTCGCTCCTGAATGAGATGCTCAGGCAGTTTATCAATGAATCAATTCGGATGTTTGAAAAGCTGGTCCATCACTATCTCAATGCCAAGCAACCCGCGCGTAAAAAAGTGCCCGATTGGCACCGGACGAAGTGGGTAGAAGATATTCTTGAGCTCCGTCAAGTGGTCAATGATACAGCCGCGATGACCGCGCATGCCCGTAAAGAAGGGGCGCGCAAAAAGCAGGCACTCTTTCGAGGCATGACTGTTGGTGAGAGCCGCATTGTCAATTTCCTCGCCGCCTTCAGAAGAACCTCATCGAACGTCACCTGCCAAGAGCTACGGGAGCTCACTAATGACTTGGTCATCGAATGGAGCGAGGCGATCAAAGCGCTTCTTGTCGAATGGAAAGAGTGTATTTCTGATGGAAAGAAAAGAGGGGCTCTCCCCGACTTTGATGCGCTCATGGAAAAAACCACAAAAAGACTCAACGAGAACGAGTTACTTTTAAAAAGAGCCGGTATCGAAGAGCTATTCCCCTTCTTCGGAATGATCAATACCCTTTCAAACTTTGCACGCGATATGACCATTATTTATAATGAAACTGTGTCGAAATAAAATCATACAGAGTAAAATATAAATAAAAATAAAAAATCGGTCAAAATAATGGAATTATTTAGAAAAGTTTGGGACATTCTGTTCAACGGTCCATCTACTCAAGAAAAAGCTGCATACGTTCTTGCCCCCTATATGAGGCGGATGAATAGGAATGCCAACAATTTGGTCAATGCAAAGGATTTTGCAAAAGCCAAAAAACAGGCAATTTATCAGATCAGGGAAACAATTCGACGGACAGAAGAGGTTGAAGCGACTTACGCTCGAACGTTGGCAATTTTCAGCGACCCTGAACTTTCTATTTCAGAAGCTTTAGAGCAACTCAAAGAAGACCACATGCGCTCTGATAACGACCTTTGGATCACTTCATTCCATCTAAGAGAGTTGATCCGAACTGATCCAACAAGTGCGTATCTCTATTTGTGTGATGGAGTTACTCTCTACCGCTCATTGATTAAGGCACTCAAGCGATATAACGATGCGCTCCACTGTTCTTCAAATGAGCGACAAGATATGATCTCAGCCTTTTTTGAAGCAGAGGGTCACTATCTACACTTGCAAATGGGCATCCAAGATTTTAAGGCAACTTCAGTAGATAAAGAGATTACTGTAAAGTTTGGATACCGCAGCTTACTAGTTCGCACAGCAGTTAATCTGATCCAAGAAACAGAAGAAAAAGTCCCATGTGCGGGCATCAAGCTTGCAGTGTCCCAAATCACCAGTTCCCTACGGGCCGAACTTCAAGCTGCCAATTCAGATCCAGAAACAGAGATTCGGTGCCAAAGGTATGCAGAGAGAGTAAACGCCCTAGAAGAGCTTAACAATAAAATCCCAGAAAAGTTCTTTGAATGTAATGACGAAGCAGTAAGAACAGGAGTAGAACTCCTCCGACTCGCAGTACATAACGAGTAGATTCGATAGCAAGGCGATGCGATCTGCATCGCCTTGCAACTTTATTTGACAAAATATCCATTATATTACTAGTTGCGCTTGAGGCAAACAAACTTCAGGTGACACGTTGCGAACGCATGTTTTTCGCATCCTCCTTCTCACTATCGTCCTATCTGGGTGTAGCAAACAGCTGCCTGAGATAAATCCCTACTGCTACGCCCCTAAAAGCGCCTCAATTCCCTGGAATCCCCCCAAAAAAGCGATTAAGCAGACAATGAGCGTATTGGAGGCGTGTGTGTGCAACCTCCCCCCTGAGAATGAAGAGCTCAATGTCACAGACCTATTTGATATTGCCCTACAAAATAGCCCCGTTACAGCAGAGTCGTGGGCCATGGCAAAAGCATCTGCCTCAAGCTATGCCATGGCCCGCTCTCTCTACTACCCCGACCTGCAGTTTGAAGGATCGTATGAGAAAATTCGAAATGGTGCCATCTATGATGGAGTCCTCTTTATTAACGAGGAAAACGCCTATGGCCCCATGTTCTCTCTCACCTGGCTCCTTCTTGACTGTGGAGAGAGACAAGCCACTGTAAACAAACACCTCCAAACCCTCCACGAATCAAATTGGAGTCACAATGAGTCGATTCAAGAAGTACTCAAGACTGTTGCAGATGCCTACTACGCCTATCTTTATGAGAAAGCCAATCTCGTTGCCTTCCAGGAGGATCTGACAGACGCTCTCGAAGCCTACACCTCAGCGCAGAAGAAGCTCGAGTTTGGTGTCGCTGACATCGCAGAGATGCTCCAGGCCAAGACCTACTACCTGCAAAGAAAGGTGATGCTCACCCAACAGGAGGCGCGAGTAAAAAATAGCTATGTCTATCTCCTGAACGAGTTGGGGCTGCCTGGAGACACACAACTTGCCATCGCCGATTTTCCCGATCAAGCTCCTGTTGAAGAGTTTACAACAGCAGCAGATGACCTACTCGAACTCGCTAAAGTAATGCGCCCCGACATTAATGCGGGCCGCTCAAAGGTGCTCGCCGCCCAAGCTGAACTCGACCGAGCCAACTCGGCTGGATGGTTCACCCTCGACACCACCCTGGAGCTTGGGGAAACCTGGTATAACAATGGGAAGAAAACCACAAAAGATTACCTCGTTCAGTTTGATCTCACACTCCCCTTATTTAGAGGGTTTTACTACAACAACCAAATCAAGGAGGCAAAAGCAAGTCTTGAAGATGCAAAATCTGAATTAAAAAGACTTGAACTCTCAGCAATTGAAGGTGTATTAACAAATTACCACCTTTTTGAAGCGGCCAAGGTAGAAATTGTGCTGACAAAAGAGTATAAAGAATCGGCTTATGAGGAGTTTAAATCGGTATTTGCCAATTACAATGCCGGAACCACCACAATAGTTGCTCTCCTCAACTCATCTGCTGCCTTTGCTGATGCAAGAGCGCGATATATTGAAGCCAAAAAAGCACTCTTTTCGTCGATCATGAACCTCGCCTTCTCAACCGGAACGCTCACCCAAAATGCCCCGAGCGAAAAACAAGAAGATGGAAAAACAAATGCCCAAGAGAGGAAACGGTATGATATACTCTACAATGAGAAAAATTAACCCTCCACTACTCCTTTTAGTCCCCCTATTTTTAGCTGTCGGCTGCTCAAAGAAGACACCCGATGCCCCCAAAAAGAAGCCTACGCGTGTAGAAGTGGCTAAAACCCGTGTCGCTAAAATCCCCATCCTTCTCGAAGCTGTCGGCCACTACACCCCCTTTAACACCGTTGAAATCAAAGCGCAGGTAGAAGGGGTGCTTGAAGTGCTCCATTTCACTGAAGGGCAAAAAGTGACTGAGGGTGCCCCCCTTTTTACCATTGACCCCCGCCCTTTTGAGGCAAAAAAGCTCCAAGCAGAAGCGGCCCTGTTAGAAAATCAGGCCAACCTCGCCTTTGCCATCGATAAAGCCTCCCGCTACTCCCATCTAGTCAACGAGAACTACGTCTCGCAAGTCAACTATGACGAATATACCACCAACGTAGAGGTTTACAATGCGGCTGTGATGAAAAATCGGGCCGAAATCGATCTGGCACAAATTAACCTCGACTATTGCTTTATCCAATCACCCATCACAGGGTTTACCAGCAAGCGTCTCGTCGACCGGGGCAACCTCATTGTCAATGATGGTAAACCCATGCTCACCGTCAACCAAATCTCCCCGATCTTTGTCGACTTTAGCCTCCCCGAAAAAGACTTTTTTAAAGTGCTCCGTAGACAAAAGTCGCGCCCCCTTAAAATCTACACAATCGTCCCAGGATATGAAGACCGCCCCTTTGTTGGCGAGCTACAAATGATTGATAACCACATCAAGCAATCAACTGGAATGATCCCGTTAAGAGGCATTCTCCCCAATAGTGACGAACTCCTATGGCCCGGCCAATTTGTTCGCGTCCAGGTGCTCTTAGATGAAATTCCCAATGCCGTTATGGTTCCCCAAGTGGCCATCAACTTAGGGCCAAAGGGAAAGTATGTCTGGGTTGTCGATAGGCAAAAAACAGTCGAAATGCGCCAAGTGGAAACGGGCGAAGAGTTAGGCAAAGAGGTCCAAATTATTGAAGGGCTAAAAGAAGGTGAGCTTGTTGTGAAAAATGGGCAGCTTACCCTAAGACCCAACGACCATGTGAAGATAGTCGCCGAGGATTAATGAATATATCAAAACCGTTCATCAAACGCCCAGTCATGACCACCTTGATCATGCTTGCCATCGTGGTTTTTGGCGTGGTCACCTACCCCCTCCTCCCCGTTTCAGCTATGCCTGTGATCGAATACCCAACGATCCAAGTCTCGACCACCTACCCAGGGGCAAGCCCTGACACCATCGCAAAACTCGTCTCCACACCCCTTGAGCGGGAATTTATGGTCACCCAGGGGATTGAGCTTGTCACCTCGATGAACACCTATCAAACCTCCCAGATTATCCTCCAGTTTCACCCCGGGTTTGATATTAACGTGGCAGCGACAAATACGTTAGAAGCGATCAATAAGGCCCTTGCTGAACTGCCCGATGACCTCCCCCAAAACCCCACATACACCAAGGTGAACCCAACAGATACCCCAGTCACCTACATCGCCTTCTTTTCTGACACCGTGGAAGCGGGAACTCTATACGAATATGGCTATACATTCGTAGGGCAACAACTCGGAACCATTAATGGTGTCGCCCAACTCGAAACATTTGGCTACCCATACGCCGTCCGCCTCAAGGTAGACCCCCAAGCGCTCGCTGCAAAAAACATCTCCTTCCAAGAGCTTGCCGATGCGATCAACAATGCCAATCCCCAGCAGCCAACGGGAAAACTCTATGGCCCACAGCAAAGCATGGCAATCATCACCGATGGGCAGCTCCCCGTCGCTGAAAAGTACAACGATGTGATCATCAAAGAGGTTGATGGAGAGCCTGTGCGACTACGCGACCTTGGCGCCGCATATGATAGTCTCAAAAATGATAAGGAACTCTATCAGTGGGTTTCGCGTGAATTTGATGAGCCAGTTTCTGCTTTTTTCCTCGGAATCTATCGTGAGATGGGATACAACACCTTTGAGGTGTGTGACCAGGTGGACAAGTTAGTCGAGAAACTGCGCCCCATGCTCCCTCGGGGCATACATATGATTGTCCCCTTTTCTCAATCCCTATTTATCCAACAGGCAATCACTGATGTTGAACTTACCCTCCTCATCTCCTTTCTCCTCGTTGTATTTGTCGTCTTCTTTTACCTCGGCAAAGTGCGCAACAGCATCATTCCCCTCATCACCCTCCCTATCACAGTAACCGGCACCCTTGCCATGATGTATGTCTTTGGATACAGCATCAATATTCTCACAGCTTCAGCCATCACCATTTCTATTGGATTCCTCATCGATGATGCGATTGTTGTCTTGGAAAACATTGTGCGATGGGTGCAAAAGAAAAAGAAAAATCCCCACCATGCCGCGATCCTGGGCTCCCAGGAAATTATCATCACCATTGTCTCCATATCCCTTTGTCTTGTAGCGGTCTTTATCCCCCTCATCATGCTCAAAGGAATTATCGGCTCCCTCTTCCACCAGTTTGCAGGGGTGGTGGTCATTGCCGTCATATTTTCTGCCTTTATCTCTTTGGCCCTTACTCCGATGCTCTGTAGCCGGTTTGTTCCCGAATATTCAGAAGAGAACAAAACCAAATTCGAAAAATTTTCCGAGTGGTGGAACGAGAAACTAGTCAATATGTACAAGCCATGTCTGAGGTGGGCACTTGGTCATAAAGTGATTGTCCTCGTCCTTGCCATTGGAAGTATTGCCGCATCGGCCTTCCTATTCTACACCCTTCCTCAGGAATTTCTCCCCGAAAACGATCTGGGAGCTGTTGAGTGTTTTGCTGTGGCGGAAAATGGCACCTCTCCTGAGTTAATGAACCAGTATCTCAATCAAGTCTCAAAAATTTGCATGAAGTATGATTTTGTCCATACGGTAGCTCGTATTGAGTCAACGCCAACTGATAACCAGGCCACCTTCTTTCTCAATCTGGTTGACTATGATAAAAGACCCAATATTTGGGAATGCATGGCCCAAGTACAAAAAGAGCTCGATCAGCTCATTGGGATCAAAGTATTTATGAAAGCCTTCCCCCTGATGAACCTTCAAATTGGAAGCACCCAATCGGCAAAAGCTCGATACCAATACACATTGCAAGGATTTAAGGACAAAGAACTCTTCAAAAGCGCCGAGAAATTCCTCGCCACCCTAGAAACTAACACGATGGTGGCAAATGTCTCTTCTGATTTCCAGCCTTACAGCCCAATGGTTAACGTCCAGATCCTCCGTGACCAGGCCCACACCTATGGCAACCTCAACGCAAAAGAGATTGAAAATGCCCTCATGTACGCCTATGGAGAAACCTACATCTCAAAAATCAACGTCCCCCAAGACATGTATTATGTGATTTTAGAAGTGGAGCGAAAATTTGGAAACAGGCCAGGCAACCTTCAAGAGCTCTATTTGAGTAATAGCGATAATGAGCAGGTGAATATCAACTCGGTCACTAATCATTCCATCTTCTCCTCTCCACTTACAGTCAACCATATCGATGCCCTCCCCGCCGTCACCATTTCCTTTGACATTCCCCCTCATGTCCCCTTGAGTTCAGCCATTGCCGAAGTCGAGGAAATTGCAAAAGAAACCCTTGATGAAACTGTCATTGGAGGGCTAGCGGGAAATACGCAAGCCTTTGAACAAGCAAGCAAACAGTTTGGAATCCTTTTTGCCTTTGCCATCTTTGTCATCTATATTATCCTCGGCATTCTCTATGAAAACTTCATCGAGCCAATCACCCCATTAATGGCCCTACCCGTTGCCATGCTTGGCGCTCTGCTCACCCTCCTCATCTTAGGCAAACCCATATCGATCTATGCTCTTGTCGGGATTCTCATGCTCTTGGGAATAGTGATGAAAAACGGTATTTTGATGGTAGACTTTGCCGTTGACAACCTCAACCGGGGAATGGAGGTCGAAGAGGCAATCATCGATGCATCCATTATCCGTTTCCGCCCCATTTTGATGACAACCATTGCCGCCATGGTGGGATCAATTCCCATTGCACTCGGTGCTGGTGGTTCAATTAACCAAGGGAGAGCTCCCCTCGGACAAGTGATTGTGGGTGGGCTAATTTTCTCTCAAGCAGTCACCCTCTTTGTCACTCCGGTAGTCTTTGTCTATGTGACGCGAATTCATCGCTACTTCACCTCCCGTTACGCCCTATTTAGAGAGACTGACGATGCAATTGAGGGGGATTAACCCTCCTCCTGACGCCGCTTCCTCCGCTTTTTTTGCTTCCGGATCTTTTCCCGCTTGAGATCTTCAGCTGTCTTTTCCCCCAACACCTCTTTTTTATACGCTTCGATCAATCGCTTTCTGGCCCGATAACGATTGACATCCAAGCTTCGATCCTCACTACAGCGAGCCGTAATCCCCGTTGGCACGTGCTTAATCCAAATAGCAGAGGCTGTTTTATTCACTTTTTGCCCGCCTGGCCCAGATCCGAGCACTTGCTTTTCAACCAAATCCTCTTCCCTAATCCCTAAGCTCTCAAGTGTTTTGGCAATTTCTGCCCACTTCTCTCGACTCACACTCATGCCTAGATTATACGCTACTGAGTAGAAAATTCGCCACCAAATCTCTAAAATTGTATACTCAAGCTATAAATGCGAAATAAATATTGGTAAAATCCCGTTGTTTACTCAATCTTTCCATTGGCCTGACCTTATTCTCCTCGTTATTTCCACTGGAATCATTCTCATGATGTCTATTGATAACACAATTGCAGTCTCTGTGATGGCCAGAAAGCTTGACGAAGATCATCAGACAAAGAGCATCTGGTATGGGATCTGGATCAGTATGATATTGCGCATCATCGTTATCTATCTCGCCTCCTATCTCATCCAGTCCGAGTGGATCAAAGCACTTGCGGGAATTTACCTCATCTATCTGGGCGCAAAAGGGCTGATTGCACGCCATCGGCACAAAACACAACCCAAGATCAAAAATGGGTTTTGGCATCAGGTGGTCACCATTGAACTCACAGACACCCTACTAGTCATAGACTCAGCGCTTGCAGTGCTTGCGATGTTAGCCATCCACATGTCAGCTACGCGCCTCCAGACAAAAATTTGGGTGATTGCCATCGCCATGGTCGTCGCACTGGTTATTGAAAGGGTGATTGCCACCTACTCCATCCGCCTCCTCGGCAAGTTTGCCTTTCTCGAGTATGTGGGAGACATGCTTATCTCATGGATTGGGGTCAACTTAATTTTTGGTGTCATGCTCACCCTCTTTCCCAACGAACTCTTTAGCGACTTTGTCGAGTGGGGATTTTGGGTTGGGATGCTCTTTATCTTCATCTTTGGTTGGCTCGTTGAGAAAAAACCCGCAAATAATGGGTAAATCCTGTAGAATGGGTGCATGGCAAAGAAACAGACACAAAATAGCTCCTTTTGCGAGAACCGCGCAGCCTTCCATAATTTCGAGATCCTCGAAATGTATGAAGCTGGAATCTCCCTAGTTGGCACAGAGGTGAAAGCCGTACAGGACGGGGGCGCAAGCATTAACGAAGCGTTTATTCGCATCGAAAAAAATGAAGCATTTATCAAGCTGGCCTACATCCCCCACTACAAGTTTGGCAATGTGCATAACCACGAAGAGAGACGGGACCGGAAGCTCTTACTCCACAAGTGGGAAATTGAGAAGCTAAGAAGAAGTGTTCAGCTCAAGGGATTAACCATTGTTCCCCTCTCCATCTATCCGAAGAAAGGGAAAATCAAGCTTAAGATAGGCCTGGCTAAAGGGAAGAAACTCCATGACAAGCGTGTTGCTATAAAAGAGAGGGATGAGAAGCGACGTGTGATGCGCGCTTTCAAAGATGGAGATTAGACTTTTATAGATAGGCGAAAAACGTTATCTTTGATAAGATCACTGGGCAAGAGACATCCCCTCCATTTTTGTGGATAAACAGCAAGGTTAGAGCCATATGAAAGTTACTATTGATCGAGCAAAACTCGTTTCCAGCATTGGAAAAATTCAAAACGTTGTCCCATCGAAAGCAGTTATCCCCGTCCTCTCCAACATATTGTTAGAGGCAAAGGGAGATCAACTGACCCTAAGTAGCACAGACCTCACTGTCAGCATGCAAGCCACAGTGCCTGCCAGCGTGAGCGAAGAGGGAGCAATTACTCTTCCCGCACGCCGCTTTTTCCAACTCATTCGGGAGCTGACAACAAACGAAGTGGAAATTCGCACCACAAAAGATGGGATAGCGCTCATTGCCAGCGGCACCTCAAACTTCCGCCTCCACGGCATGGACAAACTCGAATTCCCCACATTCCCCGACCTGACCGAACAACAATTTCTCGATGTGGAAAGTGCCATGCTCAAAGAGATGCTCTCTAATACAGCTTTTGCAGCGGCAAAAGATGACAGCAGACAGGTGCTCAACGGCGTCTTTATGAAGATTACCGATGGCGAACTCACCCTTGTTGGGACAGATGGAAAGCGGCTAGCCAAAGTGTTTAACAAGATTGACTCGATGGCAGGAACAGACCTCCAATGCATCATTCCTCTCAAGGCAGTTGAGGAGATGATTCGCATCCTCGACCTCGATGAAAATGCCAAAGTGACTATTATGCATGATAAGATTGCACTTGAGGCCGATTGCATCACCCTGATCTCCAAATTGCTCACTGGAGAATTCCCCGACTTTGAGCGGGTCATTCCCGATCACGATGCGATGACGCGGATCTCACTCCATCGAGAAGAGCTCTCTACCCTCCTCAAGCAGGTCTCCCTCTTTACCTCTGAGATGAATCACTCAGTGAAGTTGATCTTCGAAGATGGATCACTTGAGTTGCAAGCAACGAATAGTGATATTGGTGAAGGGAAGGTGAGCATGCCAGTCGATTATGCCAAAGAGAAGATGGAGATAGCCTTCAATCCCCAATACTTCCTCGATATTATCCGCCACTGTAAGGATGAAACGATTGACTTTGGAATTCTAGACTCATTTAACCCAGGCTCTGTGAGCGAAAAAGGACAATCTCACTTTGTTCTGATGCCCATGCGACTTGGTCAAGAAGCGTAAGAAGCTACTATGGTGTGCGTCAAGAAGCTCCGCCTACTTAACTTTCGCAACTACAGGCAAGAGGGATTTGAATTTGCCCCAGGGATCAACTATATCCATGGGAAAAATGGGCATGGCAAGACCAATATTCTAGAGGCGCTCTTCCTCCTCAGTACGGGAAGGTCATTCCGGATTAATCAGCTCGCCCCCTCCATTGCCCAAGGGGAAGACTCGTTTATTATTGAGGCAGCCTTTGAAAGACATGGGGTCACTCAAACCCTCAGGCTCCACTTTGATTCCAAGCAGCGGCAGATGTGGCACAATCAGACCAAATTTCAGGGGTTCTCACAGCTGCTGGGGCTAATTCCATCGGTTGTATATGCGCCAAGTGATATCCAGCTCATCAGTGGAAGTCCACAAAATAGGCGCCGCTTTCTCAACCTCCTCATAGCCCAATACGACATCACCTACGCCCAACACCTAGCCCGCTACACAAAAGCGCTCAAACAGCGCAACCAAATCCTCAAAGGAGAAACACTTGAAACCATTGAGCTTTGGGAACAAATGCTCATCGAGTCGGGCGCATACCTCTCTCAAAAGCGCCAAGAGATCCTCCTCCTCCTGCAAGAAGGTGCCTCTAGGCGAATGGAAACCCTTTCTCAAGCAAGCGAGTCTATCCGCCTTGCCTTCCACTCATCCTTTGCCAATAAATCTCAAGATGAGCTGCGCGAAGATTTAATTCGGAGCCGCATTCGGGATCAAGCCCATGGATCGACAAGTATTGGGAGTCACCGGGATGACTTCACCATTCAGATCAACGCCCTCGAGGCAAAAACCTATGGAAGTGAGGGGCAAAAGCGCACCCTCATCACAGCAATCAAGCTAACTGAGTGGGATCTCCTCAAAGAAAAGAGCCAAACCGCTCCCCTCTTCTGCATTGACGACTTTGGAAATCACCTCGACAAAGAGCGGTGCGGATTTCTCATTGAATCGGTGCAAACAATGGACCAAGTCTTTCTAACTGCGCCATTTATCGATAAAAAGTGGGAGCCACTTCTTTCTCAAACGACACAAAACCGCTCCCTCCTCATTGAAAATGGTCATCTTCAACTTGCTCAACTAACTAGCCCGACCTATAATTAATTAAATAAACCAAATATTTAATTAATTAAATTGCAGCCTAATTTCAATTTAATACAATTCCCTGAGGATAAAGATGAGATTCACGTCTTGGCGTTCCCAGGCGGTGGTGTACGCTCGTGTGCCTCACTGGGCCTGCTACAAGAAGTTGAAAGACAAAGTGGGAAAGCCTGGTATGAAATCTTCGATGCGGCTGTTGGGATCTCTGCCGGCTTTGCTGCTCTTGCGTCACTTTCCATGCAGGCAAATGATATCCCCCTAAGAACAGTTGAAGAAAGCATCACGATGATTGAGAATTTTGGTAAAACTGTGCTCCACAAAGACTACTACTACCGCCTCTATAAGTCGGGTCTCGGCAAGGACACCTTTTTATGTAGCAAAAAGAAATACGACTACTTGCTGAATAACTATGGCAATACAACAACTCTTTCGGATGTGGTCTGTCCCATATATGGCATATTCGATGATCTCACAAGAGAGCGGCTTTGTGTTATCCCCGATGAAAACAACTATACAACAGCCGATGCAGTGAGTGCTGTCACAGCAGCACAATTCCTATTTACCCCCCAGCGACTCATCAGCACAAATCATGAAAAGAGTTTTAGTGGCGTCGATTCAGGTCCTCTCATAAATAATCCCTTCCCCATCATCATCCTCTCGCTACTCGGCATCCAGAACCCTAACCTGAAAGTGCATATCTGGGTGATGGGAAATGGAGGACTCAATGTAGTCCCTGATTTTTCAAAGAAACAAAAATGGAACACCCTTAGCTGGATCGATGGTCTTTTGAATTTGGCAACAGCACAATTTATTAAAGCGGAAATAGCCCCCGTCCTTTCCTATCCCGAAAACGAAGCAAAAATCCTCCAACATTTAGGTAACGTCCATTTCTTCGACTTTGACATCGCAAACACTGGAATCATGGGAGTGTTTGCCAATAATAACTCTATCAGTGGCATCCGCCGTCATACAAAACGGTATGTCAAGGAATCGGAAAAGGGGATTGAATTAGCACTCAAACACCACGGATTGATCAAATGACTCACGAACCAATCATACATGATACGCTCCCAAGCATCCCTTTGCCAGAAGACAAAGAGACGATCAATATCCTGGACATCACGGGGGGAGGGACTCGAGCCACAATGCCAGTTGCTCTTTTAAATGAAATGGAGACAAAGTGTGGGCGGCCACTCGATGAGATGTTTGACCTTGCAATTGGCACATCAGCAGGATATGCGGCACAAGCTCTCCTTTTTGGAAAGCACCAAAATAAAAGAATCGCATCACCTCTGGAAGCAATCGAGATCATCGAAAGCATAGCCTTAAAAATTGGAAAATCCTCACCCTCATTTCGATTTTTTAAAACCCCTATTTCGTTCAAGTCAACCGTCTTCTGCTCAAAGAAAAAAAGAGAGATACTCTCAGAAATCATCCCCCCTCAGCTCACCACAAAAGATACACTCATCCCTATTTATGCAAGCGTTTATGACTGGGGCAGAGAAGCCATGCAAATTGTTGGAGCCAATCACCCCTACTATCTTCTCGACGCGATTGATGCCACAACTGCCCTTCCCCTTCTTTATGCTCCCAGCCAAATCCAAAGTGTCAACCAGCAAGAGCAAATTATGGGCCTCGACCCTGGAGTCCACGAGGCAGACCCCTTTACCCTAGTCCTTACCTCGATTCTCAATTTAAAAAACCCAAATACGAAGGTAAACATCCTCCGTTTGGGATGTGGTGGGTGTGTGCCAAAGACTCCTAAGACATGGAATTACACTGCATGGACCACCTATTTATTCAGCAAAATCCGTTATAGTTACTATAAGGGAGCATATGGGAAATTTCAAGACGACCCTGCAGTCACAGAAAAGCTCTCTCAACACCTCAATCACATAACCATTACATCAATTGATACGTGTGATTATATCCGCGCAGGCCTCGAGCCTAGCATGCGCAACCATAAGTATATGCAAAAAAAGAGAGACGAGTATCTTGAGCGAAATAGGCCAGCCCTGAACGAATTTCTCGAGAAGACCGGTCTGCTCAAGTAACCCTATTTAGAATTTTTCATTTGGTCGAGCAACCGGATCAACGCTTGAGCTTCTGGAAAATCGTCTGCACCCCAATCTGTTCCCTGATTGCGCGCCCGGTAGAGATCAATAATCTTATTGGCATTCACCTTTCCAAGCTGGACACCTTCCTGGTCAAAAGGATTTGTCCCCCATAAAAAGCCCAAGTAGACGGCAACAGCTTCATAGTAGGATAAAATAAGCCCCAAAATATAGGGGGTGAGCTTTGCTCCGATGAGCAAATTATTTCCACGATTCCCTTTAAACTCTTTATTGCGATTATCAGACTGTTTCCCTCCAGCTAAGGAGAGCGATTGGGCAAACATGTTGGAAATTAACTTTTCCTGATTGGTTGAATCGTTAAAGGTATTATCCTTGCCATATTGATTGTCTCGAAACCCAATCATTTCGAGGGCTGTAATCTCAGTTCCCTGGTGAAACTGTTGGAAAAATGAGTGTTGAGCATCTGTTCCCGCATAGCCAAATATTACAGGGCAAGTCTCGACATCGGTCCAATCACCTGATACAAGCAGCTGCTTTCCATTTGACTCCATAAAGAGTTGCTGCAAATGGGAGGGCCATTGCTTTAAAGACTCGATATAGGGAATAATGGCCAGTGTTGAGTGACCTAAGAAGTTCCGATTCCAAACAGCGAGAAGGGCACTGGTTAAGGCTATATTTTTCTCAGGCTCTCTTTCACAAACGATTTGGTCCATATCGTTCATCCCTTCGAGAAACTCTTTTGTCGGCCCAATACCTAACGTGAGAGCAAGGGGCACACACCCCACCATACAAGAAGCGCTATAGCGACCACCGACAAAGTCCCACATATAAAACGAAGCGCGATATTTAGACGCATCATCGAGCGGACTCCCCTCACCCGTCACACAAATCATGTGAGACTTGGGTTCAATCCCATTTTCTTCATACCACTTCTTGATATACTCACAGTTAGAAAGGATCTCAAGGGTCCCTCCCGATTTTGAAATGAGGCAGGTGATTGTCCGCGTTGGATCGAGTTTTCGCGTCACCTCACTCGTGTCATCTGGGTCAATATTGGGTATAAACGAGAGGGTTCTTTTAGTCTGGTTGTACGCCTTTAACCCCGTTGCAACAGCAAATGTTCCTAAAAACGATCCCCCAATTCCAATAACAAGGATGTGATCAAATGACTCACCCTCTATTTCTTCCACAAACTTTTCAAGCTTTTCCCACTCAGCCATTTGCCCTTTAGCCGCTTTCTCCTCTTCACTCGAAGAGAATCCCTTTCCAAAGAGGTTGCGCATCGCCATATGACCAACCATACGGAATTCAGAGTCATACCCATCGATCTTATTCACCACCTCCATCTTGCGCATGCTCGAGATGCTACCTGCCACATTCCTCTCGCGTGCAAGCTCATAGAGATTTTCCATCACCTCATCTGTGACCCGCTGCATCCCATAAATCAGGCGAAGATTCTCATCCCCCACCTGCATCGACTCGATCCGTTTGGGGCAAATTGCCCCATCTTGTGTCAGATCAATGGGTTGCTCAGCTAATGCTTTGAGCTTTTTATAGCTATTGGTCTCAGTAAACTTCATCGTGGCACCATCTCTTATCCGTTCCTAACAGAAGATATGACACAAAACCGAGTTTCCCGACAAGTCAATTGAAAAAATTCTCGGTGCCCACCCTAAACCCCTTGCGGTAAATGGAATAATTGCCTATCATACTCTCATCAATCGGGACGTAGCGCAGTCTGGTAGCGCGGCTGGTTTGGGACCAGTAGGGCGGGGGTTCAAATCCCTCCGTCCCGATTGTTTTCTCACACATCCACCAGATTTTCCACCACACCCCCTTTAGAGCGCTGACAGAACGCCTCAAACGGCTCCTCATAGACCAAATCAAGAGGCTCACCCCAGTAGACTACATTCCCCCCAGCCGCGTTAAACCCACGCAAATTACGCCGCCCATCAAAGGAGAGCACCTGGCCAATCACCACCAAATGATCAATTCCAGACCACTCCTCAAAGATAAGCCCTTCTGGAATCACACGATAGGCAATCCCCAGCTCCTCAAGGCGAATCAATATGGATTCAAACGCCTCATCCACCTCGCGATTAAACTCCCCATCCGGAGGCAAACAAACACCCACCTGCACATCAGCCTCCTCTCCCAGCTGCCAAATGTGTGCGAATCGCTCCTTAGAAAGGAGCTGAGCCTTCACACTTCGCCCCCCTTCCAGCTGAAGATCAACATACCCTTGTACCTCTTCAGGCAATCGGGAACCGAGACGATGGAGATACTCCATCAGAAGATTGATAGAAAATAGGTATTCAGACCGAGTCAGCGAAATATCCTCACTTAACTGTCCTCTCAGCTCATCTAAATGTTCACCAAGCTGCAAATCAGAGGCAATTTGATCGTGAAAAAGACCATTCCCTCGATACATGAGCACACCATGGGTCTCTTCAACCCATGCCGGAAGAACTTTCTCGCAAAATGATTCCATAGCCAGTAAGTGGGAACCGAAGACAATTTGATTGGTAAAAGAAAGGCCTGGCCGATCAAAGCCAAAATCTAGACACCATAAAATGGGAATTCCATCTTTGGGTTCAACTTCCCAATTGAGCGGGCTGTTGGCACTGAGGTCGAGTCGAATCTGCTGCATAGTGGAGCTCTTTTTGAAACTTTACAATATAAATGGAGCGCCCCAACTCAAGCCACAAACGGTGAAAATAGCTTGAACCCTCGCTCTTTTCTTCAACAACATAGTAGGGCTCGGGAAATAGAGGGGAAAAAGAAGCATTTTGAGCCAAAGTCAACGCCGCCTCTTCACCATACATTTGATGATCAGTGACCAGTCGCAATTCCGCTCCATCCCGCATGCAGCGCGCCATATCCTTTACAAAATCATCCTTAAATAAGCGGTGCTTGGCGTGTCGATCTTTTGGCCACGGATCGGGAAAATGGATATAGATCTGATCAATGCACCCATCATTCAAATAATGCTTTGTCAAGCATTCCGCCTGCCCGCATACAATGATCAGATTACCCACCCCTCGGTTTTTCATCTTCGCCCAAATTTTCTGCACCCGATCAATCCGCTTTTCCACCGCAATCCACGTCACATCGGGCCGATTTTCAGCCTGCTCTAAAATCCACTCCCCGTTCCCGCTGCAATACTCAATATATAAGGGCTGAGATGTCTTAAACAATTCATCAAAGCGGCCCTTATGGGCATCGTGATTCAAATAGTGGGGAGGAAGAAAGAGCACTCCTTCAGACAAAGTGGGCTCTCGCTCTTCAAAGGTATAGGGATATTTTAAATCTTTGGGCTTCATGAAAGAGCATGGTAGCAAAAAGCTAATTAGTTTTGAAGAGGATTTTCACCCCTTTTGGCCCCTACTAGCAATTCCTTCGCCACCTCCATAAACCGCTCAGTCGTGATAAATGGATACCGACACTCATACTTGCCTCCCCCCTCTAAAAGCACCCGTCTAACAGCACTTGTCACATCCCCCTCATACTCCCACCCAATCCCCGACTCAATCAGCAACGCCTGGTTTGGCACCTCATAAACAAGGGGAATCACTTTAGGGAACAACACCTTCACACCAATAGCCAAACACTCTGCTGTCGTACTTCCTCCCACCTTAAAACTCAACACACACCCCGTGCGAGCAAGCCAAAAGAGCTCCGCCATCACCTCGCCATCAACATAGCCAAAAGCCGATACCCCCTTTGCATCCAGCTGCTCCCTCAACTCCTCATTCTGCCCACAAAGAACAAACATCTTCACTCCCGAAATGGGCCTTGGCAATTCAAATGGAGTTCCCAACCCACCAGAACAGACGACAACCACCTTCTTATCAGCCCCAACCCCATATTTCTTCTTTAGCCCCCTCTCATCATACTGGCGAAGAAAAGGCGCCCGTACAGCAAGCCCAAGCTGCCTCACCCGATCACCTCGAACATGAAAGGGGAGATGATCTGTCCTGTCATATAGTGTATCAGGGGTATCCCATGAACCGAAGAAAAACCAAGGATTTTGTGAAGGAGTCCCCTCTAGTAAAGTATCGGTGGTCACCTGCACTTTATCAGTGGCCACTTGTAAACACCCCCGCCCAACCTGAAGGGCAGCGCGTGCGATCATCTCTGCATGAAAAGCATAGGTAGAAATGATTATCTCGGGATTGCCAAGCTCTCTGAGTCGACAAGCCGCTTGATCAATGAGTTCATCGGCTAAATCACCCTTCTGAGGACCGATGAAGTAGTGTTCTTTTAAAAGGCCAATCCCATTCCAAGCTCCAAGTGACCCTAGATGGCCAATCGCCCCCTGCACATCACAAAGACCAAAAAGCTCACGCGGGCCATTGAGAATGGTAACCTTCGCCCCCAAATCTCGAGCCATTTGAGCATATACCTCAGCAACCGAGCGATGTCCCGAGCCAATATCAAGTGAAATAATGAGAACTGAATGTCCTACAAGAGATGACATATTCTCCCTCCGTTAAGAGGGAGAATATATAAAGCTTATTTGGTTAAGTCAATCACTTTCATATCAGTGGTTGCCCCTTCAACAAGACGCCCCTCTCTTTCAGCCACCTTAACTTCACGACGGCAAGAGTGTGCTGCTTGCTGTGGGCTGGCGAACCGGTTTGCACCAGGGTTGGTAAGCAACCTGCGCAACCGGACGCGCTCTCCACCAACTCCTCGTACGACATTTGCAGAACCAATTGTCTTACCAAGACCAACCCAGAAGAGATTTGGTCCCCAAACAAAAGGGTTATAGTGACAGGCGCGATCAGCCAGTCTCTTTCTACTTGGTGACAACCCACTTGTCCACCCTTCGTATGTATCCTTGGCATAATCCATGCCTCGAATCAAAAGAGTTGGAGCCCATCGGCGAAACATATTTTCACCAATAGTCATATGGTGAAAAACTTGAACCCCCGTCATCTGTTCAAAGTGACGTGTAGCCCAGCTTGTGCAGTTATCCATCAATAGATTTGTTGGCACCTGCGCATGGGGGCTTGTATCCCTGTTACGCGCATGCTCTTCTTCCATATGGGCAAAAGCTTGCTTAAACTGCTCATCAGAAACCCTGACATTCAAATGGGTCACCTTATATTGATTATGTGGCATCACCGAGTAAGAATCGGGAGTAAATGTTTTCCCAGGCGCATTTCCCATTAAGCCAAACGGATTTCTCTTTCCAAATGGCCATCCGGGAATTTTAGTGAGTTTCGCAGCCTTCCCAGTGAGTAGCGCATCAAACTCAGGACGTCCATATACCCCAACTGAGTAAACATTCCCATCCTTATCCATCATCTCAATGTACGAGTGGTCGCCAAATCCAATTGTAGGTGTTCCATCATGTTGAACAAACGCCACACACATGCGGATCACATTTCCACCACCCCATTCCTGAGGATCTCTCACTTCCATGACTGGAATAGGACCCATAATCGCATCCGACTGGACAATTCCTCTATGAAGCACATTATAAGGCTCGCTCAACTTGTTCGCCTTAAACTCATTTTTCTCATTCACACAGAAAAGCTCTTCACCCTCGTCAAATGCACCAACTGTATCAGCGCCAGCCTTCACTCTCATCACATGAGTAAATTTACCCGATGTCGCAGGGTTGTCCTCTCTAATCCCCTCTCTTTCCAAGCTCTGATTTAAAGGGTGGTCCTCTCTAATTTCCACTCTTTCCAAACTCTCAAAGTTAACCCAACGCACCTCTTTCCCATCAGCAGTGGGGAATGGCAACATGCCCGCCTTTGGAGCGTGCAACTTGAGCCGTTGGAAACGGCTATGGAGCGCATTGGCTTTAAGGAACTTTCTAAATGGAGAATCGGGAGCCATTTGAGGGTCATTTGGATCGACATCTGGACCCAGACGCATTGCAAACAAACGGCGCTCTAGTAGAGCTAACTGCTGTTTTGATATGGCATCGTTCGGCATCACCTTTGGCGTACTCTGAAAAACAGAAAGCGCTTTCTGAACAGTTCCAGGCGTTGGCGGCTTTGCATGTCTTTTCATCGCTTCATTAACCACATAGATTAAAGAATCGACACCCTCGCTCATCTCATGTGTAATTGAGCGATCTCTTAGCTTGGCGATACAAAATTGACGCATCGCATCATACTGTTGAACACACCCTTCGCGCCAAGCTTCAGGAGTTGATTCGGTCACACTCATTTCATCCCCTAAAATTTCAACTTGATAGGGAGTTCGGGTCGCTTCAAAATGTTTAATTTGTAAAGATGCTGCGGCAATATTCATATCTTATCCTCTCCATTGAATTAAGATAACAATTATACTAAACTATTGATATTAACACAAATAATAAAATTATTAGTGGCTAGTATAATTGCACAGAGTGTTAATTGTAATATTTACTATTACCTTTCGTTGTGGGTGATCAGTATAAGATTTTTTCTACTTTTGGGCAAGGGGTGAGAGTGAGAAAAAAAAATCTCTATCGACCATTGACGTGAAATTCAAAAAAGGCTATTCTCTCGCATAGTTTTTCAAGCCCAGGTGGTGAAATTGGTAGACACGCCAGATTTAGGTTCTGGTGCCGCGAGGTGTGGAGGTTCGAGTCCTCTCCTGGGCATTTCACTCAATAGTTCCAACGCACAATACGATAAGAAAACGCACCGAAAATAGTTGATACGACTTTGGGTTCCATATTTGCAAGCAGATTGAATCAACTTGAAGTGGCGATTAGGCTTAACCAGTAAGCCCCAATAATTGGTCAAGGGCGGCTTGGCTTGTTCGATCAGCATACTCAATGAGACGATCTGAGATCTCTCCTGATGCGCGTGCAAACTGGGTGGCATCCAAAGGTGGTGTGTCGTAGCCTTGTGGAAGCTCTGCCTCGAGTGTTGCAAATAGCTGAGGAATCATCTCTTCTGGCGCATTGAATGTTGTTGCTAGACCATACCCTTCCATCACCTCTAGGTTTTCCTTCTCCCATGAGAATGGAGGATTTCCAGAAGTCACAATTCGGGTACCGGTAACGAGTACTTCACCAGTTGTTCCACCACCTGACTTTGTGCTCAACATAAGCCCTGCTCTCTTCTCCCCGCTGACATCAACAGTAGAGTGAGCCAGTTGATAGAGTCCAGCCATATCATCAGCACTTGTATATCCCCACACCTGAAATGAGGCATTTGGGGCCTTCAGAACTTCTATCCCCGCTTCAAGCCGCTCTTTTTCGGCCACATTTCTTCCACAAATCTGGATATAGTGCACTTTAGGAGCCGCCACACCTTTCTCGGCATGAGCCAGAGCGATCTGATCAATGTAGTTTGTGCTTTCACCAAAGCCTCCAGAGCAAATCATAACGACTTGCTCATCAGGCCCTATGTTCCACCTCTCTCTCAAAGCAGATAGTTCTTCTGGTGAATAGCGTTTCTCAAAGGCTGGCCGCACGGGCGCCCCTGTCACAACTACACTCTCAAAATTGACAGTTTTTACTTCCCGCGCTTCGGGAAGGGTTGTTAAACCAAGACGCGCACCTAGGCGCTCACCCATTGTTGTCTCGGGAACAACTGTCCGTCGAAAACATGGCGCATCGGATTGTGCTGGTTGCATTGACCCTAGGATGTATCCCGGGTTCTTTGATGGTCCCTCATTCAGGAGTCGATCCGATCGCTCAGGAGAGAGATCGGTGCTAAATTCAACAAGCCCGACATTCGCCCGTCTTGCTGCTTCTGAAAAGTGCTCGCTATAGAATGAAAACATTGACATTGGCTCATCAACGCGTCCACAGGCCAAGATTTGCCCAAGAGCAAGGCCAATTCGATGCTCAACCTCTCCTTTTGAGAACCCTCCAACCAAAGCTTGTGCTTTTACGAAGCTACACGCTCCATACGCCTCATTCTCACAACAATACTGAATGAGCGAGAGGGCAGTAAAATCTTTTTTGCGAATCAATGGTCCTAATACTTCATGTCCAATCGCATCTCCAAACGCTCTAAATACATCCTGATCAGGGTAGATATCAGTAGGTGTATCTCGGACATAAATACATCCTCCATGCCCACCAAACTGTCGAATTTGCCCCTCTGTTGCAGCTGTATGCCCCGAACCAACGCGCAAGTTAAATGCGAGTGCTGATCGTCCAAGGTACTTTGTGTCGACCACCTCAACCTTTACATGACCAAGGTAAGAGTTTTGAGCCGTATGCCATCTTCTATCCTCTGACAGGTTACATCCACAGAACTTGTGAACGCATCCATCTAGCTTTTGGGAAAGCTGTGTATTGGCATCTCTAAAGGTTCTAGTTAACAAACCAATTGGTTGACTTTGCCGAATATTTGAGGTTAAGCGTGTAGAAGCTTTGACTTGATCAAAGAAGCGGGCTGCAAAACTAAATACTGCACCCACACGAGCCTCATATATGCCAGCCTCTTCAATGTGTGATAGAGCCTCAACATCGTGGTGTAAATTGCGAGCCACACTCAATACATGCTTATCTGCGCAAATTGCCTCATGGGCAAACGCAAAAATTGACCCTGAAGCACCTGAGCCGACAAGTGGATAGTTTTTAATGCGCACACTAAACTCTTGCGCCCGTGTCATCGGAACATATTCCTCACTCTCTCGATATGCCTCAGCAGAAGAGTCAAGAAGGCTAGCAAAAGCCATCTGGAACCCCTCAAAGTCCCCTGATCGCAATGATGACGAAAGGGCGATAAAGCGTGGATCGGTTGAATCTATATTTGAAAGGAGCTCAAACGCACTCTCTAAAAGAGCATGGCGAGCATCTGCATCAATAGCTGCTTCTAGTTCGTCCATATTTGCACGGAGTGGATCAAGCCCGATAAAACAAAAGTTGTGACTGGCCTGCTCAATGTTAATTCGAACCGCTTTTAAAATGTCTTCCACCCCCATACAAGGGATCGACTCGATCAATCCGGCTAACCCTTCATCACCTGAGGAGCGAATCATATTCATCATGAGCTGATTGAAAAACCACTGCCCTTCCTCTGTATGGACATAAACCAGCGCTTCTTTGAGTAGTACCATATCAGAGATTGCAAAGCGACCGAGCTGTTCAATCGCAGTGGCTAGCCGCAACGCTCTAACAGAAGGAACTGACGCAGTGATGGAGCTTGTTGCCTTGTGAAATTCCTCGAGAAGCAGTTTATCAACTTCAAACTGCCCTTTGGCTTTAACAGGGGGGAGTGACTCTGCGCACAAAAGAGGTGTCCGAGGCGGGCGGACAGTCATAGCACGTGTTGAAATAAATGGTCTAAAAACATCTACTTCACGTAACAAATCGGTTACTCTTTGCATATAAAACTCCAGAGTCACATATAAAAATTTAATTTGTAGTTTAATACTCAGACAAACTGAAATCAAACTACCGAAACAAAAAAGTTTCTTAAACATTATATCACATCAAGAGCTATTATTGAAACGTTTCTTTTTCAATGAGTTAAATTAATATTTTAATTTAACGGGCAGAAGAGATGAAGAATCTGCTATGGTTTAGCCTGCTCTAAATAGTAGTTGGCTGAAACCCCCTCTTTCAACAAGTCTATTTTCCGACTCGACTCCTGGGCCACGACCCTTTCAAGAAATGTAACGAGGTGATCCTTCCACCGATCACCACCGTTAATTAAATAATTTGCTATGATTGCAAACGCAAATTCCCGATTTCCCAGTGCCAGGTACCCCGATAGGGCTCTTACTTGGCCCGCATAACCTGTCTTTGCCCTCACCTGCCCCCTCAACACGCTATCCTTCCCAAAGTGAGACAGCCCCCCGCGAGCAGATCCAGCGACAGGTAATGAGTCATTAAATGCCCTATATGAGTCTCTCCCCTTCATATATACAAGCAAATCGGTCAAAAACTTGGGCGTGACTACATTTGATCTCGAAAGACCAGACCCATCTTGAATCCGTACCTTCTTACAATCGATCCCCTCGTTTTCAAAAAAAGTTTTAATAGCCAATGCGCCAGACTCAGTTGATCCCACACCAATCGCTTCCTCGCCCACCTTCTTTAACAAATGTTCAGCATACAAGTTTACACTCTTCTGATTGGTCTCCTCCACCAACTCTTCGATCCTAGGTGATGAGTGTACATCCAAACACTTTCGCCCAGCTCCCGCTACACTCTGCACCTTCACCCCACCATCCACTTCAATTCCCAGCTCCTTCAAATATCCCTTAAACATCTCAGCACACACAAGAGGTGGGTTAGGCAGTGCCCCTTTAATCGTAAATTGCTCCTGACCACAGGGTATCGTCCCCTTCAATACCCGATCGACCCCCACCATAGAAGTGAAAATCCATGCCTGATCCCCGCTTTTCGGCCCAGCTGCCCTCAAACCATTTTCAAATGAGGCGTGAATCTCACGGGGAGTTGTCCCCTTCACTTCAACACTTCCCCCTTCCTCACCCGACTGCAAATGAAGATAGTACAAGTTCTCATGAAAAGTAAGCGCACTCGCTGCAGCGCCAAAATAATTGCCCAAATCTTCGTAATACCACGTTCCAACAGGCCCCTCATCTACCCATCGAGAGCAATCGGCAATCACATTCCCCTCAATTTTCCATACCCCTTTGGTCATCAATGCCTCTTTCCATTTTCGAAACACCCCCAAATGGCTGAACCGCTCCCCTCTTGGCGAGCCAAAGGTTGGATCTCCCCCTCCATAAATATAAACATTTCCCTTCAACACCCCATCAGGACTAATTTCCCCATCGTACTCAAGTTGCGTCTCAAACTGATCCTCACCACTCAACAGCTCAAGCGCCCCTATTGTTGTCAAAAGCTTCTGAGTGGACGCTGGCGTGAAGCATTTCTCTCCATTCACATTTGCCACCACTTCCCCACTTCCCACATCAACAATATAGAGCCCAATCGATGCCCCATCAAAATCGGCGTGGTTGGCAAACCCCTCCGCAAGCTCTTGCACACTCGCCGAAAAGCAGACTGTAGAGAAGATCCAGAGCAAAATCAAATGCTTCATACCCATATCCTAATTTTCAGTACATAATACTCAATTTTTCTCTTCAAATCAAATGATTTTTAGCTCTTGTTCTTAATCAAACACCCCAATTATACTCACTTTCCATAAATGAGGAGGAAATACTATGGCACAAGTCGTACATGCCGGTCCAAACTTTGGGACCACGATTAATACAATTTCAAACAACATCACAAAACTATACGAAGAAGACACATCTCTTGAATCGATTCGCCGGATGGCACTTGTTATCGCGACAGTTGGCACTCTCGCATGTTCCTTTTTTGGAGCGCTCCCTTATACCCTAGCAATTGCAGCTTCCATCATTGTATGTGGCGCAACTATTGCTGACTTTGGTGAAATGCCTGAACTGCTCGCTTTTTCACTCCTTTCTGGCCTGCTACTGATAGGGGCAGAAGAATTCCCATGGGAAGTGGATGATATCCTATATGCGATCATGCTCCCTGCACTTATGATTGCAACCGTGAGAGGCGCGCTTTGTCCCCAGCAGACAGTTATTATTCAGCAGCAAAACCCGTAATAGATGAAGCTTTTTCTTAATTCCTGCTTTCAGCTATAATCACCTGACAAAAATTGATACAAAGGAACTCAGTATGTTTTATGCCGGTCACTCAGAACCCTGCTCAGTCTATTGCACTACGTTCGCCCAAAACCTAACAAATTTTCTCACGTGCAATGGAGATACTTGTGCAAATATCCGTAGGCTTGGAGTTGTCACAGCTGCAGTCACAACATTTGCCCTCTCGTTTTTTGGAGCGCTCCCCCTTACAGTCGCTCTAATGGGGTCAACAGTTGCCTTTGCTGCTGTGATCGCCGACTTTTGTGAAGCGCCTGAATTGTTCCTACTCGGACTTTTATTAAGTCTTGTTTGCATACCTGATGATGGCTATTACTACTATACACCCTACTACTACCCCACCTATCGGGTTATTTACATATAAATCGCTCTACCTTGCGCGCGAGCCGCTGATAGTCGATCACCTTCTGTTCATCAAAGGGATAGTCGGTGGGATTGCGGGTAAGGGTGATTGCCATCCCTTCTGGCGCCAGGATTTTTAACCCTTTATAGGTGAGTGTGAGGGTCGGATTGTAGATGAGATCTTTCTCGTTGATCCCCATTACATTCCAAACGTGCTTATTATTGACATAGTTTGACTTGGGCAAGCTCTTTTGCTTTTCGGCGATAAAGGTGGGCTTATCTATCCCCTGACTCAACCCATAAAGGGCTAAGACCGCTTCCCCATCTAGACAAAAGCTTTCAAAGTCCACCTTTTCACTTTTCAAATTCCGAATCAACTGGTCAACTGACCGGAACAATCTCGGCGCCCCATTTGGCTCATGCAGATTGAGATAGGCAAGCGTGCGATTGTTTAACAAGGGGAAAATTTCCTGTTTTGCAAATTGGCGATCACCAATCAGATCAATAAATTCCCGTCCAAACAAAGGGTGGTATTTCACATTTTCGACAAGCTGCTCAAAATTGTCATACTTCTCTATCCGAACCAGGTAGACTGAGCAGATCCCCGGTTTCCTTTCAGGGAAATATTTCGTCTGGTATTTAACCTCTCCCTCATCCTTTATCGAGGAAATCAAGTATGAACGGGCAAACCGCTTAGCTTCAAACTCCTTTTTGTAACAAATATGGAAGTGACTTTCGATCTCTTTTTCAATCTGCTCAGCAATCTTCTGAAACTTTGGCCAGACAAAGATAAAGCATGTTTTCGAATCAATTAAGTATAGCTCTTGAGCGACAACATCGAGCAAATCTTCATCTACGCGGGCTGTCAGATCTCGAAAAGTGATCTGTTCGGCCTCTCTTTCAAGTCCATTCACCACTTGATCACGCAAGTGATCATGCCAAGCAATCTTTGTCCCATTAGCCTCATGCCGCTTGACATAGCAATCTGCTGCATAAATCATCTCACTCACATCGCAATAAGAGCTCGTTGCAAAAAATAAAGAAGCTGCAAAAAGAAATTTCCGAACCATCGCTTACCCCTGATTAAATCTTTAGGGGTAGGTGATAGCCCTTTTGTCATTTATTGTAAAGAACTTGAATACTTCTTGTGGAGCACACAAATTTTCTTCATCAGAGTTGCCACTGCTACATTGGATGTATGAGAACACATATCAGGACACATTCCCACAATTGCTGCGCCAACAACCTGCTTGGATTTAAACGTGCGTGTAAGCACCTCCATCATCTCATCCCATAAAAGGCCATTTACAACCGGATAACAAGCCGATCGTACCAATTCAGTTCCAAGTACATTGACATCGATGACGAGAAATACTTTCTTTCCCAATAGCTCATCAATATCATCAAGCGCAGTTGCATCTTGTCTCATATCGAGGGCATAAATGACATTTTCATAGGGTACCTTCTCATCAGAGTCATGTTCGCGCACACCCACAAGTAGAGTTGGGGCCACTTCAGCAATCCGCCTATTCGTGCAGGCCGGATCACTTTTCTTTCCGTTATAGGTCATCTTATAGTTAGCTCTTGCATCACAAATCAACGCTGAAAGATCCGAGCCAAGCTCCTGCTTACATTGTTTAATGATTAGTGGAGAAATAGTGTTACTCTGACTCAGATATAGCTTGAAACTATCGCCTGGACCACGGAGAGTATTCATTGACGACACGTTAATAGGAGAATGAGTGTAAATGTGGCTGTCTGCAAGATCAACATGTGCCTCCACATCATACGCCCCGATATTCACCGAGGCGCCAATCACATCCGATACCCCCTCTTTTCCACAGGGAATAATTTCGTAGTCCGCTTTTTGCAAGGCACATTTTTTACCTAAAAAGCTCGCCTCAACATTCTCATTTACCGAAGGGTAAGCAAAGCCATTGATTATGAGTGCCACTCCTACCTGACCGACTTTGTCTTGGACAAGGCGATGCTCAAAGTCGGTTTCAATATCTTTTAGCTTATAACTCTTGGAATCGTATCGCTCTTTGAACTTTTTCTTCAGAGTATCGATGAGGCATTTTTCCCCTTTGATTGGGTCATATTTACCCTTGAAAGTGACGAGCAACTTATTATCAGGGTCCGTTTCCCCACTTGTCCACACCTCTCCAATTGCTATTCCACAAAAAATATCCTCTCCTGTTCGACCTGATTGTAGAATGGATCGTATCGGAACTTCTTTCCCCAAAACATCAATAATATCAAGAGAACGGACAGCTTCGGGAGGAAGATCACCGGTCCACTCATATATCGCGGCCCCATCTAGATCGAAAAAATGTTCGGGTTGGTTAGAAATGGTTACATCTGAATCCATCGACCGTTTAATTACCGAGTAGAATTCAGGAGTTCTATTTTCAAATCTCATATATTATTATTTATTTAGTTTTTTAACTACAATAACACTTGAGAATACAAATAGACAACTACTTCGGCTGCTGAAACTCTACATTCACCTGACCATGAAGCACATGTAAAAAATGAAAGAATGAATGGGCATTCGAGTTTCCATTGGTTCGAACAATCTCTGTTGGGATCAGCTCCTCGCCAAGAGCGTTTTGAAGGGCGTGGAGATTGATCTCGTCCTGCTCACTGAGCGCTCCCCCCTTCTTATCAATGGGTAAATAGCAGGCAATGGCCCCCTGCCTCTTTACCCTTTCAAGCTCCTTTTGAGACTGGCGGGCAAGCTGCTTGTTTTCAATGTGGAGGGGAAGTTTATTAAATAGCCGGTAGAAAAAGATTGTCCACCCCGATGGCGCGGTAGAGCGGGGGACGATAAAAGTAATTCGCTGAAAGAGATTGACAAGAGCAAACAACTTTTCGAGTCCATGTTGACGACAGACCAAGATTCCCTTTTCAGGCACCTCATTACTCGTGTAGCGATAAAAGATTCTCCCAGCTATAAGCGCAAAAAGGCGCGTCATGTACTGGGGCATCTTGAAAAACATGTTTGTCGCCACATAATAAGACATCACTCCCACAATGACATATCCATATAACGCCTTTAGTTCGAGCACATTTCCTAACAGCGCCAAAAAGCCCGCCGATATGAGAACCGAGCCAAAGCTCAAAAATGTCGAGGTGGAAACAATAAATCCCCGGTCTTTTTTCGGGCTTGCCACCTGAATGTAGGCATCGAGTGGAACGACGAAAAGCCCCCCATGCATCCCCACCGAGAAGAAGAGTAGACAGGCAAAAAAGAGGTGCCCCTCACATAGACCGAGTAAAACATACGAAGTAGCCGTTCCAAATGCCCCCCAAATGGAAAGCCCCAATTCAACACGTTTGCCCGAAAGGGTCCCAACAATAAAAGACCCAACCCCTATTCCCAGGGCCGCTGCCAAATAGACATACCCGGTCTGCACATCGGTGATGCCGAGTGACTGCACCCCAAATGGAATCAGGTTGAGTTGGGTAAAGGCTGCTGAAAAGAGGAAATAGGCGGTCGAAAAGAGCGCCAAAAGGAGATGAGGAACTTTGGAAGCAATCTTCAGCGACCGATAAATTTCAATCAGAACCAAGGGGCTGATCTTCGCATTGGGGTTCTGAACGGGTGTCTTCTCAATTTGCGATCCAAAAAAGAGAGCAAGGCAAGCAAATACCCAACAAAGCAATGTGACAGAGGCATAGTCCCGATGGGTAATTTCTGTGATAAAGGAGGCGAGAAATGTGCCAGCAATTATCGACAGGTAGGTATAGAGAGTGAGATAGCCATTTGCACGTGAAATCCGCTCTTCAGGAACAATTTCGGGAAGGATGGAATATTTGGCCGGACTAAAGATCGAGGTTTGAAGGGCGACAAGAAATAGTGCCGAGTAAGTGCCATACATATTCTTGGACCCTATCGCAAAGTAACCAATGGTGATAAACACAACTTCCGCAAGTAGCGTCCACACAATGAGCCGCTTTTTACTCACTCGGTCAGCGAGTTGACCAGCTGGAACGGTGAAAACGAGAAAAGGAAGGACAAATAAAACTGCCGAAACAGCCAGGATGGTGTTAGTTTGGTCATCTCCGAGGCGATCAATTAGGGAATAGACCACAATGAGGCGGAAAATACTATCGACCAGCACAAGGAGCACCTGTGCCAAGTTGAGATAGGTGAGCGAAGAAAATCGCTTCCACAACAGAACTGTTCCAATTCCTTTCATGCTATAAGAGCCCTTTAGATGGGACCAATCTACCTTCCCCTAGCAACTCGAGAGTTATTATCCTATGACTTTTTTGGAAATATCCCCACTTGCGTCAAGAATTGTCTACAAAAACAGGTTGTAAACTATTGAAAATCGGAGTATAATAGGACCTATCAGCTGATAGAGGCATGCGATGTTGAGTCGACTTAAAACACTATTTACGTCCAATTGGTTCCTCCTAATTGCCGTTGGGTTAGGGGTTTGGACAGGCCTATCCGGAATTCCCGCCCTCAACACAATCACCCACTTCATCTCAGAAATAGTGGTTAAGACACTCAAATTAATCAGCTTACCCATTCTTTTCTTCTCGATTGTGGCCACCTTTAGTGGGATGGGAAGTCTCAAAGAGACTCGCGTTCTGGGACTTCGAGTGTTTAAGTATACCTTGATGACGACAATTATTGCTGCCACAACAGCCCTTGGTCTATATCTAGCAGTCGGTCCCGATGCTTCTCTACTTGCTGGCACAGGGGGCACAGCCCCAGCAATTGCCCACTCAAAAGGGTATTTGGATTCACTGGTTGCTATTTTTCCCTCTAATATCGCCGAAGTGTTTGTCAGCAACAATGTGTTTGGGGTGGTCTTGATTGCTCTGGGATTTGGCCTATCAGTCCTCTCCCTCCCGAAGGAGAAAAAAGAAGTTCTCCACGGATTTTTTGATGGGCTCTTCTCAGCGCTGATTAAATTTGTCGAGTTTGCCATTAAGTTTATGCCGATTGCCATTTGGGCGTTTGTTTCGCAGATGGCCTCACACATTGGCGATTCCGGGAAGATGGGGGCCGAGACTCTCCTCATCTACGCAGGAGTAGTAATTGGTGCTAACTTGATCCAGGGACTTGTGGTCCTTCCTGCCCTCTTGAAGATGAAGCGCATTCCCCCTATTCGCTCGCTGAAAGGGATGTTCCAGGCCCTTTCGGTTGCCTTTTTCACCAAATCCTCCAATGCTGCTCTCCCTTTTGCGATGAGGAATGCACAGGAGAATCTGGGCGTATCGAAGAAGATTTCAGGCTTTTCGCTCCCTCTTTGCTCCACCATTAACATGAACGGGTGTGCAGCCTTTATTCTGATTACCACTTTGTTTGTCTCAAGTGCCTATGGTGTGGCCTTCTCACCCATTGACTACTTCCTCTGGATTTTTGTCGCAACATTCGCCGCCATCGGTAATGCGGGGATTCCAATGGGATGCTACTTCCTCTCAAGTGCCATCTTGGCGGGTATGGGCGTACCACTCGAGATTATGGGACTCATTCTCCCTCTCTACGCAGTCATTGACATGATCGAAACTACTCTTAATGTCTGGTCTGACTCATGTGTCACACTCATCGTCGAGAAAGAATCAAAAGAGAAGGCAGCAACCCCTATTCTTGATGAAACGGCGTAGTTGTGGCTGCGGCCACCCCCTCCTCAGTCGGTAAAATAGTTTTGCAACCACGCCTTATCCACAGGTGATGGGTTTCAATTGTGGCCACGCCCGCCCCCACTTTTGAAGGCAAAATTTTTCATAGATATAATCAGTTGAATTGCTTAGGATGGAAAAAAAATGGGCATTCATCTGTGGCAACCCCGAGGACGCAATCTGATAAGGTTTTGGGCCTTTTTCAAATTGTAATGATTAATATCATTGCAGTTGATAGCATCCGCACGCTGCCAATTGCGGCGACATTCGGGTTTTCTCTTGTTTTTTTCTATCTCATCGCCGGGATTGGCTTTTTTATTCCAGCAGCTCTCATTTCAGCAGAGCTTGGAACCGGATGGCCCAACCGCGGGGGAATTTATGTCTGGGTACGGGAAGCACTTGGTCGACGGATGAGTTTTGCTGTGATCTGGCTCAACTGGCTTTACAATGTGGTCTGGTTCCCAACGATTATGTCCCTCATTTCGGGTTTTGTCGCCTATATTTTTTTTCCCACACTTGCCGACAGTCGTGTCTATATGGTGATAGCAGTACACATTCTGTTTTGGGGAGCCACTTTTATGAATTTGAGTGGAATGAAGCGATCGAGCCAGCTCAGCACACTCGGGGCAATATATGGAACACTCGTGCCGATGGCTGTCATCATCATCCTTGGCGTAATTTGGCTTTCTATTGGCCGAGACTCTCAAATTTCCTACTCGGCTAGCGCATTTATTCCGCAAGAAAAGGCGCTTGGTCAGCTTGCCTTTTTTAACAATGTCCTATTTGGCTTAATTGGGCTTGAGATGGTTGCCACACATGCAGCAGAGATGAAAGATCCTCGTAGGGACTATCCAAAGGCATTATGCATCTCTGTTGTGGTGATTCTCGCCTCAATTGTCCTTGGGTCGCTTGCCATTGCCACGGTGGTGCCACATAGTGAGCTTAACTTGATTACTGGATCGATTCAGGCGTTTCAAATCTTTCTCACCCAATTTGGAGTGGGTTATTTAACTCCCGTTGTAGCCTTTGTCATGAGTTTAGGTGCCCTAGCTTGTGTTGCCTCATGGATTATTGGTCCCACTAAGGGTCTTCTTGTCGCGAGTCAAGATGGGTTGCTCCCAGAGATCTTTTCTCAAACCAATCGCAACCATGTTCCTCGCAATTTGTTGATTTTACAAGGGTGTTTGGTAAGTATTTTAAGCTTTGCCTATATCCTCTTCCCTTCGGTAAACAGCTCCTTTTGGTTTTTATCGGCCATTACGGGCATTTTAGCCCTTTTGGTCTATATTGCTCTTTTTGTCAGCGGACTGGTTCTTCACCACAAAAAAAGAGAGGTTAAGCGCTCATTTACGGTGCCGGGTGGACGGGTGGGAATCTATTGTACGGCGATTATGGGAATTGCTACATCCCTTTTTGGAATGGGAATAGGCTTTATCCCTCCCACTTTCTTACAACTTGAAAGCATTTTCTATTACGAAATGCTTTTAGGGGGATCATTGATTCTCTTGCTCCTCATTCCATTTGGATTATACGGGATTACCAAAAAGAGACAAGTGCCCGACAAATCAAGCCTTACATAAGTTTTTAGGTGCGGATTTTCCCCGTCTTTGGTAAACTAAAGAGCCTCAAATGAACGAGGAGTCCCGTTTGAAGCGTTTCATTGCTTTGCTTTTATCAGTTTCAGCGTTGGTTTCAGCAGAAAACCAGCTCATTTATGACCAATACTTCTCTCCATATGCTGCGGGGGAAGATTGGATCACCGTTCATGACGGGTTTTCCTACTGGGAAGACCAAATATACTCTGACAAAGCGCGGTATTCGAGAAAACCCTCGAATGGTTTTGTCCGGTTCGGCCTCCTTTTCTTTATTTGGGGCCCCTTAAACGAGCTCATGGTCACCACCAACCACGAAGTGTTTGGGCATGGCTATCGAATTCGCACACTCGGCTCGGACAAGGTTTCCTTAGGAGGCTACTCTGTTCATGCCCCTTTCCCCTACGGATTGGGAGGAGGATCAACATCCTATGCAACTAAACCGGGACTCTCCATATCGGATGAAATTGCGATTGCCGCAGGAGGCGTCGAGGCAGACATGGTCTTTGCCAATCGGATTCGAATGCACTGGATTGGAAATAACTCAATTTCGGCCAATATGTCCTCCCTCTATTGGCAATCAGCCCTTGACCTCTCTATCTACTTACTTTTATTTACCGATGAGTGGACTGTGCCCTTTGAAAATGGCCATGATATGGCAGCCTATCAGTACTGGCTCAACACCGCATACCCCCAAGACCCAATTTCGCAATCCTCCCTCCGCTCCATAGGGTGGACAAATTTGGCAGATCCTTTCATCTACTATAGCCTCTATGAGTGGTTTTACTACATTGTGACTGGAAAATCGATAAAAGTACCTATGATTCCCCTCACAAAGGAGCTCGGCTATTTGCCTGCTGCGAAGGCAAATATCACCCCATTTGGCCCAGAGTTTTACTTTGACAACCTCTTTCGCTACCAGTCACACCCCATTTACGCCTACATCCGCTATGGCCACAACACGCCAAATAACTACTGGGGATTTGGAATAGAATACCCCCACGTCCTTAAACTCCCTTATGTCACCCTAGGCTTTACAGCAGATTTTTGGAAACAACCCCACTACCGCCCTAATTCAGTTGAAGCATTCCTTGCAAACGAAACAATTGGTGATTTGGATCCAGCCAATAACCGCACCCGTTACGGTGGAGCTGCTTCTCTTATTTCTCACATTTATTGGAAAGAAAACACCTCAACTTCCCTCTTTGCCCAATTGGGATGGAAGAGTGCCGGCTACCAGCCGGGCTACCCTCTAGGGGCCAAAGCCATCTTGCGAGGTGGTCTCGCTTTTGCCTTCTAACGCTGGCGCTTAAGAACAGAGGGTTTGCTTTCTGCCTGATGGTAGAAAATAAGCTTAATGGCAACGCTCATTAAGATAATTGCTGCCCCAATCACAGAAGATCCATCAGGCACTTTACCAAAAACGATCCAATCTAACACCCCTGCGAAAATAAGTGTGATATAGATCATTGGTGACAGGGTAGCCGGGTTGGCGTAGAAGTAGGCAAGCCCCTTGAGTGCTTGATTGCCAACAGTGCACAGCCCCATCCCAAATAATACATACCACATTGCCACCGGAACAGAGCCAATTACTTCAACCCCACTTTCACCACCCCCGCCCGTGAGGCCATAGGTGATTAAATAGATTACAAAAGAAAGGGTTGATGCAATAAAAAAGAGGAAAAAGAGATTCACATCATTCCTCTGCTCAGTCCGATTAATCCCGTAGAGCACCTGGGAAAGGCCAAAGGTAAGGCCGCCGAGAAGACCAAGTAAGGACCATGGGTTGAAGATGCCCCCATCAGGTTTGAGAACAAAGGCAATTCCCACCAGCCCAGACACAACAGAAAATTTGGTCCAACGAGTCACTTTTGTCCCCAAAATCAAGTAGGAGATGAGAGGGATAAAAATGGGTGAGGTTTGCGAAACCATCGCCGTATTGAAGAGGGTGGAATGCTTCATGCAATTGAAAATAGAGTACTGCGAAATGAGCATAGCAATCGCTCGGTAAACCTGAATATTTAACCCTCCAGCAGATCTCACGTAGCGCCAGGTCCGCTTATAGATGAAAAAGGGAACCATGATAAGCAAAGGGGAAAAGAAGCGCAAAAAGACAAGGAGCGAAATACAAATCTTAGTTGTCCCAAACTTCACAAAAGCGCCGAGAAAGCTAACGCAGAGATTGGAAAGGAGCATGTAAAACATAGCGAGATAGAAAAGACTTTTTCGACTATTTGAGGTCTCAATTGAGCCTTCTTGAGAGGGGTAGGCGGAGGACAAAATGGTTCCTTTTTTTGATTTAGGGCCATTATTTCACGAATAAAAAATCCTGAACAGCAATTTCTGTAAAAGCTGATTAAATGGGGGATTATAAGGCTATTCAAAAATTAAAATATAATTTTCGTAGTCAAAAATAGAGATTGGTGTTATTCTCTAGAGAATTTTACGCACACACATGAGGAAACAGGGAAATATGACCTCTTCGGCAGAGATGGGTTTTGGCAAATGGAGAAAAAGATTATGGCCAATTCACTCCTTTGAATTGAAGAAACTCCTTCCCCTCCTTCTTATTAAATTTTTAATCTCTGTGAACTACGGCATCTTGACCGTCTTGAAGGACACGCTTGTTGTCACCTCACGGGGGTCTGGCGCGGAGGTAATTCCCGTCCTGAAGGGGTGGGTAGTGCTTCCTGTGGCTATTTTAGCCGCTTTAGGCTACTCCAAGCTCAGCAATGTGCTCTCAAAACGCCGACTCCTCTTCACTGTGCACGCGATCTTTCTCAGCATCATCTTCATCTACGGATTTATCCTCCTCCCCTACTCTGACTTCTTTAGCCCTCATCACACCTCGGACCTGCTCACTCAAAAATTTAATGGACGATTTACCCACTGGATTGCACTCTATCGAAACTGGACACATGCCCTCCTCTTTGTCACAGCTGAGCTCTGGGGAAGCATGGTGATTCTCCTGATGTTCTGGGGATATGCGAATGATATCTCCTCAGTCAATGAGGCAAAGCGCTCATATAACATCTATATTGCAGCCGGAGACGTCGCTGCGATCCTTGTTGGGCCGCTTGTTGCTTATATGGCTCGTATGACACTACACCTCCCCTACACATCGACAGTTCAATATTTAATTATACTTGTCCTCTTCATTGGTGGCATTGTCATGACTGCCTACTGGTGGATGAATAAGTATGTACTGACTGATAAAAGATATTTCAATCCTCAGATTGCAACAACTCCGAAGAAGGAAAAGGTGAAGATGTCCCTTCGAGAGGGATTCTTGCAAGTGATCAAGTCACGCTACTTATTGGGGATTGCCATTATGGTCGTTGCCTACGGGCTCTGTATCAGCCTTGTAGAAGTGTCGTGGAAGGCCACTCTGAAGCAGCAGTTCCCTCAGCCAGCCGATTATCAGGCCTTCACCTCTAAGGTCACCTCCCTTGTTGGTGTTGTTGCCCTGATCACCTCATTATTCCTCGGTGGAGGCATTATTCGCTACTTTGGCTGGCACTTGAGCGCCCAGCTTACCCCCATCATTGTGGGGCTATCGGGGGCAACATTTTTCTTGATGCTCCTCAATAAGAGCTTTCTTGCCCAATTATCCCCCATTCTTGGGATAACACCACTGACCCTCCTAGTGATGTTTGGGGCGGTTCAAAATATCTTGAGTAAGGCAGCTAAGTACTCTTTCTTTGACCCAACTAAAGAGATGTCTTTCATCCCCCTCGATCAAGAGGCGAAGGTGAAAGGAAAGGCGGCAATTGACGTTGTGGGCACCCGCCTAGGCAAGTCGGGCTCAGCGTGGATCCAAATTGGATTGATCGATATGCTCGGAGCCAGCTCAGTCCTCTCAATCCCCCACCTCCTCCTTCCAATCGTCACAATAGCAACCATCAGCTGGATTCTCTCTGTGAAATCTCTCAGCAAGCGCTTTGACGCGAAGCAGCAAGAGCAGCTCACAGCCGCTCAGTCTACCACCTAAGCCCCTTCAATCTACACCCCTTCAAAGAGTCGCACCCCTATCGAGCACGTGTGCGCCCAAAATGCAGGGCCGCCGCCCAAGCAGATTCTGTCGCTATTGGCCAGGCGCAATGCAGCAGGCTAACTTGGCAGGGGGGGGGGAGCTGGCCTGAGCTGTCGGGGCAGGTAGCCCAGACGGCTGCCCAGGAGTAGGGGCGACTGCTGTGGGCGGAGATCTATGGGGTGGCGGGCTCGTCCTTGGGTACGACAACGTACCCTTCCTTTTTCACTTTTGCAAGGAATACTTTGTAGGCAACCTCAAGGCCACGATGAGTGAGACTCTTATCTTTTGGTGAGGGAGCCGCGGCGGCAGCGGGCTGCTTAGGAGAAGCTTTTGATCCTTTTTTCCCTTTTCCACCTTTTGCCTCTTTGAGCGAATCTGCTCTGAAGGGGTGTTCTAGGAGATGGATCACTTTTGGATAGAGCTCTACGACGTCTGATGCTGCGAGTTGGAGCATCGTGCAGTGGTTGACTTTCTTGGGGACTTCTGCCCCTTCTTCCACTTTTGGTGCTTTTGGCGGCCTGGCACTGAGCTGCTCTGTAAATGCTGCTACTGCCTTATCAAAGATCGCTGGATAGCGATGGACGATGGGGAGGAATCGACCCCAATGGGAGATGAGCTCTTTTGCCCCTCTTTCGGAACGGAGTTTTTCTCCTAAAGAAATAAATAGCTCTTTAATGATGAGGCAGTGGTTCTCATTTTCGATGCGGAGATTTGGTGTGCTCCAACGCTGTTCCAGTCTAACGAATAGGAACTCAAGACCGGTTAGGAAAGCTCCAGAGAGAGGATGTCGATCAGAGTCGTAGACGCTGAGGTATCTTCTCATGGCATAGAGTAGTGGGGAGAGCTTCTCTGGCTTGACTCGGGTATATATACTGAGGAAGTCTCCTTCAAAATCAGCCCGCATATCTAGTGTTTCGAAAGTGATGGGAAGTTGCCCATTTTCATGTAATGTTCGTTGGACTGTCACAAATTTCTCGAGCATGTCCCCTAAAAGCTCAACAATTCTCGGGGAGATAGTCTCCCCTCTCATCATCAGGTTCGTAATTCGCTCAAAGAACCGACGGAAATGGACACACTGATTCTTTGAGGCATCCCCTGTTCCAACGTGACGTCCATTTTCATTGAGAATGTTGACCATATCTTCTAGCTCGGCCTCGGTTGTCGGAAGGGTGACAAGATGGCTTAGTAATCCGGGTGCGGAGATTCCCCCTCCCAAAACAAGCCGCAGGTGGCGTGTCAAATAGATCAATCTGGACACTTTTGAAAAGGAAGTGAGATTCATCACACCCAACACCATTTGGTTGAATATGCTGATAATCATCCGTTTTCCATACTCATCAAAGTTTGTAACTTTTGGAAATGACATTTCAGGATAATAGAGCTCAGCTCTCGAACTGGACTCGAGAGGTCTGGGTGAACTCTTCACTTGGAAAAAGACACGGAAACAGGCCTCTAACTCCCAGACAAAATCCTCCCACCTTTCAGGTTCTAATCCCATTTGAGAGCAAAATACATCTGTCAGTTGAAGTAGAAGTGTCATTGTCCCCTCATCATTTGGATGACAATCTCTTCCATATGAGAGCCCTTGAATAAAAGCGGTGAGCTGACCATCTTCTAGTTGATAGGCCAACTTTCGATTTTCAACGATCCGTTGCCCCACATTCATACTTGCATTTCGCCTGAAGTCTTGGTCCTCAAGTAGGTCGATGTGGGCCGCCTCATACGCTTTCACATAGTCCACAAGGGCAAAGCATTCTGATTTGCTAAATTTCTCGTGCAACTCCATCTGTACGCCAAATAATGTGCGAAGCGCTTCAATCGCAACACCTTCTTTTTTCTCCCTACTAGAGAGCACCTCAAGCACCCCGCGACATACGGGCTGGATTGCATTGGCTAAGAGTTTTAAAAGACCTACATCATCCCCTGAGGGCACATCAGGCGTATCAACCATTCCCCAAGCAGCTGCTACATCAAAAAAGGTCTCTAATGATTGAATTTCGGGGATAAAATAGGACGCACGGGGAAGATCAATTGCTTTTACATAACATCGCACTAATGCAGTCAGATAGGATACTTTCTCACTATTTGTCCCTTGGACATCAACTGAAAAAGCCCTCAGCTCTTTAAGCATGATTTTCTCTTCTCGCGTGCGAAGCACTTCTAACTTCTCGACCAGCTGAGCCACTGTTTTTAGTTCGAACATCGACTGAATGGTCTGATGGTGAGCCACCACTCTAGGATCTGTCTCTGCAAGCAACCGCTCTGCAAATGGTTGAAATTGATCTAACTCTTCTTTCGTAAGTGCATTTAGGCATGCAACGATAAGTTCGATATTTTCAACCCACTTTTCTTGTTCATCCTGCAGCCTAAATGCTTCTAGTATAACAACACCGTTTCTGCTTGTTAACCTGACGTTTGGATCATAAGTATTGAGTACTAAAGTGAGGAGCTTTCCCTCACCTTTTAGATCGACCTTGCTCACGAGGCATAAAACATCACCAAACATGCAACGGAAATCCCCTTTTTTGGGATCAACCCATTGCAGAATGGGGTTGAGCAAATCATGAACTGGATCTATCTTGTCTAGATGCTCAAGGCTCAGCTTCAGCATCTCCATCATAACCCACACTCGATTCTCATGCTCCAATAAGTGCATCACTTTATGTGTGACACAACTGCCCACCACCTTTTTAACCCCATCTCTCGGATCCAAAGCGACGCCGCGCTTTATTAACTCCATCCAATCAACAAGAAGGGCTTTATTTTGTTTATGAGCAGCTATTAGCCCAAACGCTTTTCTACACTCGGGCTTCTCAATCGCTCTCTCAGGATTAGACCGCAGTGGGAGTGTTAAGTGTTCATATGCACTTTGTAGCAAATGATCGACATCGACTCCCTTCTTTGCGAGCTCAATCAATAGATCGACTGATGTTTCAATTCCTTCTGCCATCACAAAGTCGATATTTGCTTCAATTGCTCGGACAATACGCCCTTTAAACTGTTCGAAGTCAAATGAATCTACAGATATATCAGATAAGCTCGATCGCAAAAGAGAACGAAGCAATAAGAGCACCTTACTCTCTGCAGGATCGATCGTCTCTCGCTTATCGATTGCCAAACTAAAGAGGATTGCTGTCAGGCGGAAGATTGAAGAACAATTTCGCAAAAGGGGGTGGTTAAATGTCCCCGCCATATCAAACAGGTTAATTTCGCAAACCATATCGATAAAGCACGCCTCATCTCCTACCACACACAGTATGAAACTCACATAAGTTTCAAATATCTTCACCTGATCTACCTTTTTTGCCTCAAAATAGACCCTGCACGCAAGACGCAGGAGTGGACGAAACTCTACTCTTTCCATGTCTGATGCTCGCTCGAAAGCAAAGCGCACTTTCATCATCACATCTCGAATCGCCTCAATTTTCCCAGTTTCTAACATCAGCGTATACAAGACCATTTGATGCTTCAGCGAGCACTCTTTCCCTTCCACTCTAGAGCATAGTTCAATCAGCTCATCTGGAGAAACTAACTCCACTTCGGGCGGATGTGTCTTTTTGTGCTCGCTATACGCCCCCAATCGCTCCAACGCTCGCTCTTGACCGTTTGCGCAGCAGGGGATCAATGAAAACTTGCCGAGAATGGCAAAGAGTTCTGCAAATTCTGCCCCACACGTTTTTACACCCTTTAAGAGTTGATCTACTTTCTCAAGCCGCAATCTAATGGCTACCGCTTTAAAACCGAGGATCTGGATCACACCTTCAATACGGGTCATCTCCTCTTTGCCCTGTATAGACCACCAAATTAGCTCAGCAACATTTGACTGAAGCGCCTCGTTTCTTTCCGCCCCACCAGCTCTTTTACTGTCCACCGCAAGCTGTCTGACAACGGGATAAGCAAACTCCCGACTCTCACACCCCTCTATAACAACTCGTGCTATCTGATATCGCGATGCTGGTCGGCTATCTTCAGCAATCTCTTTTAATCGGTCATCAAACACGCCAAGAATAGTTCCGGTTAAAGCAATCATCTGAATAACAGCTGGATCGAGCTCGGAATATACTCCCTGAAGTACAGATATCAGCTTTTGAGGAGCGACCTTCTGTTTAGTCTCAAATGCGGCTCGAGCATAATGGCTCATGAGAGGAATACAATCTGCCATGTGAACTTCCCAATCCAACCGAGGTAACCTCTTTGGAAGAATGGCTCGTAGCTGAGCAACATCCCCATTTTGTTTTCTCTTTAAGACAATAAGAAGTGTCGAGATCCAAAGAGCAAGGCGTGTGTCGCTCTCATTGGGAGCACATCGTTTGAGCGCCTCAGTCTGTATATTCATTGCCCAATCTCGATGATATGGCGTCTCAATTTTCTTAAGCCCCTTCGAAAGAAAATCGAGCACTCCCCAGGCACCATTGGCATCCATGGAGAGCACTTCTAAAACGAGTAATACACCCTCTACCTCTCCAGGTTCCATACTTGAGAGATCCTCTCTCTTCTCTAGATGCTTCACCAAACACTCAATTTCTACATCGGGCTTCTGATCGAGTCCCCTCACCGTTTGCTCAGCGACTTGAGCGCCCCCTTTCTTCGCAAGCGCCCTAAAGTGTTTGATGGCTAATTCCCGACGATCAAACTTCCCAGTCGGCATCTTTTGGAAATCTTCGTAAAGTTCTGCGAGGATACGCGCCATCACCTCAGAGTTTATGGGCTCAAGCTGACAATAAACCTTTTCCACCAACTCAATACATCTACCTAAGAATTGTTCAAACGAACAATCATCAAATAAGACTTTGGGGAGGTGCTCGACGATCACCGGCTGGTCCTTTAGAAGAGGAAGTCGCTTTGAAATCATCTTCCAAACGGCACTAATTTCCCGATCAAGCATCAAAGGAGAGGGTCTAGAAGGAAGTTCCACAGTTTCTTGACTTCTACACTGCTTTAAAATGGAAACAAATTTCTCCTTTCCATTCTCCATATGAACATCTACCGCCCGAATCCAAAAGCAGGCGCGAATACAAGCAAAAAGAGCGCTCATCTGATCAAGCGTTAATCCTTTAACCGATCCCAGTAATTGTGAAATATGCGCATCACCCACATACGCCCGATCGGAGACAATACTTTGCACATGAGATTGTAACTCCAGTGAAAACTCTTTGTCTTGGGCATGTTGTGCCACCAAGTGGGCATTGGCAATAACAATTGCAAAATTGTTGTCGTTCATATCAGGCGATAGGGTCGCTAACCGATCGATTTGCACTTGGAGACAAAGAGAAAAGATGTGCTTGTAGGTTGTATTGTCGAGATTGGCTGTTTGAGAAGGAATCAGATCAAATACATACTCTTCAACAGAAGGCATCCCTTTTAAGCTTTTCCACCAATCTTCAAGGGGCTCTTTCCCTGTAAATCGGCGACATCCTCTAACCTTTACAAGAGCTTGCCCAACCAACTTTTGGATCCACTCCCCATAGGACTTGCCCGAATGAGTCTCTTGACATCTCACTAGGAATGAAAGTACCGTCCAGCCGTTTTGAATCGATTTGTCAACCACCCTCTCACAAAGCATTAAAAGTTCATCCAGGCGAGCTGCTTCAAGCGCTTGGACATCGGCACATAAAAGAGGTGAACAATCCAGTTCATCGGCCAATTCATCCGTCCGTTCATCACCAACGAGTTGTTGCAGACGATGAACATACTCAAGGCGCGAAGTATTCTTGAGTGGCAAAGCTAAAAGCTCTTTTAGTAGGCGTACTTCAACTAGCTGAACTTCTTCCAAACTATAAGATGTTTCTCTTGCCTGGTCGATTCTGATCATGCGAAGACATTTCACATAAAAGTACTCAAGTTGATCTGACAATTCGACATTATTCCCAAAGAGGACTCTCCCCTTCTTTGCAATCCATCCACCAGCACTACTCATCAACGCTGGAAACTGATCTGCAAAATCGAGAACCATTTTCATTGGATGTCTCTCCACCCACATCCAAACCCCTCTGAGGTGCAACTCTCGCTCCCCTTTTATCAAACAACTGGTAGCTGCTGCCCTCTCATGCTCATCCTTTGAGAAGACTCCCGCTAGAATCAACCACTGTTGAACAACCGTCAACTGTTTATCCCAGTTTTCTCCCTCCCTATGCAATAAATAGAGTATTTGGAGGGGATTGAGCAAATTGGCCTCAACCAGCACTTCTCGACTCGGTGCTGTCGTCGAATCATCTGAAGAAAGAGAGGGTAGATCATCATTTTCACAATCGCTTGGAGTATAGACTACTTTTTGCATTTCATCCCTAAGAATAGCAAAAATTCTCTCTCGCTTACCCACATCTGGACATTCTTTCAGCAACTGAACACAACTCAAAAACCGTGCAACGCTTGCCAGCGCCTTATCTTTTGCACAAATGCGCAAGGCGAGAATCGCCAATTTCCCTACCAATGCGAGATAAGCATCTTGTGCTCCCACTTCACCATCAACTGCATATTCGGGCATTCTCACAGGAAAGACTGCCTTTCCAAGTTCACACTCTGTAAGTAAAATTCTAGGGTTTCTTTGAAAGAGGGAAAGCATCGAATCTCTCCAAAGCAAGAAGTTATAACTTCCCGTTAAAGAAACTTTCGAAAGGGCCAAAAAGCGGATTCGGTCAAGCCAAATCAAATAACTATTTTCTGAAATCACTTGGGTTGCCCGAGTGACAAATTCAAGGGTTTCCCACGGCTGGCTTAACTCTGTAATCGACAAGTGCGCCTCAACATAGCTCAGCAGCCCAGACATCCGAATCCGCTCCACAGGGTTGGTTGGCTGGAATGGTTGGAGGTAAGACACCGAAGGGACTAAAGTGATCACCCTTTGAAGCTCGGCATGGGTCAGCCCACTGTTCTGCACGCTCAACATCTCGCACACCTTGTGCATCGCCCAACCGACCAAGTCTTCGTCCCCCATTCCCTCTATGGGTTGAGCCGGTCTCTCTCCAGAGCGCAGCTGAATTGCACGGATGGAAAAATAGCGCCGATCAAGCGTTTGCAAAGGGGTTGTCTGCATGTTCGCAGCCCAAGTAGACTCTAGCTCGCGCAAACTTTGCAAATCAGGGTCCACTTTATTAATGAGGGTTTGCACCACATGCTTAAACAACTTTTCAGCAATTGCCATTGGCTGCCCGGCTCCAATCAACTCAGCAAAACACCCTCTTAGCTCCTCATTGGACTCAAGCTCTTGCGGAAGTCTGGTAAAAATGGCCTCCCAAAGATCTTTTGGAGAAAGGTTCAGAGCAACTCTTTTCTTGCGTGTATTCACCCCCACATCAAATGAAACACCCATTCCCCCCACATAATTTTCATAAGCGACTGGTGGGTTTGCAGAATCCCCCCACGTCAACTTGATGACTAGAATATTGATTAAAAAGACGACTGTATGAAGATCGTGCTCATAAGTTCTCAGAATCGATATGAGACATTTTCCCAGAGGAGAATCAAATCGATGAACATTCCCAGTCACATAATAGGCAATCCCTCGGGCGATTTCTGTTCGTGTGATCGATGGAGGAAGGCTTAAGATTAAAGAAAGATAGTTTGCCATAAAACAAAACAACTCCACTTCCCCGTACCCCAATGGGTCAAAGTGTGCATGCACATAGTCGGCAATCAATTCAGAAAAACTCGCTGCATCAACCCGGTGTCGTAAAATCGCCACTTGCAGATCTTCACTATACACCTGCTCCCCCTCCATTTGCTTATGAGGGACACGGTGGATAAATGCTCGAGTGAGATCAACAGCAAAGGGGATGCAACAAACTCCATTTTCACAATCTTCAAGTGCGAGAGAGAGTGCTTGATGATCCACCCCCAAGCAATTAAAGGGGACAAGCAAAATTTGTGGAGTTCTAGGATCCCATTTGAGGCAAAGTGCATCAGAACGGCTAATATGGGAGCGCTTTGATTCGGTTGTTGCAACGATATCGAGAACCCCAATCCGGCATGAGCTAAAATTCCTTCCAGGACTTTCTGAGGTGCGCTGATCAAAAATATAGAACCGTTTCATCTGCTCAATAGTAAGCTGCTCTTTCCCTTCATTTTTTCCCTGTCGCTCACATAAAAATTCTGCGACCACCGTTACTAAAGTGTCGAGTGGGAGATGACTTGGGCTATAAATTAGGATGTCAATGTCTGCAAACTCTACGCCTCCTTTTAAAACAAAATTTTTTGCTCCCCCCTTGATAAGGACACATAGACCAAGTTTGGCTCTTAAATATCCGCAAAACTCCCCAACAGGTACTTTGATATGTGTTTTCTTTTCCTGCAGTACCTGGGCTGATGGCCTGTTGGAAGTGACATAGTCAACTGCCACCTCTTTTTCCATGAGGCTTTTCCAACGATGAATCACTTCAAGAGAGTTACGATGCTGATGGAAGGGGATGTAAGCGACATTTTCAGGATATCTCTTGCCATCGATAGACTCCCAGGGGAATCCAAATCCTTGGGGAGAGTGAAGCTGACCCCCTTGTACGGCCCATTGCTGTAGCGGTGCCCCTTGCCATCCCCCTCGATTCCGTTGGCGGCGCCCTCCCCCCCTTTTCTGACCATTATGGCCGTTTCCATGGCCTGAGCGAGCTGGACTCCGATCTTCTCCGCTATCTGGGCTATATCCGTTAGGAGAGCCGTTTCCCATCCCTTTTACTGACATTATCCATCCTCATAATTGTAGTACAATTCAAAGGGACCCCCTCTGAAGAAAGAACAATATACCCGAAAGAGGTAAAAAAGACAAAATATAACCTGTTAAATCTCATAATTTTATAAAACAGCGTATGTCGCAAGTCTTTGATACCAGGCCGCCTAGAGGAGAAAAATTTTCGAATTCAGTGTTGGATAAATAACTCTGAAGCATGTATAATAGTATGTAATATAAATTTGAAAAGTGGGTGAATATGAAGATTAAAGATTTTAATTGGTCCTCTGGGATCTTTATCATTGGGTACCATCTCCTCCTAATCACCCTCCTCCCCCTATATCTCATCTACTTTACGACCACAGTCACAATGATTGTGCTGATGATTGCCCTCTACTTCCTTACAGGTCTGGCAGTTACAGCTGGCTATCATCGCATGTTTAGCCATAAGGCTTATAAGACCAATAAAACAGTTGAGTCGATTTTCCTCTTCCTAGGCCTACTGGCCACCCAGGGAAGTGCTCTGCAGTGGAGTCATGACCACCGCCTCCACCACTCATTTATCGATAAGGAAAAGGATCCATACTCTGTGGCAAAAGGCTTTTGGCATGCCCACATCTTATGGATGTTCAAAAAACAGCCACCAATGGACCCCAAGATTGTCTCTGACTTGATGAGGAGTAAGGCAACTGTTTTTCAAGATAAATATTACGCCCCATTGATGGTCCTTGCCAATACAGCTGTCACCTTATTCTTTGGATGGCTTTTAGGCGACTACTTTGGCGCTTTTGTCTTCCTTTGGTTGGGAAGGGTTTTCTTCCTTCATCACTGCACATGGTTCATCAACTCACTTGCGCACTACTGGGGACACCAGAACTACTCAACTGAACACTCAGCTGTCGATAACTACATTATTTGCCTCCTCACCTTTGGTGAAGGGTACCACAACTACCACCATACATTTGCCGCTGACTACCGCAACGGAATTCGCTGGTACCACTTCGACCCAACAAAGTGGCTCATTTGGACCCTCTCAAAGCTTGGTATGGCACGGAATTTGAAAAAAGTGACCGAGTCGAAAATCCAGGAAAAACTTGTTGTTTCCCACAAGAATATCCTACTCGATAAGATTACAAGCTCTCTTTCAGATGCCAAAGAGGAATTGACGACCAATGTCAACCACATGGCAGAAGATCTCGTCACCAAGTCGAAGAACCTCACCCGTTCTATCGAGCTCTACAAGCGACAAAAATGTAAGTCGTTTAAGAAAGAGATTAATCAGCTGAAGAAAAACCTCCATAAATCATGGAAGGCGTGGAAGCACCTCAATAAGTTTATTATGAGCCTTCCAGAAGAGGCAAAACAGTCCAAAGCAGTATAACGACTGCTTAAGAAATACGCTTTCGAGAGAGGAGGGCTTTATTTGTGCGAGTGGTGTGCACGAATATATCGACTCGGCTCAAATCGACCCGCTATGCCAAAATCTGCTGCATGTCTTGAGAATCGATCCACAAGAGCCGCTCCAAACCCACCACCTTCTTCCCCCATCCTCTTAAATGTTTGGCAAAAGTTTTGAAATGAGTGATTCGCATAGAGCTCATACTCTCTTTCATACGCTTGGCACAAACCCTCCAAATGCTGATGCTGATTCGACAACTTGGTAATATGTAAACTCAGCCGTCTGACCGCCTCTTTTAGCTTGGGATGATCCACCTCTGTCAACCACTCAACTTGATCCACCTCTTTGAGCCCAATTCGGTAACTCACTAAGTGATTCACTTGTGCACCTGCCTTTGCCAAAACTCCCTTCATCTTTGCTAGCTGCTTTTCAGCTCCAACGGCAATAAGAGCCCACTTCTCTTTTTCATCCGCACTAATGGTCGTCACTTGCTGATTGGAGAGCATCTCTCTCAAGACTCCAATTCTTTGATCGAGCTCACCTCTTTTCTTGTTTAGCGTACTCGTCAAAAGGGGAAGTGGGTCAGCTTCTTGAATGAGTTCAGGAACAAGACTTGTTGGCTCTTGTTCCCATTTGAATTCAAAAGTTTGGACGGCATGGGCACTCATAAAAACCTTATCTCAATAATTTCCTGGAAGATTTTCCCCTAAACCCCTATTTGGTTCAACCAAAAAGGGGAAAATGTTACCCTTCTCATTATGGAAAATCTCTATAGCCATAAGTACGATCTCTTCTTACAAAAGGTAAGGGAAGAGGCGGTCTCGATACTCACTCACGAGATGAAACTTCAAGTTTTCCGATCGAAAGTGATGTTCAACACCACCCTCATCCCCCTCCAGTATGTCCTTTTTGAACACCCCTCAAAACTTGGCTTTTTCCACCTCCAATACTATGAAATTGGGGTGAATAAGATGTATATCCACCAGTCAACCGAAGATCTCGTAAACCTCCTTCGCCACGAGCTTGCTCACTTCTACACCCACCTTCGCTATGGTCCAGACATATCCGATCATGGGCCCGAATTTAAACAGGTCTGCAAGCAATTTGGCTGGGCCAACACAATCAGTCGGGCCAAGATTCCCTTTGAAGCGCTACAACAAAAAGCAGAAATTGCCACAAAAGTAGAAAAGCTCCTCGCCCTCGCAAAAAGCAGCAACGCCCATGAAGCCGCACTTGCCGCACAAAAGGCCCAATCCCTCCTCGCCAAGCATCACCTCGAAACTCCCCAACCTGCTCATGATGATCAAGAGTATGCCATGCGGCGCATTTGGACTCAAAAGCGCTCGAGCAGCAAGCTAATAGCCATCACAGAGATTCTGCGCACCTTCTACGTAATACCTGTCATCAATCATACAGAGCAAGGGTGCACACTCGAGATCTTTGGCACCAAAGTAAACGTTGAAATCGCCCACCACGCCTTTGACTTCCTCAACCACGAATTTGAAAAGCGATGGAAAGAAGCGGCACACTTAAAAGGGACACGAGCAAAAAACTCCTTTTTCACCGGAATTGCCCGCGGCTATATCAACGAATCGACTCCAACCAAAGCACTTGTCCTCCAACACACAAAAGAAGCACTTCCGCTCGCTTACCCTCGCCTCCGCAAACACACCTCCTCAACCCAAATCGACAGCAGTGCCCACCAAGCTGGCCGTCGAGAGGGTAAAAAGGTAAAGGTTCACGCCGGAATCAAAACCGGAGGGGGGCCACCCCTCCTAAACTAGTTGCAATTATCTCTCCAATCGAGGTATTTATCCAGTATGATTGGAAGAATTTTCTTGCGCGGTCTAGTGGGTGTTGCACCCATTGCCCTCACCATTGCCCTTATCGTTTGGCTTTTTGAGTTTCTCGAAAGGATATTTGCCCCTCCCATTAAGGCAATCATTGGGGCAGGCAATTACTTTCCAGGACTTGGTGTCATCGTTGCTGTTATCATCATCTTTGCCTTTGGCATTCTCCTTAATCTGTGGATTGTCAAACATCTTCACGCTCTATTTGAGCGGATTTTTCGCAAAATTCCGCTCGTGAAAACTCTATTCAACTCCATCTCTGAGTTGATGAGCTTCTTTCGAAAGGATGATTCGAAAAAAAACAATCAGGTGGTGATTGTCACCTACAAACAGTTTAGCTTTCTCGGTTTGATTACTCGCGAAGAGTTTGATGGGCAAATTGCCCAGCTAGGAGGAGATGAGGATGTCGCAGTCTTCATTCCAATGAGTTATCAGATTGGAGGATTCACCACAATCTGCAAACGATCTGAAGTGAAACCAATCGATATGCCCGTTGATCAAGCTTTGCGCTTTTCAATGACCGCAGGCTTTGGTAATCGCAATTAAGGTCGGGTCTGGAGCAACGCTTTTGGCATCGTAATTTTGAAAATGACAGCCTTATCATCCCGCCCATATTCAAGCTCATCTACTTCTGTCGCCGGTTCAAATAGGCAGTTGATGAGTGGCACTCCACCAAAGAAGGGAGCGCACATATCATCTAAGAGATATAGAGTGACGCGCTCGGTTCCATCCCCCGACTCGAGATCCTCTAATTTAAACGAAGGCATTTTTTGAAAACGAAGATGAGCGGAATGGGTAATCAAGTAGTCTGATTCAGTCAATGCGGTGACCAGGGGGTATTCCTTATCAGCTGGAGGCTTTTCTAAGATATCCACTGTCCAACCATACTCTGCGACCAATAACCCCTTAACCTCCTCAGGGAGAATGAGTGCAGGAGTCGTCAAATAGGTCGTCCCCTGTTCACTAGTCGCTTCCTTAAGCGCATTTTGCTCTTTTTCTGTTAAGATTGGATTCTCTGCAAACACATAAGGTTTAATTTCAATACCCATACTCACAAAAGCCTCAGAGTGTTACATCGAAATAATCCATTATTATGATATTTCGATTTTTATTATTTTTATTAAACTATACCACATCTGAACTGTTCATTTGCAAAAATCTCTGCATGAAGGTTATCTAGAAGGTAGAAAAAGCAAAGGAATTGGTATGGATGCACACCATAGCCTGGGATCAGGCGAGCTAAGGCGATTCTTCTCCCCAGAAACTGTTGCAATTGTAGGAGCTACGGATAAAGAGGGAAGCGTCGGGGCAACCCTGACAGCAAACCTTCTCAACTCCAAAGCACTCAAAGGCAAGGTGTTCCCCATCAACCCCAAGAGAAAAGAGCTCCTTAACGTTCCGTGTCATCCCTCCATCCTGGAAGTTCCAGAGTCCATTCACTTAGCAGTCATCATTGTTCCAGCAAAATTTGTCCCACAGGTAATTAGAGAGTGTGTTGAAAAAGGTGTCGAGAGTGTGATTATCATCTCAGCCGGCTTTAAAGAAGTGGGCGAAGAAGGGGCCAAGCTGGAGAGTGAAATTCTCGAGATTATTAAAGGAACTCCACTCCGTATCATTGGTCCTAACTGTCTCGGGCTGATGTACACCCCCTCCGAGCTCAATGCCACCTTTGCCGCAACCACCGCCAATCCTGGATCAATTGGCTTCATTAGCCAATCGGGAGCGATGTGTACAGCTGTTCTCGACTGGAGTATGGAAAAAAATGTTGGATTCTCAGCCTTTGTCTCCATTGGTTCGATGCTCGATGTCGATTGGGGGGATCTGATTGAGTTTCTAGGAGATGATCCCCATACAGATGCCATCTTGATCTACATGGAAAGCATTGGCAACGCCCGCTCCTTCCTGAGAGCGGCCAAAAAGGTCTCACGGAAAAAGCCCATCATCCTCATCAAAGGGGGGCGTAGCGATTTGGCCGCCCAAGCAATCCTTTCCCACACAGGCACCTTGGCAGGATCGCACGATAACTTCATTGCCGCCATGAAGAGCGCCGGCGTCATCCTTGCCGACTCGATAGGTGAGTTCTTTAACCTCACCGAATTTGTCGCCAAGCAAGCTATCCCTGATGGATCCAACATTTGCATCCTCACAAATGCTGGAGGACCTGGCGTACTGGCGACAGATGCAATTGACCAATTCCAAAGCACCATTGCCCAAATCGATGAGAAAACAATCAAGAAACTCGATGAGAAGCTTCCCGCTGCCTGGAGCCGCTCTAACCCTGTCGATGTTCTCGGTGATGCCCTTGCAGACAGGTATGAAGCAGCCCTTGAAGCGCTCTACGAGGATCCCGCCTCCGACTCAATTCTTGTCATCCTCTCGCCCCAAGATATGACCGATCCAACAGGGACGGCCAAGGCAATGCTCGATATCTCAAAAAACTCCAAAAAACCGATGATTGCAAGCTTTATGGGCGGAGCCTTTGTCAAAGAAGGAGCTGAGATGCTTGGCCAAGGCAATATCCCCTGCTACCCCTATCCAGATAGTGGCGTGCAAGTCTTATCAGAGTTCTTTCACTACAAAAAGCAAATCGATCGACTCGATCAACCACCCCGGATCTGTGATCAACTCGCCACCCAACTCCCCAGTAAAGAGCGAAAATCAGGCGTTGATCACATATTTACACTAGCAGCAAGGGAAGGGCGCACCCTTCTTTCAGAGTTTGAGTCAAAAGAAGTGCTCACCCTCTATGGGATTCCCACCTGCCAAACACGCAAATGTCTTTCACTAGAAGAAGCCGTAAAAGCCGCAAACGACATCCCCTTTCCCCTCGTTGTCAAACTCCAGTCAGAGACCATTACCCACAAATCAGATGTGGGTGGAGTCAAGCTCCATATCAATTCCGTTGAAGAAGTGGAAAAAGCGTATAAAGAGATTGAAGAGTCGGTCACCAAGTTGTGCGGTAAAGAGCACTTTGGAGGGGTCACAGTACAACAAATGATCACCTCGAAAGGGTATGAAGTGATTCTCGGCTCAACCCTCGATTCCCAATTTGGCCCCATGCTCCTCTTTGGAAGTGGAGGGACACTTGTTGAAATTTATAAAGATGCCGCACTCGGCCTTCCCCCGCTCAATGAAACAACCGCTACCCAAGTACTCGAAGAGACAAAAATCTTTCACGCTCTTCAAGGAACTCGGGGCGAAAAAAGTGCCGATATTAACCTGTTAAAGCAAATCCTCATCGCCTTCTCCATCTTAATCGCTGAAAACCCGCGGATCAAAGAGTGTGATATCAACCCACTCCTTGCCGGACCAGAGGAGATTATTGCTCTAGATGCTCGAATCGTCCTACATGATCACTCAATCCCCGCACATGAACTTCCAAAGCCAGCCACACCACCCTACCCCTACGATCAAATATACAACTGTAAAGAGATGGAAATGGCCCCCTCCCGCCTCGAAAATCTCCCCGATATTCTTAAATGGATGAAAGGTCTGAAGAGTGAAGAACAATGGATGGTTAGGGTTGGGGATGATCCAATCGAATCAAAAGCGCTTCTTCTTGCGACACCCAGCTATGACCGAGCGCTCTACTGGCTGATTTGGAAAGGAGGGAACATTGAGGGAGCAGTTCTCCTTGACTATTCTTGCGATCAGCATGTGGGTCGTATCAAGCTGATTCATGCAACAGATGAGGCGTATGAAAAGGCGCTTGGTTTTTGCTCATCACATGGAATTGAACACATTGAATGTGTCACTCTAAAAGGGGATGAATCCCTTCAGGCTACCATTGAAAAACATGGGTTTTCAAAGGGAAATACAAAGTGTGATGCCATTACTGTTTGGCAAAAGACTCTTTAAGAAATTTTTACATTTTTCTCTCGAAAAAATTAGTCCCATCGGTTAAACTCGCTCCAAATATTGCTGGAGATGAGTATGCGCTTTCACACCCTTTTGTATCCCCTACTTAGCTTAACCACACTCATGTGTGCACAAGAAATCAATCAGACAGAAATTGAAACGCAAATCACTCAGGCAATGAGTGAACTTCATGTGCCAGGTGTAGCCATTGGAATCATTGTAGATGGCAAGGTGGAGCTTTGCAAATGTTTTGGGTATAAGGATCTTGAAAAGCAATTGAATGTGACACCTGATACCCAATTTGCCATCGGTTCGGGTTCAAAGCCATTTGCCACCTTTGTCCTCTCCCGATTGGCCGAAGAGGGGAAGCTCCATTGGGATGATCGGGTGATCAAACACTATCCCGAGATGCGACTCGACAATGAATATACAACAAGCCATATGACCATTAAAGATGTTGCCTCGCACCAGTCGGGCATGCCCAGACATGATGGATCTTGGTACAATATGGACTATACAAGCCATGAAATTGTCTCCAAACTCCCCCACCTCCCCTCCAAAGGAGAGCTGCGCAGCGAATTTATCTATAACAATATCATGTACACAGCACTTGGCTGCTTGACTGAGAAAGTGACTGGGAAGAGCTGGCCAGCAAGTGTTGACGAATATGTCTTTAAGCCGCTCAAAATGACCCATTCAAACTTTAGCATTGATGAAATGCAAAAGTCGAGTGACCACGCCAAGCCCTACTTCCTCTGGGGAGAGACCAATATTGAAATTCCTTTTCGCAATGTGACATCCATTGGACCTGCTGGCGCCATTAACTCGACGCTGAGTGATATGATTCAGTGGTTGAAGGCTCAAATGGGGCTCGTTCCATCACTCATCTCAACCAGCTCTCTACAGGAAATGCATCGCCCCCATGTCCCTTGTAGCGTGCTCTTGTCGAGCTACCCCACTTCAAATGATCTGCTGATGGAGTCATATGGGCTGGGCTGGTTCACCCAAGTTTACCGCGGCCACTATAATGTCTTTCATGCGGGGAATGTCGATGGGTTTAGCTCACTTGTCTCAATGCTTCCCTTGGATAAGATTGGGGTTGTTGTCATGTGTAACCAAAATGCCAGCCCCCTCCCCTACCTTGTGGCATCAAGTATCTTCGATACTTTGCTCGGCATAGAGAAGAAAGAACTCACTGCATATGCCAAGATGATAGATGCCCGCAATATGCTTGTCGATGCCGATGCGGAAAAGAAGCTTTGCCAAGTGGCTGATACAAGCCCATCCCACAAGGTAGAAGAGTTTGTCGGCACTTACTCCCATCCAGGGTATGGCCTGGTGGAAATTGACTCAGTGGCAGGCAGGTTGGTTGCGACGTTTAACCGATTTGCCCTACCGCTCGATCATTGGCACTATGATGTATTCAAGGTGTCCAATCAGGCAACTGAATCGGCATTCCATGGCGTCAAAGTGGCCTTTGGAACCAGTACAGGCGGAGCGATTGAATCAATCAGCGTCCCTCTTGAGCCCATGCTCGCCGACATTGTCTTTAAACGAATGGCCAATCAGAAGTTGAAGGATCCGAAGTTTCTCCAGTGCTTCGTCGGCAAATACCTCATTGAAAATAGCCCCATTGAAGTGGGTGTCGAGCTGAAAGGGGACCTCCTATCAGTCCAATTGCCCGGCATGTCCCCATATGCCCTCCTCCCCGAAGGGGAAAGCGGCTTTACCATCGCTGAACTTCCCGGCGTCAAAGTCCAATATCACGAAGATGAAAAACAAATGGTGGATGAAATAATGATCGTCCAGCCCAACGGCACCTTCAAGGCGCTCAAACAACCCTAACAGCTCGGGCCGTTCCACCATCTGTTATCTTTTGCAGACCGGCTATGACGGCGACGCCCGGGCGGCCAGAACTGGGCGGCGACGGGCTGCCCCCTTTTTATTTGGCTGCCGGATCTGGGCCGCAGCCGAGCAGCCGAGTGGGCGCAGCCGGATCTGGGCCGCAGCTGACTGGCCGCGGCTAAGTGGGCTGCGCGTAGGTGCGGAGTGGGTTAGGCGGTGAAGGTTTTGTTTGTGAAGGGGGCGTAGTCGGAGGATTGGCGGAAGCGATATTCGCCGGTGGGGACGACGAGCTCGGGGTTGAGGTAGGGATAGGCGGCGGAGAGTTTGTCCCATTCGTAGTTGGCAAGGGCCCAGGCGCGCATATGATCGAGGTAGGTAGAGAACATGGGGTGGGAGGTGAATGCGGCGAGCTTTTGATCGATTTGGGCGAGCCTTTCGGATGTGAATTCTGGATTTTCGGGAAGGAGGTGGAGTGGCTGTTGGAGGGGCTTTTTTCGGCTTGAACGATTGGGAGTTGGCTCTATGGGAGCTGGCTCGATGGGGACTTGGGTCATGCTTTCCGATTCGAGTGGGCATTGTGACGAGGTTGTTGCTGTGGTGGTTGGAATATCTAATTTCATATAATAGGCGGGAGATGGTGAGCTTTCTAGTTGGGTAGGGATTGGATCGGATTCGATGGGAAGTTCTGTGACGACGATCAGGTCGTATTCTACGAGTAGTTCTAGCAATTGGCGGCGGCAGATGAGCTGGACTTCTTTTCGGATCACATCAAAGAGGATGTGTTTGATCTGTATTTGTAGTAGGGGGCGGTTGGAGGCGTTTTCTAGGAAGTAGATGCCGAGTTCATTTGCGAGGTGGATGAGCTCTTCGGTTAGCTTGGGGTGGATATAGGTGCATTCAAAGACTAGGCTGAGGTAGTTTGTAAATTGAGTGGCGAATTCCTCAATGGCCATTTTTAATCGGCGTGAGTCGACTCGAGCGTGGATATGCTCTTCATCAACCCCTTCTTTCTTGGATTTGATTTTGCTTGGATTGATTTTATACTGATCACAGAGGAGGTCGATAAAAGCATCTGTACACTCTTTTAAGAGGGTATTTTCAAATTGGAGGAGTTGTTCATGTTGTTCAGACTGTGTGAGAAGTTCTGGGCGCTTGCGAAATATTTGGATCTGTCCAAATTGGGATGGTAAGCTCTCGATGGGTGCGCGATAGATTTGTTTTTCATTTGACCAGGCCATTTCGACCTTTCCCTCTGCATTGACATATCCCCAGGTTTCAGCAACCCACCCCTCTGGCAAGCAATCGGAAATATGCTTTTTCGCTGTTAGGCTGTAGCATACGATGAAATCTCCAGGCTGGATGGTTTTCTTTTGGGAATAGCCGCAGGTCGCCATAAAAAGGGGCGTTTGGGTAAAGAGAGCATCTGGCGGGCTCTGCATTTTAACAACGAAGTGTTTGAAGGCTCGGTCTCTCGACTCGATCATGGGGACGTGCATGGCTGAAATTTTAGCTTCGTCAGTCACTTCGCTTGTCAGGACATGGGAGAGATGGTAGTGTTTTAAAAGGGAGGGGGTAATTTCGATAGCAGGTCTTTTTGCTTGGATATCTGCCACTTGACTATAGGCCGTTTCTGCTGCGAAGCTTGCAGAATCACGGACCGTTTGCTGGTAGGCCGGATGCACGAAGGGAAATTCTGCGCAGTGTTTACCAACTCTTTGTAACCGTTCAGCAAATTCGGTGTGATAGACATCAATAAAGCGGGCTAGGCCAATTGAGTCCAAATCCATGGCATATCGCTTTCGAAGGGCTTTATAGGTAAGTTCTAGCTTTGTTTCGACTAGTTGGTGCACGTTGCTCACTTTGGAGTTGATGAGCTCTGAGTTTTTAATATTTGCAAAAATAGCTGGCATCATCTGGGTGAAATCTTGGTTATATCGCCATATATTTGCTACTTGATCTGTCGTCTCATTGGGTTTTAAGAGGACAATAACGCCCCCTGAAAGGATCTCTTTGCCATTGCGTTTCTCTGAGGGCTTTACTGGCCACTCATACATGAGATCAAAGCGATCTCCCCTTAATGACTGGTGATGATCTACTGAATATAGTGTACTCACACTTTCCTCTCAAACTTATACTTTTCCTTTGGAGTGATATGTTCGGGATTAAATGTTGGGCTAAACTTTGAGGTATGGGGTAAAAAGGCACTCCTCCAATCATAGTTTGCCAAGCACCACGCGCGTAGATGTCTCTCATAGAGTCTGAGTAATGGCTCTTCGTGAAAGTCGACGATCCCCTTCTTCAAACAGGCTAACCGCCTCGCGTCATAGACCACATTTTCAGGCATCGGATCCTCTCCATCAAGGCGTATAAATCGCGACCCACCCAAGCGACCTAATCCTTGAGCAAGTACTTGAGATTGGTTTGGAGCGTGTGCTGCTCTAGCATACTGCATCAGCTGGCTTATCACATTTGACGAAGCACCTTCTTCCTCCTCTTTTTCTGCCCTCTCACTAGTAAACTCTTTTAGGTCATCGATAAATGTTTTTTCCACCACTCTCAATCCGGTTACATGAAACATTCTCAACGAGGAGATAAGCTCTCTTCTCAATAGTAAATGGAATTGTGTTTTGACTGTCTCTCGTACAATCGTTGTCAGCGCCTCTTTCAAAGCTTGCTTATCTTCACCATTTTCGAGGATATACACCCCAATTTCTCTAAAGAACCGATAAAATTCTTTGGCGAGCTCTTGATGCACTTCAGGACATTCAAAGACACTGCTTAGAAATCCCGCTATACTTACAGACAATTGGGAAACTTTATATTTGACAGCCATCGACTTCACCCGCTCTCTAATTAAATCGAGGTTGATTCCCGAGGGCTGGGGTCGACGCCCTTTCTTCTTACTCTGCCTTCCCGAGCAATCAGTCACCCTGCTCAAGTCAATTTCATAAGCGCTATAAACTAGATTCATAAACTCGTTAAAACACCCTTCAAAGAGCTTTTCCTCTACATCAGTTACCATCTCACACATCTCTAACGTCGTCATAATCTCTTTGCTCTGCCGGAAGATCTGAAATCGCTGAAAGTGGCTGGGGATGCAGGTGATGGGTGCGGTGTATATGGATGGATCATCTGCCCAAGCCATCTCGACCTGCCCATTTGAGTCAACAAAGCCCCAAATTTCTGCATTATATCCAGCAGGAAGACACCCAACCTTTGCTTTTTCACCTTTATCGTTATAATAGCAGATAATATCCCCTGGCCGCAGGTCATTTGCAAGGGAGTAGCCACACACTGCCATAAAGAGTGGGGTATGAGAAAATGCTTCTGCTGGAAGAGCTGCCATCTTCAAAATAAAGTGCTTAAAAACCACATCCCGGCTCTTAATCATGGGAACCGCAATTCCACTCATGGTAGGGGATTTTCTGATCTCACTCTGAAAAATAGCCGGCATGTAATAGTCATCTAGATGCTCTTTTGAAACATTGACTCCAAAACTCATCTGTTTAATATCTCCAATCTGACAATAGACTTGAGAAGCAGCAACAGTTCCCCCAGCGACTAAGATATTTTCATACCCGGCATCGGTTATGAGAAGTTCACTGCATTTTTTTTCAACTCCGGCCACGGTCTCCAAGAACAACGTTTTAAACTGGCCGAGCTGAGCCTGAATTGAGGGGGCTGTTAATGATTTGGAAATAATACCATCCAAATCACCCACCAGATCCTCCAGCTTGCATAAGACTAGACTATGAATATCCCTTACTTTTGCCTCTCCATAATCACCTGAACTTTGAATCATTCTTAGGATGCGCGGAATCGACTCTGCAATCCCTTGATTAAATTTCCATATGAGTGAAACGGCCTCGTTCTGCGGATTGGACATCGCAATATACATTCGACCACCAAAGTAGTCTATCTTTCCTCGAGCAGTCTTAGAAGAAGGGTCTTCCCAGCAATCCATGACATCAAAATGCTTTTTTGAGAGTTGTTGCTGGTTGTCATAACTGACCAATGTACTCATAATTGCTTTCCTTTCCTATATTGGACAACGAACAAAGGCAAAACGCCCCTTCGGTTTCACTCGAGTGGGATCAAACCGTGCAACAGCCCCAGAAAAATTCTCCCAGGGATAGTTTGCAAGTCCCCATGCATGAAGGAGCTCGTGATAATTCTTAGCTGTTTCTAATTCTTCAATTTGCACCAATGCCTCTTGTGCTCTTTGAAGGGTATCGATTGAAAAGACGGCCCCTTCAGGGAGATCAAATGGAGCGCTCATCGTAATGGTGCGTTGGGCTTCAAGCACCCCTTCAAGGTAGGCCTCAACAGCATCAATACTCGAGCTGGCACCGTCTGCTTGAAGTTCCAAAGCTTGGCTTGCAACGCCAGCCCCTCCAGCCCCCTCCCGCATAACCATGAGGTCAGAGACTACATGCCCTGTTTCTTCCACACCAAGTTTGATCTCATCGAGCAAATCGAGTAGTTCTGGATCTTCTCCCAGCCCCTCTTCTCCCCCACCAAATGGTGCAGGAAGCTTATCATCTATTGTGGGAAGGACATTCTTAGCCCCTTTTAGCGCACTTTCTTGAAGAAGCCCTCGTGAATTTGCAAGAGCCTTCATAGATCGTATAAGTACCTCTCTAAAGCTGGCTTGAATTTCCATTCTGATTGTTGGCCAAACACATTCTCGGAGCGCAGTAGGCAGCAGCTTTAAATTCCCCTCATACCCGATGAGAAATGCCGCCAATTCACGGGTTTTATATTGTAAAACGCTATAGAAATTGTGTCTTGGGGAGGGCGATTCGACAACGGTGGAAAGGGCACCTTCAAAACTTGTGGCAATGCTCACTAGCTCACTTGCAAGGATTGGGTCTTTGAGTCGAGTCAAAACCCCCTCTTTGTCGAGCTTAGGTCGCTTTTTGTTAAAATGCTTGATCCCCAATAGAGCAGTCACTCTCTCTTGGAAATAGTCAAGCCCCTCTTTTAAACAAACTCCCTCGAGCTGGAGAATTTTGTCCACCACCTCTCCAGCAGAAAGAGATTGGCGATCCTCTTTGCGAAACACTTGAAAGAGATTAAATCGCTCTGGAAGGAGCTCTAAGGGCGCTTCGTAAACCTGTGGATCATCTGCCCAAGACATCTGCACACGCCCTTCAGCCCCCACATACCCCCACCCATCGGCAAGATAGAATTCTTCTACTTTTTTCGTGCGAAGATTTTGCATTGCTGCTGATTTGTAGAATACAACAACGTCTCCTGGAGCAAGGTCTGGGACGACGCGAAACCCACATACTGACATAAATTCTGGCGTATTCGCGGTTGCACACGTTGGGATCTCTACAGTATTTAACACCCAATGTTTAAAGACAATTTCCTCTGATAAGATCATTGGAACGGCGGGTGGGCAGAGCTCCATCCCCCCTTTCAAAATGGGATGAGAATCATTAAAGACTGCATATTTGTCTGTCAGGGACTGTTTGATTGTCAATTCCCTGCTTAACGGCGAGATGTGACCAATCTTTTTATACACTTCTCCAGCAGAAATGCTCCCAATAGAGAGCACTTCATCTAAATATTTTTGTGACTCAAGTGGCGAATCGGCAAATTTTTCATTCACCCTTGCTAGCCTCCTGAAAAACTCCGCTTCAAACTGGTGGACTGATTGGGCCCCATTGGGAAAAATGTGTCTCATTCTTCCAAGCAGGCTTGCGCCTGAACCGGCAATTTCCTTTTGTTGTATCTCGATCATCCCCTTGATTTTGATCGAAAAGGTCTCGGCTGATTCGCGAACTGGAGCTTGGCCCAAACTCCCAGAACTGCAAACTCCATTATGGAGGGTTGGCAATAGGGTAAAAAACTTTGAGGTAAAGTCAAAAAGGGTGGAGACCTGTGCATTATGATCACTCGGGGTGACTCTATACACATTTCTTTCCCAACTCCGCCGGAATCCAGTCCCGGTCACTACGTCCTGTATGAACATCGGCGGCTCTAACGCTCGAGCTCCGCCTCCCATATGTACCCCTGCCAAAACCAAACCTCCTCGACAAACTTCCGAAGAAGGATACCATCGAGTAGACTAAACCACAATACTCCCAATAATTTTAATTCAAGAGAGCAGCCTCAACTTTTTCCTTTATGCCAATGAGAAGGCATATTGGCCTTGGGGCCGAATTAGCTCAGGGTTAAAAGAGGTGTGATGTTCACTGAATATATCCCACCGATAGTTAGCAAGCCCCCACGCAAGCAGGTGGGTGTGATACCGGCGCATCCAATCCAATTCAAGCTTTTGGGCAAGCTTTGCACCCGCAATTTGAAGCCGCTCAGACGAAAAGGTTGTAAGTGAAGTTTCAATCGCCCCCCTTACAACAGCTTCCACTTCCCCACTTGAGGTTAAACTTTCTAAAAACCTTTCCAACTCGTCAAGCTTCCGAGTCACTTCTTCCTTTTGATCGCTTGAGGGATTTAAGAGATCAGATGATACAACAACGTGGCTAACCAATGGATCTCCACCCGGATTGCGCGTTGCCTCTTCAATGATCGCCGAAATCATACGTTTATTAGTCTCTGCCTCCTCATCCCTAGAGTTGGAAATCACCTGGTGCGTTCTGAGGTGGGCAGAGTGGGCAAAGGCAATCACCTTTCTAAGCACCCCATGGAGCTCGGTTCGAATCGTATTCCACACATACCCTCTCAGTTGCTGAGACAGAAGCTTCAAATCCCCGTCAAAATCGCATAGGGTTTTTGCCAGTTGATTAGCACGCACCTTCATTGCATCAAAAATTGTCGTCCGGGATGCCGGGCAACTAATCATCATCGATAGTTGCTTTTCTAGGGCAAGAGCGATTTTTGTTAGCTCTGCATCTAATTCTCCACTTTCAATAGACGCTCGGATTAATTTCTTGTCTAAGAAAGGACGCCTTTTAGATAAATTCTTTAGTCCGAATAAGGCGGTTATCCTCTCCTGGAAGTAACCCAATCCCTCCTTAAAAAGCTCTTTTTCAATTTGATGAATTTCGCTCTGCAACTCATCACCAGTCATCACAATTTGACTGCTTTTTCTAAATACTTGAAACGAGTCATATTTACTTGGAAGCAAACCAATCGGAGAGGAATAAATTTGGGGGTCCTCACCCCAAGTCATTTGGATATTCCCATTCTCCCCTACCATCCCCCAGGCATCCACCAAAAGAAGCTCTTCCATCTTTTTGGTTCGGGAATTTTTTAACATTTGGGGGGCAAAAAAGATAATGATGTCCCCCTCTTGCATCTCATGAACCAAAGAATATCCACACATGGCTAGAAATTCTTGTGTGCAGCAGTATGCGGGGGATGGGAGATCTGCAAATAGCATCGTCCAGTGTTTGAAAATAGGATCTTGAGAAAGCATAAATGCGATAACCGAGGGCTTGACAACACTCGCACCGCCGTTAGTTGGAGAAAGACTCGAGTCCAACATATAAAGTGAAAGAAGCTCTGAGGTATAGGCAAGCTCACGAGACTTTGGAATAATCGCCCCCACCTTTTTATACACCTCACCAGACGCATCACTTCCAGCTGTTACCACCGCTTCAGCATAGGCACGTGTCTCAAACGGTTCGTCTGCATACTGCTCATTCACTCCCCGCAGTTTTTCAAAAAATATCTGCTCAAATATTTTTGCTTTTTGAGTACACAACGCCGCCCCCTTAGCGGAAATCAACATCCCCCCATTGCCTGATCGGAGCGATTCTGCAAGGGAGTTGAGCTTATGTGCAAAGATTGCTTCTACCTCTCTCACACGAGCTGTCCCCAAGTCTCCAGACTTGCAAATCCCCTCTTGTATTCCGAGAATCCCCCCAACAAATTTGCCAACCATATCGTAGAGGCGGCCCATGATTAGCCCTTCTTCATCTTGTCCGCGGCAATAAACTTTTCTTTCCCATTTACTCTTGAACCCGCCCCCTATATGGACCCGGGATGTGTAGGGTGATTTTGTCAAAGGCTGGTGCCAACCACAAGAAACAAGTGTGCTCATCTTTTTTAAAACTCCTCATTATTCGACCGACTAGCATACCACCCCCCTCACTAATCGGCAATACTCGGAAATAATTTAAAATAATGGCTCTTTACACCATTTTCAGTGGAAGGTATCATCAGCGCATGATTGAGATGAGTGTGCATGAGATCAGCAAATCATTTGGAGGGCATCTTCTCTTTGAAAAGCTCTCTTTTTCTCTACATAAAGGGGATAAAATTGGGCTGATTGGAGCCAATGGAACGGGAAAATCCTCCCTCCTCAAGCTTCTCGGCCAGTTTGAAGGAGTCGATGAAGGAACCATTGTCCCCAGGCAGGGGTTAAAAGTTTACTATGTCCCCCAGGAAGAGCAGTTTATGCCAAAATCGTGTGGGCAAGTGCTCGAAGAGTTTGCCAAGCAATTAGATTGTGCTGACTATGAAGTGGATATTGCCCTTTCTCAACTGGGCTTACTTGAAAAGAAAGAGACCAATTCCGACAACTTATCGGGGGGAGAGAAGAAAAGGCTTAGCCTCGCTAAAGCACTTCTCGCTAAAGCGCATCTCTACCTATTTGATGAACCAACAAACCACCTCGATATTGATGGTATAGAGCTTCTCGAATCGTTACTCACCCGCCACTTTGCCACCTTTGTCATCATTTCACACGATCAGTTTCTCCTCGAAAAGGTGTGCAATCAATTCATTGAGCTCAACTTCCAGTTCCTAGAGGGATTCTTCACCAAAAAGGGAGACTACCGGGAATATCTCCGCCGAAAAACTGAAGTTTTATCTGACTTAAAGGCGCAGAAACTCTCCTTACAATCTAAGGTAAGGCGTGAAAATGAATGGCTTAAGCAAAACCCCAAAGCGCGCACCAGCAAGTCAAAGAGCCGAATAGACCAAGCGGTCGAACTTAATAAGGAGCTCTCCACTCTGCAAGATAAGGCCCATCTACCTACAGTTGAATGGTCGTTTAGCCACTCGGGATCGGGGACAAAAAAGTTAATCGAGACCAAGAAGGCAGCCTTTGATCCCTTCATCCCCCCTCTTGATCTGGTCATTGGTCCCAATAGTCGCATTGGAATCTGTGGCCCCAATGGGTGTGGCAAAACCACTTTAATCAAATTGCTAGGTGGCTTGCTTGCACCCTCATCGGGAAAGGTAAAGCAAGCAGAAGACGTGAGGGTGCTCTACTTTGATCAGTTGCGCAATACGATCGATGAGGCAACGACGCTTAAAGATGCCATTTGTCCAGGCGGCGACACAGTCCGCATTCGCTCTGGCAATAAGCATATCAATGGATATATCAAGCTATTTGGATTTTCACAAAGCCAGCTCCCCTCCCCACTCTCTCACTTATCTGGGGGTGAAAGGGCAAAGGCCTACATTGCAAGACTCCTCCATCAATCCGCCGACGTCCTCATCTTAGATGAGCCCACCAACGATCTGGATATCTTCACCATTAACCTCCTCATCAACTCACTAAAGGAATTCCCGGGGGGGATTATCTTTGTCACCCACGATAGGTGGATGTTGCAATCCCTTGCCTCTGAAATGATTGGATTTACACCGCATGAGGGGATGAAAAAGTATCCCACTTTTGAAATGTGGGCTGAATCCAGATCGAAAAAGGAAATCAAAGCCAAAAAGAGCCTTTCTAAACCGAAAGAGCCCAAGTCCACCCTCTCCTACAAGGAAAAAAAGGAGCTGGAGCTGATTGAAGCTAAAATCGAGATGCTCGAAGCAGAATATGCAACCCTTGAAAATGCAAGTCAACCTACTGACCCAAAAGAGCTTTTAGCCCACTGCCAAGAGATGGATGAAAAACAACAGGCGATCCAAGCGCTCTATTCCCGCTGGGAAGCACTTGAAGCCAAGCGCGGCTAGTGCTTCTTTTTAAAATGGTCTTCTACCTTTTTATAAAAGCCTTCTAACTCCTCATCCCACTGGGGCCGAGCATGATCCGGATGTTCAAGGGCATCAACAATACACTCCTCCATAGATCGACACTCCTGACTAACTTCGGTATACCCATAGGTGCCAGCACTTCCTGCAATCTTATGGACACAGTTACGCATGGCTGAAAGTGTCTCATCATCTACGTGTTGCTTGATCGCTTCAATGCAATCTCGAATATTTTGCAGTTTCTCTGGAACTGTCTGACTATAAGCTTCTTGCAACTCTTTATCGATATTGGGATCCATCACCTTCTCCTGCTTCTTAAACTAAACAATAACGAAAGTAGGATTTTATAAAATAAGAACCTTGTATTTTTATTCTTATTATTATTGGTTCAGGACGAGTCATATTATAAGGAGTTTCCATGCCAGGCAACAAAATCATAGTCGTTGATGATGACGTCGATCTTTTACGGATCATCTCACTCAGCGTAAAAAAAGAAGGGTTTGAGCCCACAGAATTCTTAAACGGAAGCGAAGCATCTAATTTCCTGAAAGATACAGCAAATCATGAAGAGGTGGCTATTGTAATCCTCGACCGTCTCCTACCCGACATGGACGGACTTGACATCCTTAACGAGTTTAAAGCAAACAATCCCAACAACATCCCAGTTCTCATCCTTTCGGGTCTCTCCTCAGAAAAAGATATTGTTGCAGGACTTGATAAAGGGGCTGTTGATTACATCACAAAACCCTTTAGCCTCAAAATTTTGATGCAAAAAGTACATAGCTTGATCGGGAAATAAACAGCAGGAAAATTGGTGGATCGCTACTTTGCAATCTATGTTGCTCTTTTTTTAGAAATTGCTCTAGTTGTCTTTTGCATGCTGGGAGTGATCGTGTCTAAAGTCTACACATACTATTCCACCTTGCTCGTTTCTAATAAGCGGACTAAGTACCACCAATTCCTAGAAGACCTCATCTTAGATTACAATAAGCCTGTCATCGCCCACCAATTCCCCCGCCCCATCTATCCACTTACGCTCCTACAAGTCTTTGAGCAGTTTGATCGGCAGTTCAGCGACCAGAGATGGGCCGAGATTAAGGAGCAAATGATCCCCACTACCCTGCTGACAAAAGCTGAGCGATCAACCCGCAGCTGGCGATGGGAAAAACGCAACTTTGCCGCCCGCTGCTTTGCTCTTCTCCCCCGCGCAGAAAATACACAATCGATCATTCGAATGATCGATGACAAGGTCTTCCACGTGAGAAGTCGGGCCGCCCGTGCTGGCATTTTGCTCGAAAATAGAGAGGCTTTTCATAAGATCATCGAGCGAATGGCCCCTAAAAAAGGGTTTGAGCGGTGTATGTACCGCGATTACCTCATTGAAGGAACGCAAAGAACCATTGGGTGGGCGCAAGAAAGGCTTTGGACCGAACAAGATCCCGACATTCGCTTTGTCCTGCTCGACCTCCTCGCCTCAAGGGTAACACTAGTCGATATCGCCTGCTTTGAAGAAGACTTCACCTCTCCCAACCCTGATTTGCGACTAGGAGCTGTTATGGTTCACTCCCGCAATCCCCAAGCCGATTCTGAAAACTATATTCTCAGAGCTTCTCACGACTCCTCAGACAAAGTGAGAACAGAGGCTATGAAAGGACTAAAACTCTTTCCAAGTGAATATACAATAAATACGCTTTCCCAACATCTCGATGACGTATGCTGGGAAACAAAGGTGGAAGCAGCCACCTCCCTAAAAGAAATTGGCGAACCTGGGGTTGAAATCCTAAATCGCAATCGGTCAACAGAAGTTGTGAGGTATGTCGATGACTTTTGTTGAGTGGATCTACCGCACCGATGCTGTCGGCTCATTTTTCCTCTGGTACTTTTTAAGTATCAACGCCATCTACTACATTCTCCTTGCAATCGGATGGATCCAAATTCGCAAGCGCTTAAAAGCGATTAAAACAGAAAACTACCTCGAAGTTCTCCGATCAAACTCACTCCCCGAATTCACCCTCCTTGTAGCAGCCTACGATGAAGAAGAACTCATCTTAAAGGTGCTCAAAAACCTACTCAGCCTCACATATAAGAATAAGAAGATTATCGTCATTAATGATGGATCAAAAGATCGAACACTAGAACTAGTGAATAACCGCTACAACCTCAAACCGATCCCCATTGATTATGAACATGTTCTTGTTACACGCCGAGTCAAGGGTTTCTACCGCAGCAAATCTAACCCCGATCTCTATTTGATTGATAAGGAAAATGGGAACAAATTTGATGCGATGAATGCGGGAGTAAATGCCACTAAAAGTGAGTACTATATCTCTGTTGATGCAGATACCTATTTAGAAAATGAAACATTTGAAAGGCTCATCCGCCCTATCTTAGAAAAGCCAGAAACAATTGGCCTTGGTGCAGCGATTCGGATTATCCAAGGGGCGCAAGTTGAATATATGCGAATTGTCCCAGAAACAATTACCCACTCATTCACTACAGCGATGCAATCGATTGAGTATTTGCGCGCTTTCTTGCAAAAGCAAGCCTGGGAGCATGCTGGTGGAAATTTTTGCTTATCAGGGGCTTTTGCTGTGATTAAAACCAGTGCCTGTATTGATTCGGGCGGGTATATGCCTACTGTTGCAGAAGATATGGAAATGGTGATGAAGCTTCAACGATACAACCGGGAGCAAAAAAACAAGTTTGCCATCTCCTATATCCCCGATCCTGTCGCATGGACCACAGTGCCTAATACAATGAAAGAGCTTGGCAATCAGCGCGCCAATTGGCATAGAGGACTATTTGATGTGGTCTTTTATAATCGAAAAATGTTCCTTAACCCCAAATTTGGAATGTATGGAATGTTCGTCTATCCCTTTATCATCTTTGGGGAGGGGTTTGAACCGGTCGTTGAGGTATTTGCCTACACTTATGTTTTTGTCGGCCTCTACTATGGTCTTATCGATACCATCTATCTAAAAAGTATTCTCTATGTAGGATTCGGTCTAACTACAGTCTTTACAGCCTTTTGCATCCTCATCGAGGAGTTGAGTTTTAAAAAGTTTACTTCGTTCCGCACCATCGTTACGCTGCTTTACTATAGCTTTATTGAAAACCTATACTACCGGCAACTTTCACTTTGGTGGCGGATTAATGGAATTTGGAGATTTATCAGGGGAGTTTAATGGATCAATCAGCACTAATTGGGGTTATTGGCCTGGGGTACGTGGGCCTTCAACAGATCGAGATTTTCCTGCAAAAGGGCTTTTCAGGTGTCGGATATGAAATTGACGAATCCAAGGTATCTGCCCTAAAGGAAAAGAAGAGCTATATCAATTACTTAGACCTGACCGATCTCTTTACAGCGATGGATGAGGGGCGATTTACCCCCTCAACAGACGAAAATATCCTCCACAAAGCTGATGTGATCCTGGTTTGTGTCCCCACAAACCTCGATGCCAATCACCTCCCCGACCTCAAGTTTGTCAAATCTGCCGCCCAAACAATTAAGCGGGTGTTGCGTAAAGGGCAGCTCATTATTCTCCAAAGTACTGTCTACCCAGGGGCCACGCAGGAAGAAATTGTCGACCTCCTCTCTGAAGATGGGCTTCAAGTGGGAAGAGACTTCTTTGTCGCCTATAGCCCTGAGATGACCGATCCCGGTAATGCCCACGATATCCCCGTTTATAAGATTCCAAAGATTGTTGGTGGAACGACTGAAGAGTGCTTGAAACGGGCATCAAGCCTCTTTTCTCATGTAGCTGAAAAGATCAAGCCATGCACCTCTACCCAGATTGCTGAAAGCGCTAAGCTTCTGCAAAATACCTTCCGACTGATCAATGTCTCTTTGATTAATGAGCTCAAGATGGCTCTGGATCCTATGGGGATCAATATTTGGGAGGTGATTGAGGCGGCCTCGACTAAACCGTTTGGCTTTGTCCCCTTCTATCCAAGTGCCGGTGTGGGCGGCGCCTGTATTCCTATTGACCCGTTCTACCTCTCATGGAAAGCAAAGGCAAAAGATGCTAGCTGCTCAATGATTGAAGCGGCCGGCCAGGTGAATATTGATACACATAAATATGTGGTGGATAAAGTGATCACAGCCCTCAACTGGACTGGAAAGAGCGTAAAGGGAGCAAAGATCTTAGTTTTGGGCATTGGGTTTAAAAAAGATGTGAATGACTGGAAAGAATCGCCAGCCCTTTCCATTGTCAACCAGCTCCAAACACTTGAGGGGAGTATTTTCTACCACGACCCTTTAATTGAGACTTTCCCCATGTTTAACATGCAGTCGATCCAACTCCACTATGATAAACTCCCCTCTTATGATTGTGTGGTGATTGTGACCGACCACTCGTGTTATGATTGGGATCAGATTGCCAAGTATAGCCAATGTATTGTCGATACGCGCAACGTGGTGAGTGGAAAACATGTGATCCGGGGGTAGAATGAAAGTCTTAATCACCGGAGGAGCCGGATTTATCGGCTCACACCTCGCCAATCTCCACTTAGCAAAAAAGGATGATGTGTGGGTGGTAGATAGCTGCTACCGCAAAGAGCCCACCAATATTGAGCCCATCCGCTCGCACCCCCATTTTCGCTTTTCCCGCGACGATCTCCATGCCTGGAACGAATTAGATGAAGCTGTCAATTGGGCAGATCAAATTTACCACCTAGCAGCTATTCTCGGACAAGAATATGTTCTCAACCACCCCTACGAGGTGATTACTCAAAACATTACCTCTCTCGACCGCCTACTTGATGCAATGATTCGCCTCGGCTCAAAATCCCCCCTCCTCATCACCTCGAGCTCTGAGGTCTACCCCAAGTCAGTACTTGAGCCCTTTACTGAGTCCCTCGAACTCACCTTTTCCTCAAACAACATTCATCAAGAGGTCTATCCCGCTAGCAAATATATCAATGAGCTCTCAGCCCTCTCTGCATTTAGAGAAAAGGGAATCAATGTGATTGTCGCCCGCCTCTTTAATACAATTGGGATCAACCAGTCGCTCGAATATGGCGCTGTGGTCCCCGTTTTCACACAAGAAGCCAAAGATAACCGCCCCCTCACGATTTTTGGGGATGGATTACAAACCCGCTCCTTTTGCGATGTACGCGATACGGTTGCGCTATTAGATAAGCTCTGTCAAAATAAAGATGCCATTGGACAGGTGGTCAATGTGGGAAATGATGCGGAGATTACGATTAAGGCGCTTGCTGAGCAAGTTAAAGCGATTGCTAACTCATCCTCAGAGCTCACTTATATCCCCTACCAAGAGGCATATGGAATGGAGTATACTGATGTGAAGCGACGCAAGCCCGACCTTTCTCTTGTCAGACAACTCACCGCTCATCAACACGAGTATACTCTTGATGAGTCTATTCAAACCATATTAGAGACTCTCTAGAATTGCCATTTTAAACTGCCGTGAAGGTTCCAATCTCGATAGGGAAGGGTATCGCGGAAGAAGTGACCGCCTAGCTCCAGCACAAAGTCATCATTCACCCGTTTTTGCATATCAAAGCGGAATTTGTTTGAGGTGAGCTCTTGCAGGTTTTGGAAGAAGAGAAATCGTCCAATCTGTTGTAGGATGCGGTGAGAGGTTTTCCAGCCCGTTTCCCAGCGAAATTCCATGTAAACGCCATTATCCCACTGATGGAAAAGCCAAACAGTGAAAATCTTTTCGATTTGCCTTCGATATGTGTAGTAGTTCACCGTTATGTGTGCAAACGAACGATAATCAATTTCAAGCATCAAGCGCATCCAATCTTCAAAGTGAGGCACCCCTGACTGGAGCCAGATTGAGCCTGCATCGCGCCGATTGGATAATGGATCATCGATAAATGTCTTTTCAGCCCAAATTTCAATCTTAGGTGAGAGGGCATTGTCAAAGCGATATCCATAGAATAGAGCCATTTTTTTGGTCTGCAGAAATTGAGAGAATCGTGTGACAAAGTTTTTGATGATGAATGTTTCATAATTCATGTTGGCAGCAAAACTTTGCTGACCATCTTGGTAGACAATTGAGCTCCCTGGAAGAACGTAAAACTGATCCTCAAAGGGGAAAGCGTTATTACTCCCCACTCCCCATCCATCAAGCGCCATCGCAAACAAGTCCCAACGGAAATAGTCTTGAAAATAAAAATGGGAAACCGCCCGAAAGGATCCCAGATGAATGTCGTAGTTGGGACCTGTTGGGGGGTAGATATCATTTTCTTTCTGATATCCATATGTTCCAGTTAAGTCCCAATTCCAATGATCTGTAACTGCAAAACGGAGGCTGGCTTTTGTCGTTGAGTAATAGTTTTTTACAGTCGGGGCCTTAAGGTCAGGATCATTTTCTTTGGCCATTGTGTAGGTCGAATAAATAGAGACTGAGGGATCAATTTGATCCTTTGCATAATATAGGTCCCTCCAGGCAGCCCAATCATATTTATCCCTTTTTAAAAGAGATTTAAACTCCTTTTTAGCCGGCTCAAAATCTCGCATATTGGCTAAGGTGCGCCCATATCCCCGTCTCACTTCAACACTATCTGGGTATTTCTCAATAAGTGCAGAAAATCGCTTTTTGGCTAAAGGATAGTCTTGTGCAAAGAGGGCTGTTCTAGCAAGACCATAGTCTGCGAGATAATATCCCTCATATTTGGAGTATATCGCTGTTGCGCAACAAAAATCCTTCCTCCAAAGGTAAATATTAGCCAATGCCATCTCTGCTGTCTGATTGTCTGGATCACACTCTATTGCGAGTTCTAAATACTTTTGTGCTGTTCCCAATCGTTGGTCTCGCATGTACTCTAATGCTTGAGCATAATAGTCATATGAGCGCTTCATGTTGGCAGGAGAATTGGCGTCGATGGTATAGGGAGGAGGCTGATAGTTCTCAATCACCATTTCAGGTGGCCGATTGTCAAAGGTTGGCACTTGCCCTGCCCCTTCTTCAACATTATCATCTTCAGGCCCCTGAGTAATGACTGGGGTTGAATCGAGTTCGGATGTATTTGGAACAGCTGCTTCAAAGCGGATATCTGTCCTCTTTGAACTTTCTTGATACGGGCTTTTCGATTTGTTCTTCTCTAAGGGGTTTGGTGGCAGAGACCTAGCCTCTAGCGTATAGAGTGGGTGTTGCTCTTTATAGGGGGCCAAGTAGACATAGAGGGGCAACAAGATAAGAGGAAGAAGAACTACTGCTAAGAGCAATCGATACCACATAACCTGTTGTTTTCTCACCTAATATATGTTGCCTATCTTTTTCCCCTTAGAAAACACCAGTGAAAAAGTCAACTGCCATCTTCTCAGCAGGCGCGCAATGAAGCTAACCTATTGATACACTATGGTCTAAGCACATCTCTAAAATCCGATTGCTTAATAACACATTATTTGGTTAAGGAAGATCATGCGAAAAAAAGCCATTCCATATCTTGTAGCGCTAGTGTTTTTCGTCATCACCCTAGGACTTGCCTATGGTCTCTATATTGATAACCAATATGAGCTCAACGAACAGGTCAGGGGAGAAGTGAATCTTCTGAAGGTGAATATAAGGCAACACTTTCAGATTAAACAACAAGAGCTTCTCCTTATTGCAGATGATGTGATGCGAAATTATGACCCCTCCTCTCTGGACTCCTATTTCGAAGCGAAATATGTAGCCGGACACTTTACGGGATTTTCCACAATTTCATGGCTAGATGAAAAGTTCCAAACGGGAAAAACTCTGACTGAGACTGGTTCGATCATCGATAAGCCCCCCCTTCCCCCTCCTAGCAAAAAGGTGATGAATATTCTCTCAAATGGTCGACCGGTTCTCTCATATCACGACGGCATGTTCTACTTTTGCATCCCCAAGATCGCTGATAATCAATTTATAGGAGTCCTAGTGGGTGGTATGCCTGCACAGAGTTTTTTTGATAGCTTCCTTCCAAGCCTTTTGACTAATCGATTCACCGTCGAAATCTATTCCGATAACCACCTCGTCTACGAAAATGCTCCCAACCCCGGAATAGCTCAAATAGAGGACTGGACACTCTCCCTCAAGATGAGTCAAGTCAATCTCAAAATTGCTCTCAAGCCAACTCCATCCTTAAGTCCATGGGATTTTACTCACCTCATGATCGGTATTTTCCTGATTGGGGGTGGGATTACATCCCTTATCATCTACTTTGTTTTTCGCTTCTGGCAACTCTCATCCTTTCGTGAGGATGCACTAAAAAAGGCAGAAGGCACTCTAGAGGCAGAATATAACTCCCACAAACAAACACTTGAATCCATGGGAATTGCATCATGGAGTTGGGATTTAGAAAACAATTTACTCGCGTGTAACCCATTCCTTTGCACCCTGCTACAAAGAGAAAACCCAAGCAACCTCAAAACCGTAGAAAGCCTTCTAGAATGCGTTGTTGAAGCAGACAGGGAAGAAGTTCAACAAAAAGTCCACGGTGCATTGGAGACCAAAGGTCAAATAGATACCTCCTTTAGAATCACCACTCCTGCCAATGAAATCAGATATATTGGGGTTAAAGGAGCGATTCACGAGGACAACCATCAGATAAGCCAAATTTCTGGAATTTGCTGGGATGAAACAGAGAAAAAAGAAGCCGACTCACTCCTTAACTTTCAGTTTGAACTCACCACAAAGTTAAGCCAAGTGGGTACAATAGAAGAGGGGCTCCAGGGGTTTTTCAACCTCATCCACCGATTATTGGGATGGGAAGCGCTTATTTTCTGGGATGTAAACCCAGAAGACTTGAGCTTCTTTCTTCGTACAACCTGCCATACGGAAGGCATTGAGGAAAGTACACTACTCCAACAAACAAAAGATAAATTGGGAAACCGATTCCTGCTATCAGAAGTCCTATCAACTCGTGCTCCAGTTCTTATCGAAAACTTTCAGGAGTCCCCTACCTCCTCACTTGTAGAGTCTTCACCTTGGAAAGGAGGGTTTGCTTTTCCTCTTGGAACTCCTGATAAACTCCTTGGAATTGTTGAGCTCTACCAAACATCTACCCTTCCAGAAAGCTTCTCAAAAAATCGATATGCCCTTACAGATGATAATCGCCTGCGACTCAGTCAATTTATTGAACGGATCCAATCATTTGAAAAACTTACACAGAGTGAGCAAATCTTCCGTGACTATGTCCAATCCACTGACGATTGGATTTGGGAAATAGACCAAAACTTTAAGCTTACGTTTACCAACCCCATTATTGCAAATATTCTCGGTATTGGAAGTGATGATGCTCTTGGCAAAAAAATTAGCGACTTCTTTAGATCCGATCAGAGAGAAAATATCCTTCAAGAGTTTATTCAAAGCATCGAGAAAGGAAGTGGGTGGAAAAACAAAGTGCTCGAATATCAAAATAATTTAGAAGAACCAATTTGGCTAGAAAGTACTGTCGAGCCAATTCTAAATGAAAAAGGTGAGATTGTTGGTCTCAAGGGTTATGATCGAAATATCACAGAACGAATTGAAATGGATCGCATGAGAAAAGAGTTTGTTTCGGTTATGAACCACGAGCTGAGAACCCCACTGACCGCTCTCAATGGAGCGATCGAATTGTTTGAGGAAAAATATGCCTCTAACCTGAGTGATGATCAGAAAAAACTTCTCGATCTTGCCGATAGCAACTCAAAGCGAATGATAAACCTTGTCGATGATTTTTTAGATATTGACACCATCGAACAGGGGGCCTTGAATATTGAATTTGCCCCCATCAATATAGTAGATGTGGTCAATGGAGCCATCCAGTCCTACCAACCAACGGGAAATGAGTCTGAAGCAAGTATTACAAATATTTCTCCTGATATGACCAACGTGATGGTGGATGGGGATGAACGCAGGCTCGTAAAGGTTCTCCACAGTCTCTTTTCCAATAGTGTGAAGTTTTCAGATGAATCTCCCGTGATTGAAGTCCAAATCAGATCATCAGGCAAAGTCGTCCGCGTTTCAGTCACCGATCATGGAAAAGGGATCGACCCCAAATTCCACAGCCGTATTTTTAAAAGCTTTTCTCAATTTGACTCCTCATCAAAGCGCCTCCATGGAGGTGTTGGACTCGGCTTAAATATATGTCGGCATGCTATCGAACAAATGGGAGGACAAATGAGTTTTTATTCTGAGCTCGGAAAAGGAGCCACTTTTTATTTTGAATTACCAATATGGAGATCAACCGATGAGTGACACACCCATCCATAAGATTCTACTCGTCGATGACGATACAGATCTACTCACCATTACAAAAATGTCGCTTGAAAGTGAGTCAATCGAAATCGAAACCGCAGGGTCGGGAGCTGAAGGGATTGAAAAAGCACTTTCGTTTCAACCTGATGTGATATTGCTCGATGTGATGATGCCAGAGCTTGACGGGATTGGGACCTTAGAGCGTCTCAAGTCAGCCCCCTCAACCCAATCAATTCCTGTCATTTTTCTCACAGCCAAAGTGCAGAAAAGTGAAGTAGAGAGATATAACGAGTTGGAAGTTGCTGGCGTCATAAGCAAACCATTTTCTCCAAATTCACTATTTGGTCAGATTACCAAGCTAGTCAATGGAAATGGTCATAATCACGAACAAGGAGCCGCTTAAGAGTCTTCCTCAAACCAAAGGGGTTTTGTCGAAGCCTCTTCCCCATTGTAGTTAAGGGTAATCTCCTCCCCCTCTTCAATGTCACGGAGTGCGGTCACTACCATCCACTCCCGATCAAAAATCGTCTCAAACTCAGCGTCCGCATTAAAGTCAATTGCATGGTTATACATCATCCCATTTCCTAATGCTAGAACTGAAATGTCATCGTCATCTTCGTTTTCAATCGCAAATGCATAGTTGGATAAATAGGTCCCCATAATCACTTGGGTATCGGGTTCATCCAGCTCAATCGTTGGGCAACTTTCGATAATCTCACCTGCCTTGATTGGCTCCAGTGCAAATACCCCAAGCCCTTTCTCTTTGCAGTCTCTAATCGCTGTCTTTTTACTATGGGTAACCCTCTGGTGTTTTGAGCTCATGGTCGCCACCAACTTTTTTTTCGTTTGATAACCCACGTTTTACTGCATATGCCAGATCCTGTACAGCATAAAATGTTTCTAATAGATAGAATTTGCGCTCAGGGTCATAATCTTTGGCATCCTTCCAAAGTTGTTTAACAACCATATGAGTTGACTGAAGCTCTATGAGTTGATTGATATAACCTTCCCAAAAGTTAAATCGATTATAAATCAACAACTGCTTATTTTTTTCGCGAATCGCATCGAGAGGGTAGATCAAAAATGTGGTCACAAAAGTGAGCTGAGAAAATGTGCGAATCCCACCCGGAAGAACAAGCATCATATCTGACTTATTATATAGCTCACCAATCGTCAAAATATCGAGCTCGTCGACATTCGCGTTCAATCCAAATGTTTTTACCGTATCTTCAGCGAGTTGCTGGGCGATATTGACATACTTACCTTTGAGCTTCTCCCACTCAGCAATAAAAAATCCAAGAGGACCATGCGGCTTTCCAATATAGGAAAAGTAGAGCACCACCTGGTCTGCCCCAATATGCTTATCAATTAATTGAGCAAGCTTCGCCGCATCCTTTTCGGCCCAGTCAGGATATTTCATCACCTGATCATACCCACCAATAATTGCCAATTTCTTGATCTTCTTCTCTGCTTGAAGAGGAGAAATACATCCAAAAAATACCACTACTAAGATTATTAATCGTTTCATTGCTTCTTTTCAAACTCCTTATAGCGCTTAATGTAGCGCGGGTCTCTTTGATCATACTTATTCTCTTGAGAGACCACCGTTACCCTCTGGGCCATCTCAGTTGCTGATCGATACATCACAATATCTGGCTTTGCCCGATACCCATAGCTTTGTAAGGAAGAAAGCTGTCTATAAAACCCCTCCCAATAATGCTCCCCATCATAGACCAAAATCTGCTTATTCTGAGTACTTGTCCTCGAAAGTCCCGCATGCAAATACGAAGCCAGGGCTAACTGTACCAATACATCGCCCCCGCCCGGAAATACACAAATCAACTGACTCTTAATCACTTGCTGATTTGTCTCTCGAGAAAGATAGTCAAACTCCTTTCCTACCGCTTTTTTCTCATCCGATCGATAGAAGGTCACCTCAGTCGAAGCCAATTTTAACTGATTCTTATCTGCATAGAAAAGAAACACCCCAGCATACCCTTGAGCCTCATAGGCATCCTCAACACTTGCATGCCCTCGTCCCTCTCGAATCTCCTGATGTGAATGGCTCAATAGAAATGTTACTTTCTTGTTCCCAGCCATCGCCTCACAAAACTTTCGGATTTCCTCATGAACCTTCCGCTCGAAAGCAACAACCCGATTTGCCTTCTCAGTCCCATCCCGGCCGACGAGTTCCTTACCCCGGCCGACAAATACAGCCACAGTCAAGTCACGCGCCTGTCCAACTCCCTCAACATGAGCTAGTAAAAACACCGCCAGACAAATTATAAATCTTAAATATCTTAAATTAACCATAATTTATTGGAATATTAATATTATTATTCCAATTCTACAATGGCGCATTACTAATTACAAGAAGTGATCTAGCATTACTGGGATTTCGACCACGGCTGGCGGGGGCGCGCATCTTGCCAGGTGGCAATCTGCCCTGAAAGGAAGTTTGCAACTGATGGGGGCGCGCGTCTTGCCTAAAGGCAATCTGCGCGTGACCTATGTATGCATTCTGCTGCGATTATTGGTTGGCGGGGTGGCGGTAGTAGACGGATGGTTCGGTTTGGAGGATTTCGCCAGCGAGCCTTGAGATGCGCTTTTGCAGGTCTTTGACTGAAGGCTTAACAGTGGGAGGGACTGAAAAATCTATTCCAAGCATGGAATAGAGGTAGAGTCGGGAGACATACCCATCAAAAGAGCCCACATCTTCAGCCTCTACATCAGTCAGCATATTAAGCAGCTGCCGAATTTCTCTTTCAGAAGGAGGATTATCTCTAATTGATTCAAAGGCACTGTAGGCAACCTGGACCAGCTCTTTGACCATCTCCGGCCTCGCCGAGAAGTCAATTTCAAATATCATCGATCTAACATTTGGGAAAAAGGGCAATCCATAGCCCGATGAGACAAAGTAGGATTCTCCAAGTTCCATCCGAAGGACCTTCTCGATTCGTCTGCGGACAAACCAGTTGCAAAAGGGGGAATCAAGCATGAGCAGCTCTAATGGATCGCGCTGCTCAATTTCAGAGAAAAAGACAACAACAGCTCGAGAGTCCCCTTCCAGGCCTGCGGTGTAATCCATTTCAATCCCCTTTTTCACACCATTGAAATTGATTTGCTCATTTGATGTGGACATCTGATGCGGCTCGGGAAACCCCTCAACCATACCAGACATCAACAAGAGCACCTCCTCTTCATCAAAATCGCCCACAATTAAATAGGAAAACTCTCTTGGATTGGCATACAGTCGCTGAAAATGACGCTGTCCTACCGCGGGATCAGCGTGATCGATAAAATGAGGGAAGAATAGGGGATAATCTTGGAATGTTTGCAATCGCATATGCATTAAAAAGGCATTATTGGGATCGTTGTAGTGGAATTGAGAGCCATCATAGACCTCTTTTTCAATCTCCTTCCACACATCGATATCAAAACGCTTAGCAAAGAAAAACTCATGCACCAAGCTAAACAACTCATCTACATCACCCGTCAAAGATTTAAACGAACACATATGGTCGTGAATGTTCATCCCAAAGTCCATTTCCAAGTAGTGATCGGATAAGTACTTGCGGAAATGATGATTTGGCAACGATCCCAACCCACTCCGATACGCATAGGGAAAACCGAGTGCAATAGATGCTCGATCTTCGCTTGGCAAATCTAAAAAGCCCCCCTTTGCCCGAGCAAGTACTTGTACCTCGCCAGCAAATTCATCTGTTGGAAAAAGCATCACATCTACACCGTTCACCCGATAGTGAGCTCCCTTTAGCATTTCCCATCGCTCAACCAGCTCAACTAACTCCCCTTCCCCACCTTGCAGCTGAGGAAGAGACCTTAGCGACTCGAGCATGCGCCGTTTAGGCGCCGTAGCTTCTACCCGTTGAATCACTTTTCGAATCTCATTTTCACTCGGCACATCACAGGAGAGAACACTAGGCAAGAAAAGGACAACAGAAAACCTGTCAAAGTCCAAGTTTTGCGCTACCCACCGTTTAAAATCCGCCACCGTTAAATTGAACCGATTTTGATAAATCTCCTCAATTTCAGCAAACATTCGATCTGAATCCCCTCCCATAAAAAAGGTGAGGTTGCTCTCGAGCATAAAGCTCTCCCCTGAAATTCCCTCAGATCGAATCTGCTCTAACTCAGCCAAAACCGCCCCCAGCATCGCCCCACACAATGCGTCATTAAACCCAAATTCACGAAAGCTCAACAGATCGCTAAAGACACTCTCTACTCCGTCAAGCAATTCAGCAGAGTAGGGATTAAATTCAAAGGCAAAGTAGGATAAGCTATCGGTAAACTTAGCTCCGCCAGCATCGACATCGAAATAAGGCGTATGCAATCGATTGGCCTCGTTGCGAAAATGACGACTGAGTAATTCGCGCAAAATCCCCGTATAGAGCACTTCTTTAGCCGAATAGCTCACCGATTCATGAGCCCCTTCAGTATCCACTAAGCACAAACAAATCTTTGAGGTCTCACTATCGTGAATGACCCGAACATTTGACCGCTTCTCCCGCACAAACTGCGTCTCTACATTTCTCTGGCCAAGGGAGGGCTCCAAATAGGAAAACTCCTTTACAATTTGCCTTTCCACATCATAAACATCAATATCCCCAGCAATAATCACCGCCATATTTTCAGGATGATACCACTTATTGTAATAGGCGAGGAGCTGCTCCCGCGTCGCTTGTTCAACAATCGCTTCACTTCCCCCTGGAAAACGCTGTGGAATCGGAGTGTGATCACATAAGATCTCAGCAACCTTTTCAATAGTTCTCATCTCCTCAGACTTACGCCCATTGAGCTCACGTAGCACCACCCTTTTCTCTTTTGCCACCACCTCGCTTGGAAAATTCACTCTTCCCGCCCAGTCGGCCATCAACTCAATCAACGCCGGCAACTCTTTCTTTTTCCTCACCGGTAAATCGAGCTCATAGCAGGTTTGATCAAACATCGTATAAGCATTACAGCCAATCCCAAAAGGAATTCCCCGCTCCTCGAGAAAATCGATCACTTCCCAATCTGAAAACCTTTCACTTCCACGAAAGACCAAGTGCTCAACTAAGTGGGCAAGCCCCCTCTCCGATTCTTCTTCATGAAGGGAGCCAGCCTTAACAGCTAGCTGCATATGAATTGTGCTCTCCTTTTCAGGCGTGTGATAGATAAAGTAAGTGAGCCCATTGGGCAATTGATCGATAATTGTGTGCGATGTGCGCACTCCACTTGCAATCAACAATGTGGGCAAAAAAGTGAATACGGATAGAGCGAAAAACAGAATTCGATGCATGACATTCTCCGGTTGTGAGAAGAACATCATGCAGCATTTTTGTGTTAAGAACTAGTAAAATCTTTACTCATTTTCACTCACCAAAGAGTAGCTGACATACCGCTTCTCTTCAGAAAGCTTCTTCGCTGCTGTGAGCAAATCCTCACAAGTCAAATCTGAAATCACATCTAATAATTCAATCTGCTCAACTAGATTTCCACCATAGCTCAAGTAGTTTAGTAAAACAGATGCATACCCATGTAAATGTTGACGACTTGTTGAGACGTGATTGGACAACACCTCCTTAGCGCTGTTCAATTCATCCATACTCACAGGCTCATTGGCAAGGAGTACAATCTCATCGAGCACCACCTGTCGAATCTTATCGACATGATCATCTCGTGTTTGATAGATGATGTGCAAGTGAGCCTTTTTCTCATCATATGTATTGGGGCAAGAGATGTAAGATTTAACAAAGTACCCTTCTCCATAAGTTGCTCTTACTTTATCAAAAAGCCTTTTGTCGAGAATTCGGACAAGCGCATCCCGACAGCAACTATTTTTAACAGTGAGATCTTCTCGTGAAAAGTAGATGGGGACAACTAAGTCGGATCGGGGCTTTTCGTGATGCCCCCGCTCAAACTGCACCTCAACACTCTCTTTTGGAAACAAATCTTCAGAGAAAAGGGTAACCTTTTCCCCTTCCCCTGACACTAAAGAGCCAAGATAGACTCGAGCCATTTCTCTAGCCTGATCGAGATCAAAATCTCCCACAATGCTCACTGTGAAATCGGCTGGATCAGAAAAGAGTTGACCCATGATTTCCTCTGCCCGCTCAAAGTTAGCCTCACTATAATCCACTTCACTAAACAATGGATGAGATGAGAAAAGACTTTGCTCCATTGCTAAAGCATACGCATAATCTGCCATTCGAGAATAAGCCGATTGAGAGGCTTGGATCTCATCCTTCCACTTTTCAAAAGACTCTTTACTCATCCCAGAAAGCCCCCATGCTGCATGAAGCACCTTCTGACAAAGCTCAAGCTCATTGCTGGGAGCTGATAGACTCAATCCGCGCCCATTTTTTGCAGCGAACCAATGCATTCCAACACCCTTTGACTTGAGGTATGCATCGTACTGTTGAAAAGGGATGCTGTTTAAAGAGCCATACTGAGCAGCTAGCACCCCCAATTCAACATTTGAATAGTCTACCGGATCAAAGTGGCCAATTCCACCCTTTGCCTCCATTGTAATGGAAACATTTCCCGGATCGAGCTCCGATTGGATGAAAATGACATTGAGTCCATTTTTAAACTTCACCATCTCATACCCATAGTGGGCATCGAAGTTCTTTGAGTCGTAGCTACATGTCTCCACTTCAACAATCTGCCCTGCCTCACCCTGAAGAGAAAGATCAAAGGTTGTCATCAGCTCCACCTTTTCAGGTGTATTTTCCTCCGCTTGGACATCCCCTAACACTTCCTGCACAAGCGCCTGAGCTTCTTGCTGGTCATTGAGGTGATCGGTATAGGAAAACATCACATTTTCAATAGATGGGGGTAAAAAGTATGCTGCTTTAATCTGGTTTACCTCATCCATATCGAGATGATTGAGCCAATCCAGACAAAGCTTCAAGTAGGCCTCATCATCTAGCAGCTCCACTCCTGACAAGAATTGGCGGATCAATTGAGTACTAAATGCTGCATGATCCACTTGATCAAGCCCCTTTAGAGTCGTCTCTTGCTCAACAATCATCGCCTCTAAAACTGTTTTCACATCCTCTTTTGTCAAGGTACGGTTGCGGAACGATTCATACATGCCGAGACACTGCTTCACTCCTTCGCGAGTATTGGCATCGAGAGTCTGAATCCCCAGCCTGCGAGAACCAATATGTCGTGTCGGCTCAAACCTTACAAAATCGGCACCGAGAAACTTACACATCGGATCGCTACTAAATGTCTGAAACTCCCGGTTGATCGTCCGAATCAGTAGAGTTTTGATCAAATCGTCTTTGAGATCATCATTTGTTTGAATGGGCTCATTTGGTTTTAACCAATCGACTATCATATAGTCAAAAGGGAGCTCCTTATCGGTAAAGAGGCGAAGGTTTGGTTTCACTTCCTCTAAGTTAGGGCGGGTAAAATCCTCTACTTTCTTCGCTTCTAGCTTTGAAAAAATACGGACCACTTGCTCTTCAACCAGGTCTACATCAAAATCTCCAACGAGAATAACAGCCATATTATCGGGGCGATACCAGTGATCATAAAACCCTTGAACCACTTCAACAGGCGCTTCTTTTACAACTGATTCGAGCCCAATTGGAAGTCTATTTTCATATTTAGAGCCACTCAAAAGGGTTGTGAAGTAGTGATGTGAAAATCGCCCCATCACACTTTGCTCTCCTTTTTTCAGCTCTCCGAGCACCACTCCCCGCTCTGTATCAAAAATATCGGCATCCACCTTCACACGACCTGCGAAATCGCTTCCAATTTCCAATAGACGCTCAAGGTTTGATTCCTTATCGAGTGGAACCTCTACCATATAGACAGTCTCATCAAAGCCAGTATATGCATTGGTATCGGGCCCTAATACCACCCCAATACTCTCGAAATAATCGATCACCGCATGATCGTTAAAGTTCTCAGACCCCCGAAAACACATGTGCTCTAGGAAATGGGCGAGTCCCTGCTCGTTAGCCTCTTCCTGAATGGACCCAGCGTTGACAACTAGGCGAAACGATGCTTTATTCTTTGGAAACCCATTATGGCGTATATAATAGGTGAGTCCGTTATCTAAAACGCCTGACACAACCTTTTTGTCGAGCGGTATTTGATTATTTTGCTCACTTGCACAAACAAATGAGGTGATTAGAACTGCTGATGAAACAACTATTTTGAAGATATTTTTCATGAACCCTCCATGATTAGGGGGGCGCAGTATAACAGGCGAATGAATTAATCGCTAGAGGATTGCTCCTTTTTTTTGCGGAGAAGGAGTGGGGTCATAAAAACGAGTCCTAAAAGCACTAAACTGATCGCCATTGGCCCACGGCTCATTTGAAAAAGTTGGAAATGTCCTTCGTGATCAACCAGGTCGACGAGCGAGGCGCCAAATAGTGAATAGATTGCTGTTGGAATGGTCACACCCACTAAGGTGGTAGTGACATACCCAGAAAATCGCATCCTAAACACTCCCCCCAAAACAGAAACCACCCAAAATGGGCTCAAGGGAAAGACCCTCAGGATAAACATGTAGAGGTAGGGTTTTTGGGAGAAGTTATCATTGAAGCGGGTAAACATCGGCGTTGCTTTCTCCACCAAGAACCGCCCAACTGTCATTCGCGCCCCTTGATAGATTAACACCCCTCCCACAACTGAGGCCATCACAACCAATACTGTCCCCACAACAACACCAAAGAAATAGCCTGCAAGCACGTTCAACACCCCTCCGACAGGGAGGAGGAAAATCACGGTTAAGAAGTAGACAAAACTAAAGGAGAGAATGGAGGCCGAGTAGTTCTCTTCAATCGTCTCTGCAATCATCTCCTGATTGGCTGAAATCCACTGAGCCATCGTATCGACAGGGAAGATCTGACGCCAAAAAATAGTTGCCACAATACTTGAAAGTCCAATCACTCCCAAGCAGGCATAGAGCAAATTTGTCCGAGTAAAGAGATTTTTCCTCATAGACCTAGACTACAAGCTGCTATGCTTTTTATCAAGAATTGTATAGAACTAGGATATGGATCCAGGAAAAAAGAAGCTATCTCCCTTCGGCTTACTGAACACTATTCAGTTTTTAGCAGCCATCAATGAGAATCTCTTCCGCCTGCTTGTCACCTACTTTCTTATCTATGAACTGGGGCGCGGATCATCGAAGTTTGTCGCCCCCTTCATCGGAATACTCTTTCTCGCTCCATTTATTCTCTTTTCAAACTTTGGTGGATTCCTTGCCGACCGCTTTCGCAAGCAAGGGGTAATGTTTTGGACCCGCGTTTTTGAGTCGATCACTCTATTTTTTGCCCTTTTCGCCTTCTACTTCAAATTTGAACCCGCAGTCTATATCCTTCTATTCTGCATGGCCTCGCTTTCCTCGCTGTTTGGCCCATCAAAATACGGGCTTATCCCCGAGCTAACAGAAAAACACCGGATCGTTTGGGCCAATAGCATCATCGCCGCATTCACGTTCGCTGGAATTATCATTGGTATTGCCCTCTCATCACTTTTGGTCCATTTCTTTAATCACGAGTTTTTCCTCCCCGTCCTCTTCTCCTTCGGGTTTGCCCTCACAGGTCTTATCCTGTCACTCTTTATCCCTCCAGGAATCAGACAAAACCCCGACAAACCTCTCAACTGGTGCATTTTCAAGGAAAACTTTATCACCTTCAAAGAAATGCGTGAGACCCCCTCATTTAACCAAGCGCTCGTTTCCTATTCCTACTTCCTCTTCGTTGGAACCTACATCCAACTCAATATCATCCCATATACCGTTCTCATCCTCCACCTCAAAGACTACATCAGCGGCTACCTCTTCCTCATTACTTCACTCGGACTTGTTATTGGAGCCTTTCTCGCCCACATTTTCTCAAAGGAATCAATCAAACTGGGTTTTATTCCCATTACGGGAATTGGCATGTCTATTTGCGTCTTTCTAATGGCACTCAGTCATCCCCCCATTCTCTTTATCTGCCTCCTCCTATTCATCGCAGGCCTCCTCGGCGGACTCTACCTCGTCCCAGCACAAGCCTTTGTCCTGCAAAATAGCAACGATCAATCGAGGGGAAGAAATTTTGGGGTAGCCAATCTCCTCAGCTTTGTCTTTGCCCTACTCGCCGCCATCATCCTCTTTATCTTAAGCAGTCTGCTCGACCTAGCCCCCACACTCAATTTTTTCATCCTGGGAGTCATCAATCTCTTTGTGATGGGCTACTTTCTCCTCAAAACAAATTGGGTATTTGCTGGGTCAAATTAGGGGGCCCACCCGAACCCCATACCGCCCAAAAACGTACTGACTAATTGTTGAAAGGGCATAAATGCGGGCCTTTGGGAGTTTAAATAGCCCAACTTGAGGATCAAATAAATAGAAGTTTCTTTCATCAGTAAAGGTGAGAAAGTAGACCGATTGGCTCTCAGTCTCTACTCGAGAAATGACAGGCATAGTGAGTGGAAGCTTTACCTTATTCGCCTCGCTGAAAAGTTCGAAGCGAATTGCAACTGTCTCGCTAATCAAAAACTCATCGACCACAGTCCCTTTATCTTTAAACCCACACGCCCCAATTGCCTGCAAAATGGGATTTTCACTGCAAGTATTCACATACAATCGGGAAATCTCACTCATGGAGCACGACTCACGATTAGCCCCAAAGAAATACAAGAAAGCCTTGCAATAGATAAACCCTTCATCTTGTCCCTGACTTGCAAGCGGGCTCGAAGAAACAAACAGCTGCTCATCTGCATCTAATTCGGTCCGAAAGCCGATTGCAGAATAATGTTTTGGAGGGCCACAAAGGGTCATATGCTTCATCGCAGCGTCATATGATTGAATCCGGAAATTCACTAATCCATGCCCACTCCCTTGAGCGGTAATCCAAGTGCGGGTATTTCGGAAAAAGTGGGCTGCAAGATATTGTTCGTGAGAAGCCACCTCCCATTCCCTCAATCCCCGATGGCAATACTGGAAAAGGCCTGCAACTCCCTGAACACAACTATGAGCAACTGCCCCCACTACACACTTCATTGCAGTGACTGGGGCGAATAGATATCCTGTGACTGAACTTGTTTCGACTCGCATAAGTGCCAAGAGGATACACTTCAACTCGATTGAGCGCAACCAAAGTTTGCTACTTGTTGATAAATTTCCCCCTCTTCAGCACACTCAAGGGCAAGTACCGCCACCTGACTTTCCTTCGTAGTGAACAAAGGCCCCTCCCTTTTTTCGGCCAATTGAATCGGAAGAAAATCAAAAGATTTCAGCACATCATAAATAAGCATGTCTGCGTGCGAGCCAATCCCGCCCGTAAACCCAATGAAATCCACCCCACCGAGAAGCGCAACATAAGCTCCAATTTGCTTACACAAGCGATCGACAAACATGGTATAGGCAAGCTTTGCTCGCTCATTACTTGATTCGACAAGCTCCTTAAAATCACTTATCCCACAAATCCCAACCAATCCCGACTCGAAATTGAGCATATGATCCACTTCATCAACGCTCATCCCCTCATGGTGCATGAGCTGCAAAATCACCCCTGGATCGATGCTTCCCGATCGAGTGGCCATCATCACCCCATCAACTGGGGTATACCCCATTGAAGTATCGACACTCTGCCCCTTCTCAATCGCACACACAGAGCACCCCGATCCCAAATGGCACAAGATCATCCGCTCTACACTCATCTTCTGCTCAATCTGTCTCACACAACTTTGATAACTAATTCCGTGAAATCCAAACTTTTCAATTCTTCTTTCCCCATACTTCCAAGGGATGGGATAGAGGCGGCGCTCTTTAGGAATCGTATGGTGGAAGGTGGTGTCAAAGACCGCATATTGCTCACCCCCGAGATGCTCCATCAGCCTAAGTGTGGGAGTCAGATGGAGAGGAAAAAGATAGCATAGCGATTTCAGCTCACTAATCACCCCAGCATCAACTTTAACCGTCTCTGTTAGATTGGGGCCTCCGTGAACAACCCGAAAGCCTATCCTATCTACCTTGTCCACCCCATGCTTTTGGAGAAATTGATCGACTAGCTCTGGCGTAGGCTTTGACGCAAATGTTTCAGTGATTGGATCCCCACACCCAAAAAAAGCGAGCTTTAACGAACTCGAACCTGCATTGACAACTAGAACTTTCACTAAGAGCACCATTGCCAGTTTTTGATCTCGGGAGGGTCGTCCCCGTGTTCTTCAATGTAGAGTCTATGGCTTTGGAGAACATACCGATAGTGAGAGATTAACTCATTGGTTTTCGCCTCCACTGCCGGATTACAACAGCTTGCATGGCGCAGCGCATCAATGATCAGATGATAGCGGCTAATTTTATTGCGCACGCACATATCAAATGGAGTGGTGGTAGTTCCCTCTTCCCGGTATCCATTGATTTTGAATCGTTCTGAGACATTTCGATCGTATAAAAGCTGATAAATCACTGATGGATACCCATGGAAATTGACAATCACACTCCGATTGGAAGTGAAAAGGGAATCAAACATCTTCTCATCGAGCCCATGGGGATGGTCACTCTCCTTTTGCAAAACAAATAGATCGCACACATTCACCACCCGCACTTTCAGTTCTGGAACCTCTTGACGCAAGATTTGAGCAGCAGCCATCACTTCAATTGTTGGAATATCCCCAATCCCCACCAGCACAACATCGGGGTCCACCCCATCATTGCTACTCGCCCATGTCCAAGTTGAAGCCCCTGCCCGAGCGTGATTCACCGCCTCCTCCATTGTGAGCCACTGAGGCATTTCCTGCTTACAGGCAATAATGAGATTGATATAACCGCGACTTTTCATGCAGTGATCAAGCGTACTCACCAATGAGTTGGCATCGGGGGGCAAATAGACCCGCGCTTGAGAAGCCTTTTTATTCACCAATCGATTAATCAGACCTGGGCTCTGATGAGAAAATCCATTATGCTCCTGCCGCCATAAAGTCGAAGTTTCTAAGTAGTTTAGTGATGGCGTCGGACTGCGCCAAGGGATTTCTCGGGCAAACTTCTCAAACTTGGCGTATTGATCCATCATCGTCCCTACAATATCCAGGAACGACTCATATGAGGGGAAAAGCCCATATCGTCCCGTCAACACATACCCCTGCATCCACGCCTCAAGAGTGTGCTCGGATAACATTTCAAGTACTCTTCCCCCTTCCGGAAGAATGTGCTCTTGGTCATCTTTATGGACTGGCCACTGGTAATTTCTATGGGTTACCTCAAACACATCGCCCAATTGATTGGACTCCAGCTCATCAGGGGAGAAAATACGCACAATCTTCGGATTCTTTTTGATTAAATCGCGCAAATAGCCTCCCGACACCTTTACATTGCGTGTTCGCCCCTCTCCTCGATGGCACGCTTTGCTTGATGCTCGCTCAGAAACCTCTACCTCATACTCAAAAATATCGGGCCGCTTCAACTCGTGTTTGATTCCAAAAGTATGGGGATTCATCCCCATCCGCAAATTTCCCGTCGCATAACAGCCAGTCACCTCTTTAGAAACATGACTTCCCTCAAAGAGTTCCTCAATTGCATAGGACCTGAGCCAATGCTCAATGGTTTTAACCGCTCGCTTATCCCCTTTCACTTCCTTGATGGGCACCTGGTGGGAGCGATAGCTTCCCTCAACTGGGTGGTGATGCCACTGTTTGATTCCAGTCATCCCTTTTGGTGACTTAAAGATAATCATGGGCCATTGAGGCCTTTTCATCCTCTCACCCATCCGCGCTGCTTGTTGAATCTTGCGGATCTTCTCATAAGCATAATCGAGAGCCAGGTAGAATTCGGCATGTAAATCTTCCCCATCCACCATGATCGGCTCATATCCATACCCCTCAAAAAGCGATTGAAGCTCAGAGTGGGTCATTGTCCCATAAATGGTGGGGTTTGAGATTTTATATCCATTCAGATGCAAAATGGGAAGCACCGCCCCTGACTCGGCTGGATCGAGGAATTTGATACTATGCCAGGCTGTTGCTGTTGGACCAGTTTCTGACTCCCCATCTCCTACAATACACGCTGCCACAAGGTTTGGATTATCCATCACTGCCCCAAAAGCAGTGGCTAAGGCATACCCCAACTCGCCTCCTTCATGGATCGTTCCCGGAAGCCCCGGATATAAATGGCTGGGAAAGCCTCCAGGCCATGAAAATCGCTTAATTAAGTGCGCCATCCCCTCTTTAGTCGGGCGAAGTTCTGGGTAAAACTCCTCTAAGGAACCCTCTAAAAATAGGTTAGAGATATTTGCTGGGGCCCCATGCCCTGGTCCTGTGACCAGTAGCATTTCCACATGCTCTTGCTTAATCAGTCGGTTGAGATGAGAATAGATGAGATTAATCCCCGGCACTGTCCCCCAGTGACCAAGCAAGCGTTCTTTGATATGTGCCTCACATAAAGGCTCTTCGAGCAGGAAGTTTTCCCTTAAATAAAGCTGCGCACCAGCTAAATAATCGGTCATCCGACACACATTTTCAAGCTTTTGCAGCTCTTTTTGATGCGAAGTACGAAAGTCCGACACCATCGAGCGAAATCTCTCTAAATTTTCCATAGCTCACCTAACTTTTGCCCATATTCATAGACAAAATCAGACTAATAGGAAATAAAAAGTTTATACAGACTAAGGCTTAATCAATTACGTTTAATATCGGATGAGATTTGGCTTTTCTCCTAGGAACAGCTTGAAAACCACACCCTTTAAGCACACGTGGAGCCCCAAAATGAGCAATGACAGGCCACTTTCGACAAATCGATGGCCGCAAAAAGTATTCCCCACATCCTCCATCAGCGCGCAAGTGACGACATCCCATCAAGTAGTACTTACGCCCCTCCATTTCATAGGGCTTTTCCTCCCTCAAAACAAAGCCATTCACCTCGGTCTGCCACCATAAATTGAGCCGATCCACCCGCCCCATTTTCTTCACCAAAATGAATTCGCAACACGCCCCCCGCCTTTTGCACTGCCCCACACGCTTCCACGGAGTGCGCGCAAGCCATGCAGTCAGCGGTCCCAATAGACAATCTAGAAGCACAAAAGGCCAAAACACCCCCTGCAACACACGTCGAACCGGATGCCATAGGCGCCGTTTTGGCAAAGCACCGAGTGGAGCCCGAAACCCTTTTGTCCCAGCCTGCCCTAAACGGTGTTCGAGAAGCTCAAGTCGCTGCTTTTCCGTAAAAAATCCCATAGTGCCAGAATAGCGAAAAATGGGATAAAAAAAAAGGCCGCAAATCTTGCGGCCCCATAAAAGAATTAGTTAAATAGATTATGTGACAATTTGTTTTGTCGGGCTTGGCTCTTTAGTGGGCTTATGGTGTGTGCGGATTGTGTTTCCAGTCCCCTTTTTGGATTGAGCATTTGCTTTCTTCTTGTTCTCTTTGCTTTGGTCCTCTTTAGCCTTCTTCTTTCTACTTTGAGCTTCTTTAGCCTCCTTCGCTTTAATTTGAGCCTCTTTGGCATCATCTCTTGCAGTATGATACGCCTTGCGCTTAGCTTCAACATTCTTATGAGCCTCGGCCATCTTTTGATCCGTTTCTTTTTGGAGCTCTTCTTTTTCTAGTTTCTGGGATTTTTCAAGATTTTTCTTTTCACCATCATGCTTGACTCGAAGCTTTTCCGCCTTTTCATCCTGCTCTTCTTTGATCCGCTTTGCGTTTTCACGAGCGTGATGATATGCTTCTTTCTTTGCTTCCACCGTTTTTTCTTCGCGGGTCATCTGAGGGCCTGCTTGATTGTTCTTTGGCGAAAATGCAATGGCAAAGAACATTAATCCAATGATAAAAACAAAGATAAGTGCTGGGATGATCCATATTTTCTTAAAAAACTCTAACATAAACTTCCTCTTATTTTTAGATCGCTGCTCCCAGCGGAAAATTTTCATTTAATTCGTTGCGACTTGCCGCATAGATATGTGCCTTAATAAAGATGAAAAAATGCATCTCATTGTGATGCTTTCCCTCTTGCTCATCTGGAGCAAACATCCAATCCCCCTTGCGAATCGAAACTGCTTCAACCAGGTGATCATCTTGAAGGAGACCAAAATAGGGCACCTCCACCAATTCTTCTTGAATCCGCTGCATCTCTTGAGGAGTGTTGGGAATGCGCAAGCAGTCAAAGAGAGTCTTTAGCTTATTATCGAGATCAAATTGCTTGTTACTCTTCCTTGCAGGGTCCTTCAAAATATCAATATCGAGTTTGACGCGGAGATCGTGCTCTTTTCTCACAAGAGGAACAAACATCTTATCCACTGTCTCATTCGATGACCATGGAGTCTCACGCACACCTTTAAGAATATTATCCCCTTGAGCTTCCCAAACCCGCTTCAGCTGGCGGTGGAAACAGTCTCTAACCCGTTGCTTATCTTTCACATCAGTGGTCGAGTTAAGGGCACCTGTATATTTTAGGATGATTTTCATAATTTATTTTTTACTATTTTTTTCACGAGTATACCCTTTTCTACCTCTCAGAAGCAGTAAATATTTATTTTAATCAACGGGTAGTAGCACCCCCCAATACCATTTGCTAACACTCTTACGCATATGATTTACAAGAGGTTGCACACCTGTTTTAGCACTCAATGTGTTTGAGTGCTTGATAATAAATCGGGGGTGGGATAAGATTATGGGTATAAAGAGAAAACAAGGAGGTAACCATGTCACTTAGACCTTTTCCACAAAGAAGAGCCCTTTTTCCCACATTATTTAAGGAAATGGAGCTTATGGATGACCCATTCGGTTCATCTGGTATTGAAAAGCACCCAAACCTCTCCCTAAGCGAAGATGAGCAAAAGGTGTATGTTGAAGCCCATATTCCCGGCATCGAGGCTGATGCTGTTGAAATTACTCTGGAAAATCACATTTTATGGATTAAAGGAGAAAAGATCAGCAAAGAAGAGGATGAAAAGCGCAAATACCACTGCCAGTCTCAGTCGAGCTTTTCATATAAAATTACCCTGCCGGAAACTGTGGATGGCGCGGTTGATCCCCACACTTCTTTAGAGAAGGGGGTATTATCAATGGTTTTTGATAAAACCAAAAAGGATCAGCCCAAACGGATTCGAATTGGCAAATAAACTATCCCCGTAAACAAAAGGGCCCTGTAAACAAAAGGGGGAGCAACGCGTGCTCCCTCTTTTACATATTGGCATAGACACAAAGAGTTAGAAGGACAACTCGGGCTGTCCAAGCCAGCGTGCGAAGCCAGTTGACCCAAACCATGCGATCCACTTCTTTTGCCGAGTGTGATGTGCAAAAGCGGCGCATCAGAGGGGCCATATAACCCATGCTCACTGCCCAAATAAAGGCCAAAAGACCAAGGCTAATCCATAGGTATGCTTTTGCCTGGTAGGCATAGAAGAGGACAATGATTGCCATTGTCAATTCAAATGCCATATAAAGCAAATACATCACCCCACCTCGATTGAGGTACTGGCGAAAAAATCCCCGATTTGATGACTCAATCTTCTTAAATGAAGGATAGATCACCAGCTGAGCTAGCCAAGTAATCCCCGTCATGAGAGCGGCTGAGATGGCTGCTAAATAGAGTAAAAAAAACATATTTTCTCCTTATACAGAAAAAAGGCGTCTACAGAAAATCCGATAGACGCCTGAATACTTAAAGCTTTCAAAGTGAAAGCTTACATGTTGCAGTACACGCAAAGTGTTAGCAATACAACACGTGCTGTCCAGCAAGCAGTTCTTATCCAGTTCATACGGGTAAGTTGCTTAATTTTGTCAGCTGGATGGCTTTTCTTAAACCCATGAAGAGTTGGCGCTACATATGCCCAACTCACAAGCCAGATTGCACAAAGAAGACCAAGGCTGATCCATAGGTATGCTTTTGCCTGGTAGGCATAGAAAAGAACAATGATCGCCATTGTTAGCTCAAATGCCATGTAAGCAGCCCAAAGGAATCCGCCACGCTTCATATACTGGTCAAAAAACTTTTTGTTAGAAGCTTCTACTTTAGCGAAAGCTGGATAAACAGCAATCTGAGAAGCCCAAACAATCCCTAGCATCAAACATGCAGAAATTGCTGATAGATATAGAAGAATAAACATTGTAACCTCTTATATTTTACTCTTGCCTCTATTAAATGCTGCAAGAATTCAAATTTACTTCGTGAAGGAAACCTTCATTACATGTTGTAGTATAGGCAAACAGTGATCAACACAGCTCGAGCAGTCCATAGCGCAGTTCTAAACGCGTTAGACGCAAGAATACTGTCGATCAATGGTTTTGTTGGTTTCACTGCTAACTTCATGAACATCTTCAGCATATGACCAAATGTCTCTAGCCAGATAAAGATGAGCAACATCCCTGAAATCCAAATCAATGACTTAAGCTCGAACATACCAAAAAGAATGATGAAAGCAAAAGTAATATCGAAAAGCATGAATGGGATCATTACCCATGGAGCTCTTCTTTCGAAATCAGGAAAATATTTTTTGTTTTCTGAGCGAACAGCCTCCCAAGATGGAAAAACAGTAATCTGTCCATACCATGCAAGGCCGGTCATAATAAATACAGCAACCGCTGACAAATAAAGTAAAAAGCACATATTTCGTCCCTTAGTTATACTTTCCTGACAATTCTCCTCTCAAATACAATTCAATTATGCAAGGATTTTTTCCACAAGCCCCGCCCACCTGCAAGCAATGACCATATAACTCATTTCAGACAAAACACTTAAAAGATCTAAAAATTGCTCAAAATTTGGCAACGAAATAGCCTGACAGACTCACAATAGCACTCAAAAAACCGCCCCAAATCTTATCAACAACAACGACTCGGACCGGCCAAACATCGATCGTCGCTAGATTTGTCAGTTCATAAACAGAGTAGGCCACAATCCCAAACAAGAACCCTCGCCCCATAACAAGTCCCCACCCATCAGCAGAGCCCACAACAAAGACATACAGTCCAACGACATAGACAAAGTAAAAGAGAAATACTACAGGCCACTTGATCTGCCCAAAGAACAACTTCGGCAACTGACTCCGATAGAAGTCTTTAGCCACCACCCCAAGCCAAAGCAAATCCAAAAGCGTCATCACCACATATGCCACAATAAACCCAACAACCATCCGACCCATATGCACTCAATCCCTCACTTATTGACCCCAACCCAGCCTGATACTAAAAGATATAGCGCAGTAAATTCAATGGAAATCGAACATATTTGATTTACATGTGATATGCATATCGAATTTATCCATATTAGTTTTCCCCTAATCAATTGACTACAAACAGTATAGATTCATATTATTATCGCCTAAACACATAAAACCACAAAAATAGGAGGAATATTATGTCAGTAATTAATTGTCTAACCAACCTTGGGCCAAACATACACCCAGTCTTACAACCTGTCTTAAGCCAAGCCCCTCAGTGTCTTGGGGCAATGGGGGCGCGTTTTTTGAGCGCATATGCGTTTAATCCCAGTCACATAACTCCAAAAGCAAGAGAGGTCCGACCAGTGACCCGGCCTTTAACAAGTCGAACCGCTGCTTTTCCCTCTGCTGATCTACAAAGAAGGACGCTCTCATTTTCAACAACATGTCCAAATAGGGGAATACTTAGTTCTGTAGCTCCTCGCCTACAAAGGAGTGCATTAAGGCCAGAAGACAGCCAAAGGAGAACATTCTTTAAATTTGTACACGAATATGAGAAAGGAGTTTCATTTACATTTGGTAAACTAACTGCAGTGAAAAATCCAGGTATCCGCATAAATATTCCGGTCATCCAGGAGATGTGGCAGGCAGACATGCGAACCGATCTTGCAAAGCTACCTCATCAAGAAGTCGTTACCCGAGATAATGTGACTATCAAAGTGGATGGAACCGCTCAATATAGAGTGATAGATGCTAAAAAGGCTATATGTAGTATAGCCGGCGTTGGCAAAAAGAGTAAGGGAGTAAAATGGATGATTATGGAACTCGCCCAGTTAAAAATGCGGGAGGTATTGTCTCACTACTCAGTCGATGAAATCCTCCAAAATCGGGAAAAACTGAATCAGGCATTACTTGAAGGAACCCAGCAACTTTCAGGAGATTGGGGTGTTGAAGTACATTCCATCAGAATCAAAGACATACACTTTGATGACTCAATGACTCGTGCGATGGCAAAAAAAGCTGAAGCCGAGAGAACTGCTGATGCAAAGTTAATTAATGCTAATGCAGACGTACAGACTGCAGAAATATATAGTAAAGCAGCAGCTCTGTATGAGAAAAATCCAGCAGCTATGCGTCTTAGAGAACTTGAAGCAGTCACTCGAATGGCAACAGAAAAATCTAATTCCTTTTTTGTTGTCCCGAGCCAGGTTTTTGACACACTTAAGGAATTGAAAGGATAGGAAACTCTATTCTCAGCTTCTACAGCGGTCCAGACTTACTGCGGCCGCTATCATGCTCCCCCTTGAGCAAACTCAAGCACCTCCTCTCCATAATAGCTTGAATCCCCTGTGCTTTATCTGGTTAAAGTATTTCCTCGCTTTTGCAGAACTCAAATGTGTGATAGACTATTGCCAATTTGCGCTAACTAGCTGTTTATGAGGAGGAAGTCATGCCAGGAATCGTATTTCGACCCAACTGCGAAGTTGAAGTTTTTTATATGGATAACCGGTTCAATAATAGTAAAAAATTGAACTACCGACAAGCTTTTTTCCCGAAAGGGTATGCTGAAAAGCCGTGCCAGTTTATCACCTCTAACCTCCAAATTACAGGGATGAGAGATCGGGAGCTCTTTGAATCACTCTTTGCCCCTTCAGCCTACAACTGGTACACAGCTACAAAGGCAAACTCCCCTCATCTCGAGCACCATGTCCGCCTCAGCAATAAAAAGCTCTTAGCCCTCGGTTTCCCAGATGCCTTTACCCCCTGCAAACCAATAGATGGATGCCATTTGAAAGTAGCCTTAAACCTGGAGAACATCGGCCGACACGAATATTCATTATCCCCGACTGAACTCCTGGGGATTCGAAGTTATGAGCGCACAATGGTCGCCCTCTACAACGCCACTTCATTTCTCACATTAGTAGAGCACAATCCCGAAAATCTTGAGACCCGCACAATCGAGATAATCTCAGCCTAAAATTGATCAATCGGATGTTCAGGACCTAAAACGCGCACAATCGAAGGAGTTATATTGAGCAACGGACTTGCTTTGGTTTGATTGATAACTCAGCAGAACTAGGTCACCAACCACTGTGCTCAGCATAATCTGCTAATATACAGTGGTGGTAAACCTTGGGAACGGAGAGAGAGGGATTCGAACCCCCGGTCGCTTGCACGACTTCTGTTTTCAAGACAGACGCATTCGGCCACTCTGCCATCTCTCCACCAGTAAAAGATGGACATATTTTATTGATAACGAGATATTTATTCAAGCAGATTATCGAAATTGCTCAAGAAATCTCATATCATTGTTGAGGAAGGAGCGAATATCACCAATTCCATTTCTCAACATAAATACACGCTCAACACCACCACCCCAAGCAAATCCTGAGTAGCGGTCGGGATCAAGTCCTCCTTGAGCAAGCACTTCGGGATGAACCATTCCAGCACCACACACCTCGAGCCACCCACTCTGCTTACACAACATACATCCCTTTTGTTCACACGCCAAGCATCCAATATCAACTTCCATCCCCGGCTCAACGAAGGGAAAGTAGCTGGCCCGCGTCCGAATCATCACCTCTTTTTGGAAGATTCGCGAATAGAGCTCCTTTAAAGTGGACAAAAGATCAGCAAAGCTCACCTTCTCTGCAATATAGAGCCCATCACATTGATGAAACAGCACATGTGAGCGTGAAGAGACTGTCTCATTTCGATAACACTTGCCCAACACCGCCACGCGAATGGGGGGCTTATGATTTTCCATCATCCGCTGCTGGATCGAAGTACAATGGGAGCGCAACTGCGTATCTTTGTCGAGATAGAAAGTATCCTGCATGTCTCGGGCTGGATGATCGGGTGGGTAGTTAAGCCCTCCATAATTGTAATAGTCTGACTCCATCTCAGGACCCGTCTGAATACTAAAGCCCATATGGATGAGAACATCTGACATTTCCCCAATCATAGATGAAAGTGGATGGGATCGCCCAACCCCCTTTCTTCTTCCGGGGCGAGTAATATCGATCTTCTCCTTGGCAAACTGCTTCTTCTGCTCTTCGCGGTAAATTTTCACCTCGAGACCTTCAAGCACCTGGCTACACTCTTCTTTTGCCTTGTTGACGCTTTGACCAAATACCCGCTTTTCATCGGGGGGCAAATCGCGTAAGTTTTGCATTTGTTTTGCAAACTCACCCTTCTTGCCGAGGTATTTGATGCGCAGCTCTTGCAACTGCTTTGAATCAGAGATGGTTGAGGATTCTTGCCCAAAGGCATTGAGAATCGACTGAATTCTTGGGTCCAAAAAAAGACCTCCTTATCGGTCTAACTTGGAAAGAGCAATATAAGGTGGGCACCTAAGCCCACCTCTTTCTAGCACAATGCCCATGCAAAGCATGGAAGCAACATTTTTAGGCTAGAGCACTCTTTGCTTTTTCACAAACTGCAGAAAAGGCTTTCGGTTCGTTCACTGCAAGCTCAGCAAGTGATTTGCGGTTGAGCTTCACACCAGCTTTATTCAACCCATCGATGAGTCGGCTGTAGGACATCCCTTCAGCGCGGGCAGCAGCATTAATTCGCTGAATCCAAAGCGAGCGAAAGTCACGCTTGCGAACTCTTCGGTGAATATATTGATAGGCCATCGCCTTCATCACAGCACTGCGTGCAACAGAAACTGTATTTTTACGGCGACCTCTAAACCCTTTTACTTGTTTGAATAGGCGATTGCGCTTTTTCTTTCGCGCAGGTGCACATGTGATTCTTGTCATTATTTTCTCCTATGCCCCAGTTGAGTTCTCTTTCTTTGCAGAGCAGCTATTGTCTGCACACTTGTTTGATTTTTTCAGCTTCTTTCGACTTGCCTTTCCGCTAATCATAAATCTAAACAGTCGAGCTTGGGACTCAGGCATCACTTTGCCTTGAGAAATTCTTCGCTTCCGCTTACTCGACTTGGAAGTCAGCTTATGGCGACCACCTTGGCTACCATAAGACATGAGTTTCCCCGTGCCGGTAATTTTGAAACGACTCTTGACTGCCTTGTTTGTTTTAAGCTTCACTTTAGGCTTCGCTTTTAGTTTGGCCACTTGAATCTCCTTGGATTTCAGCTTTCTTTTTCATTGGTGCAGGTGCGAGCACAAGACCTAGGCTACGCCCCGCCATCTTTGCCCTCCCTTCAGGAGTGGCAACATCGGTGAGCTCCTCGCAGAAACGATTGACTGCGCGCTCTCCAACTTCTGGATGCATAATTTCCCTTCCGCGAAACATGCATGTAACTTTTACTTTGTCCCCTTTTCTCAAAAAATCTTTTGCTCGATTAATCTTCACATTCAAATCATTTTGATCGATATTGGGACGAAATTTAATCTCTTTGACTTTCGTTTGGTGCTGTTGCTTCTGATTTTCCTTAAGCTTTTTCGTCTGCTGATACTTGTGCTTACCGTAATCAATAATTTTACACACTGGGGGGTTCGCATTGGGGGAGACCTCTACTAGGTCAAGTCCCTCTTCCCTTGCTTTCCGCATGGCCTCTTCAATTGGGAGGATGCCAAGCTGCTCACCTTTTTCAGTGATTACCCTGACATTGGTGGCTCGAATACTTCCATTTCGCTTCAAATTCAGTCCTTAACTTTCGTCAATTTTTTACATGTGTACAATTTACTAGATTTCAGGGTTTTTCGGTAGTAATTTTTAAGAGTTCATCAATTTCAGTCCAATCAGCCGCTCAAAACTCAAGACTAAAGAGCAATGCCAGACCATCCCTGCACCACTTCCCCCGCAATAATTTCTTGAAAAGACAACACTCATTGGCCACCTTCTCCCAATCCAATCTCGCACCCAAAATACTCCACCTGCATCACTCCCCTCAACTCCAAAGCTCTCTTCATCTACCCGATTCCCACCAAAGATCTGCTCCATCCCTCGCCCCCAATACTCCCATTCACCCACAATCCCCCTGGACTCATACCATGCCCGCACCCAATCTTGTGCCGTCGCAATCCCCTGCTGATCCCCTCTAAACGTCGCCAAGTCAAAAAGGTTCTTTCGCCCCTCCAGCAAAAATCGCTCTTTCACAGTCTCATCAAACACCTCTTCGCTCAGCTCAAATACCGCCCCCTTCCCAACCGCAGCCTCGTGTATATCCAACGGAAACCGAACGCTGCTACGCACCTCGCGCGCGCCTTTATCTGCATAAAACTTGCGCATCGCACCAATTTCATCCCGTAGTTGACAAAGCCCCTTTTCATCAAGCCACGTCTCATCTCCTACCCGATCAAAAATTCCCGATTCCTTTCCCTTCTGAACAAATGTCTCCCCATTTAATGCTTTATATTTCCCCTTCGCATTTCCACCACGACCGACAATATGCCATACCTTTTTATCTGCCTGCCCTTCTTCAATATGGAGGATCGATATCCGGTGAACCTCATCTAAATTTTCTCCACACGCACTTTCGAGGGGGCCAAAGTAATCCTCAATCTGGATAAGGTCGATCACATCCTCTTCCATTTGCTTCACTTGTTTAACCCGCTGAAACTCTCGTTTCTGTTGAAACATCCTCTCAGCGTTGTCGCGCATCATCTCAACTCGCTGCACCATCAACCCTTCTCGGAGCCACTGTTGAATGCGCTCTTCAATCACTTGGCGGTGGTTTTCATCGAGCATCTGTGGGAGAGCAATATCGACACTAAAGCCAAAATCGGTCAAACCATAGTCGAGCACAGGTGAGGTGGGATAAAACTGCTTCAGAGCGTAGAGAAAAAGGTGCATGCTTAAGGTTTGCAACTTGATCTGTTCGGGGGGAATGGGTGTGTAATAGAGGGGGCTCATTGCTCACCTAGAAAAAATGAGACATGCCCGATTCGAACGGGCGACCTCCACGATGTCAACGTGACGCTCTAACCAACTGAGCTAATGTCTCATCCTGTTTTGTGCATAGACTATAATTCCTCAAGAAATTGAGTGCAAGTATTAACCCAATTTTTTATCATTTTGGCCATGAACACCCTTTCCCACCTCCACATCGCTCACCACATTATGAGCGCCCAAATCACACCAGGCAGAACTATCATCGATGCAACAGCTGGCAACGGCCACGATCTCCTCTTTTGTGCCAAAAAACTTTTTGCACATGATGACACCGGTCATCTCTTCGCAATAGACATCCAGCCAGAAGCGATCACCGCTTCCAAAGAAAAGCTTACAGCTCAATTCCCCCACCTTATCGACACCCACATCCACTTTTTTTGCCAATCTCATGCCCCCCTCCCAATCCCTCCCACGCCACCTTCCCTCATCATCTACAATCTGGGCTACCTTCCTGGCACGGATAAATCGATCACAACACTCCTCGAATCGACAAAACAAAGCCTGGAACAGGCACTATCGATTCTCGCAGTCGATGGAGTGATCTCTTTGATGCTCTACCCCGGTCACGCTGAAGGAGAGACAGAAGCAGCCTTCCTGCTGCAAACCCTTCCCAATCTCCCCCGCGAATTTTTTAAGATCTATACTTACCACTCCCTCTTTGCCGACCAAACACCCACACTCGTTCTCATCCAAAAACGCAAAACCCTTGAGTCTCAAATAGCTCTTTCCTAAAAAACCTATTGCAGTTATAGATGGGTAAAAGTCTCTAGGAAAGCAAGGGTTATGCCAATTCGGATTGATACAAGTATTGTCTGGGAGATAGACTCTCTTGAGAATCAACTCGAGCGCATTCACAGATTAGACCCATCTGAAGAACAAAAAATCACAGAAAAGCTCGACCGAATTCTCTCCTACCTAAATGGTCTTTCCGCATCCAATCTTGATCCGCAAGCAGTCTCTACAATCGGAAAACAACAAGAGAGGATTCAAACTCTTTATGGCCGCTGTCAAACTCTCTCAGTGAATAGCAAAGTCCTTTCGATCAAGCGGGAGGCTGAAACCCTCGAT
>JAJACM010000030.1 GCA_022601545.1 Chlamydiia bacterium | reverse complement strand
TTTTTGAAGGAGGGTACAATATCGATAGAAGATATGGCCCCTCCTTCAAAAATCCAAAATCGGCCAAAATCACTCCCAAAATCGACAAAAGGTTTGAGGCGTAAAGGTTCGGCCTCAGATTCCCCGCTAATAAATTTAATGGATTTGCTTCTTGCTTTTGTAGGTAGCGTTGGCTTCCCCTTCAATCAATCGGTCTAAAGGCCGCTCGATCTTCGGGTGGGGGGCGCATCTGGCCTGAGGCCATCTGCGCCCTTGGTTATGGAGGTGTTGAGATAAATATTTTGTATAACTCCTAAAGCAGGATACTGAGTGCAGATTTTCAATGCCACGCAGTCATTTGGGCGAAGATGGCCGTAGGCTAGATGCGCCCCCCACCCGAAGATCGAGCGGCCGTTAGGTCGATTGATTGAAGGGGCTTCCTCAGAGTATCCGACTAGCAGGCCCGCCAACTTCATCAATATATTAGTGGGGGATTCTAGGGATGCTAGCTATGCGGATTTTGTGCTGCCCGTGGCAGTTGCAAAAGCCAGCAGCTAGCGCCCTAGAACGAGCTTGGCTTTTTCGCTGCACTTTGCACTATCTGCCCCTCCAGTAGTATGTATGGATACACCGGAGGGGCAGATCGGGTGAAGGACCCGAAAAAACGAGCTCGCCCTTCATATAACTAAAAAACCTATGGGGGGACCCTTATGGGGTCGATAGGTAATGTCTCATGAGGAGGTTCGAGGCTCCCTGACCCTCAGCGGGTTGCGATAGAAGGCGGTTGATGGCCTGGCACTTATCGATGCAGACTTGACGCTCATCGGGATTGGTGAGGAGGTGGTCGATCGCTTTAGTAAGCGATTCGACGGTGAGGTTGGGGCCGTAAAATTCGGGGAAGACAGTTTCGCCATAGACGATGTTGGCGATGCAGTAGTGGGGGAGGATGATTTTAAAGATGTGTTTGGCGAGGAAAAGGTCGAGTTTGGGAAGGGAGTAGGTGACAATGGTGGGAAGCTGATTGCAGGCGAGCTCGAGGGCGATGGTGCCTGAGGAGCAGATAGCGATGTGGGCGTGGTGCATGAGGCTGTAGTTATCTTCATTGGCGATGAGGGTGTAGTCGGTAGTTGCAAGCTCTTGGACCTTGCGGGCAAGCTTTGGGTTGGCTGCTGAGATGGCGATTTGGAATTTTCCAAATTGGGGGTGATTGGCGAGCGCTTCGAGTTGGATGGGGAGGTTGCGCTCAACAATGCTTTGTCTGCTTCCTGGGAAGATGGCAATAATTGGCTTTTGGTCGCTCAATGTGGGATATTGGGCAAAGAAATCGGGGGTGGGCTTGGTTGTTGCTATTTTGTGTTTTAGGGGGTGGCCGACAAAGAAGGCGCTGAGAGAGCTTTTGGAAAAGCACTCTTTTTCAAAGGGGAAGAGACAGAAGACACCATCGAGGTGTTTTTCCATCGTCTTCTTCCGCTTTTTTCGCCAAGCCCAGATTGAAGGGCAGACATATTGGACAATTTGTCCTTTATACCCTTTTTTCCTGAGACGTTTGGCGAGTTGGAGGTTAAACTCAGTATAGTCAATAAGCACAACCACTTTTGGGTTGAGGCGCTGGATCATTCGGCGTACTTTAAACAGGTAGTAGATGAGTTTGGGAAGGACGAAGAAGACATCCAAAAAGCCCATGGTGAGAAATGACTCAGTCCGCATGAGGGCGTAGAACCCTTTTTTCCGCATCTTTTTCCCGCCAACTCCTGCAATTTTAAGGGAGGGGCTTTTTTTGAGGAGGTTTTCGACTAGGTGTGAACCGAGGGTGTCACCACTCTCTTCGCCGGCAAAGATAAAAAAGTCTAACTGGCTTTTTCGCTTCATGACTCACCTCCGAAAAACTCTTGAATGATCCAATTGGTCCCCTCGATAAAGCGCGTAGGGGGAGTGCCATGCCCATTTGTTCCGAACGAGGGTCCACACGAGAGAAATATTGGGCTGCTGCGCAAACCTTTTTCAAACGCTTTTTCGCTGAGCTGAAGGGCAAAGTCAAAGCAAACATTTGTCCCCACTCGGACATCTCGGTTTCCAATTAAGAAGAAAAACTTTCGGTCGTATAGTTGATCGAGCAGTTTAAAGGGGTCAAACTCTGACTCGTCTGCTCCGGGAAAATGGATGAGGGGAGCAAAGAGGAGGAGGTGTGAGATGTGTGGATTACGCGCTGCGAGGAGTATAGAGATGAGACATCCGCGAGAAAGGCCGGCAAGGCAAATCCTTTTAGGATCAATGATCTTCGATTCGGTGAGTTGGATGATTGTTTGATCGACCTGATCAATAAAAGTGGCAACAGCACTGGGCTCCCTTCCCCAGCGCTCGATTGCTTCGGCGGGATTTCGGTCAGGGCCGTGAAAGGGGAGGTCAAATGCAAAGATGCGCCCTTTATGTCCAGAGCGAACGAGTTGCACAGCGGGCGCGTTAAGAGGGGGGATAAGCAAACTATCTTGGGCAGCAAGGGAAAAGTAAAAGATGGCTGGTTGCGGCCCAGCCTCTAGGGAATCACCAACATAGAAAAGGGGGAGAGGAAAATCCCTACTTTCTCTTACGTCGTTTTTTGTAATAGCGGGATCGGGGTGTTGGGACATAGTTTTTTGCTTTGTGGTGTTGATAAATTTCGCTCCATGCATTGAACGTGTCACGCAGTTCATAGGAGACTCCCGACCGGACATCGAGAAGGGTCAGCGCATGCTTAAACTCGGGGTTTCGGGGGATGCGAAGAACTTGTGAGGTGGGCCTATTGATAGGGGTAAACCGGTATTGACTTGTCAAAATCGACTGCATTTCAGAGCAGAGTCTTCGGGGCAGTTGGAGGAAGGGGAAGAAAATTTCGTCTGTCACCAAACGGGTTTCTTTGTGTATTGTTTCAAGGGTGACTTTGCCCTCTTTACTTCCATATAGGAGAGAGAGGTGGTGGTCGAGCTGAGGCATGACAAGCGATGCCAGGAGAATAGAGCGGTGGAGGGTGCGATTTTCCTCCTTTTGGAGCCGGTCAATTTCATCGAGGAATGAATAGGTTTTATCCGCTAGGTCCGTTTCGAGTGTGCGTGCCAATTTGGGGAGGATGTGCTTGAGAAGGCCAAAATCGGTCATCATGTGAATGAACTGTCTGCTGTGTCCCGATTCGAGCATCCGCAAGAGCTCTTCGAGAATGCGGGCGGGAGAGCTTTTGAGAATTTCATGGCGACAGTCGATGAGCGCTTGGCGGGTTTTCTCTTCAATATTGAAACCAAATCGGGCGCGGAACTTCACGAGGCGGAGCATGCGGACAGGGTCTTGTTTGAAGCGGAGGTAGGGGTCACCAATGGTTTCAATTTGGTTTTGGGAGACTGCATTTACCCCATCAACATAGTCTAGGATCTCCTCTTTGCACGGGTCGTAGTAAAGGCCGTTGAGAGTGAAGTCGCGACGCATCGCATCTTCTTGTTCAGTTCCCCAAGTATTGTCCCGGACAATCAGTTCTTCTGATGAGTTATCCCCACTGCGAAAGGTGGCCACTTCGATAATTTTATTTTTAAATCGGATATGGGCAAGGCGAAAGCGGCGTCCAATCAAAAGGCAGTTGCGGAAATGAGTCTTAATCTCTTCGGGGCGTGCATTGGTGGAAATATCGACATCCTTGGGTGGGTGGCCGAGAAGGAGATCGCGGACACTTCCACCGACAAGATAGGCGTCAAATCCCTTCTTTTGAAGGCGACACACCACTGCGTAGGCGTCGGGATCAATCATATCATGGGAGAGATTGAATTCAGAAGCTTTGTATCTTTTCAGTTGCATGAGTGACTATTTTTCAAGGAATCATATCGTTCGTCAGAATTCTAATTTAACTGAAAAAACAAAACTAAACAAGTGTCTTATTTCGAAAGTGGGGGTAAATGTAGGAAAAGGGGGGAATCGAGCAAGCTTTTTCTTGATTCCATAGTGTGTGCGTGGTATTATTCTCCTCTATGGAAGGGACACAATCGATTTCTAAGTTCCGTGTATTTAGTGGATCGCTCCTCGTTGGGGGAACAGCGTTAGGTGCTGGCATGCTCGCGCTACCTCTGGTGACTGCGCTGGGTGGATTTCTGCCGGCGATAGTGATTTACCTCCTCTGCTGGCTTTTCAGTGTGGGAACAGGGTTGCTCTTTTTGGAGATTGCCCTATCGACTCCGAAGGATGCCAATATCGTGACGATGGCGGGGGAATTCCTCGGGAAAGGGGGGAAGTTTGTTGCTTGGGCCCTCTACCTATTTTTATTTTACACCTTGACCGTCGCTTATGTGTCTGGGGGAGGGGGACTGGTTTCTTCGGTATTTGGACTGAGCCCAACCCTTGCGATATTTGCCTTTGTGGTCTTTTTCGGTGGAATTGTCTACCTGGGGCCAAAGGCGGTTGACCCGTTTATGCTCGCCTTGATGGTGGGGCTTGTTTTAACCTATCTCGCTTTTGTGACGCTGGGATTTGACCATGTGTCGAGTTTTAACTTGGAACGGTCAAACTTTTGGGCTGTGTTCACTGGGTTGCCAGTGATTTTCACCTCGTTTAGCTATCAGGGGGTGATTCCCACGCTGATGACCCACTTACATCGGAATAAGCGGGCGATGCGGGTGGCTATTTTTGGCGGGACCCTGATCCCATTTGTGGCATATGTGTTATGGGACTTTTTGATTAAAGGAATTATTCCCCTTGAAGGGGAGTATGGGCTTTTGTCGGCCGCTACAATGCAGAGGACGGCGGTTGACCCATTGTCTCACTTCTTGCCGGGGGCACCTATTACACTGATTGCCCAGCTGTTTGCGTTTTTTGCTCTTACCACTTCTTTTGTGGGAGTGACGCTTGGGTTAATTGATTTTTTGGCCGATTCCCTTAACGTTTCTCACAGGGGATGGAATCGATTTGGCCTCTCGGCGTTTGTCTTTTTGCCCCCACTTGCGATTGCATTGATTAACCCGGCCCTGTTTTTGTCGGCTTTGAGATATGCGGGGGGATTTGGGTGTGCTATTTTGCTCGGGCTATTGCCCATTTTAATGGTTTGGCAGGGGCGCTATAGGCGCAAAAATCCAATTGGAAATTGTCAATTACCTGGGGGACGCCCCCTATTATTTGTAATGCTTGGGTTTATTGCTCTTGAGCTAATTATCGAAATTTTCTTTTAACTCGATTGAATAGGCTTTTTCCTGTATTATAGTACGACTATTAGAGAGGTCACTATGGCAAATTGTAGTGTTACAAGCGTTTCAACAGCGTTTCAGCATTTGGTTGATCAGGTGCAGGAAATAAGTTTTGATAGTCAAATATTTTCTGTTGATATTCACGAAGTATCAGAATCCATTTCAGAGCTTTGCTCTCATGTGGCTTTTTATTTATTTAATTTGACGATTACAGTGAATGGGTGTGCAAAGACATTCTTTCACGCCGCCACGCCGCTTGCTCCAGATGGACCGGGGGTGACGACTCACATTCAATCAAATGGTGTCGATCAATTTAATGCTGTTCGGCGTCGATCGGTTCTCAACTGCTCACTTGCAGCATCTGCATGTGCGCTCATGTCTGTCGCTGCAGCAAGACAATATATCGATACTGAAGCAAATCAGCCGATTGATCCCGCTCGGGAAGATTACCTGGTTGTCAAAGGGGCGCAGTATGTCCTTGGTTACCTCGACAATCGAGCCGATCCTACTGATCATCCGCTTGGTTTGGTTCTTGATGCATTATCTAGATTGCAGACTGAGATCATCGGTGCAGAGCAAATGGGTGCGGCTAACTTAGGGGATGCGTTGAGCGATTTGCGCTCTAACTATGCAGATGCTGAAGATGTTGTCCAGGCACTACCTAGAGTGGGGCTTTCAACTGTGAATGTTGTGAGGGATTTTGACCAGATGAGCGGGTTGGATCTTGATGTAGACCGGGCAACTGGTTGTGTGGAATATGCTACGCTCATCTCTCGTATTAGTCAGTTTAGCGAGCGCTCACGAGAAGCTGGTGTTTTGACAGTGAGTGGGTCATGCACCTGCCTTGGTGTGGAAACGGGTGAGGGTGGTGTAGTCGATTCTGTCTACTTTTTTGATCCGCATAGTTCTGTCAAGGTGACAGGGGAAAGGGGTGCTTATACAAGACAGTGGAGTCGGTTGGCTGGAGAAGATGAGGCCCTATTTCGCAACAGAGTGGCACAAGAACTCCTCACTTTGACCCATGTCTCGAACAAGTCAACCACAGTGACATTCCGACCTGTTTGGGATGTTGCATAAATTCGTCCTCGAGATAAAAGATAAAGTTTGATATCACTCTCCTTTTGAGATCAATGCATGAGAGATCGTCTCTTTTTGCAGATTCAAATTTGGAGAGTCATCGATTTGAAACAGCTTTATTTGCTTTATACTTTATTGGTTTCGGCAACATTGTTTGCTTCAAATCCCCCTCCTGCAGTGACAGATAATTTGGATAAAGCTGTTGAGGTGGGCAGGCTTTATCAAAAGCCTCTCTTGATATTTTTTACAGGTGGATCTTCGTGCCAAAAGAGTCGAGAGTTTCTATCTGACACATTGAATGATCAAGATTTTCAAACGGAGCTCGATCGAAAGTTTATCTTGGTGAAAATTGAGTTTGCCGAGGTGGCAAAGCACACAGTGGAAAAGATACGGACCAACTATCAAGTCAAAGAGAAGTATCAGATCTTTTCCCTCCCAACCCTTGTCATGACCACCCCAGAAGGGGATGAGATCGCTCAAATTGCCCCCCGTCCGATTAGCCCAGAGGCGTATGGCAAGTATTTGTTCACCCTTTATGATCAATATTTTACCCTTGCCTATCGGGTAGAGTCTGGCAAGCTCAAAAATGAGGTGAAAAAAGCGTATCAACAAGCCAAGCAGTTTTCAGATCAAGGGCTCATCAATCAGATTATTGAGGAGGGGCTAAAAGGGGAGGATAAGCCCTTTTTTGCACTTGAAAAGTATACCCTTCTCCTCCAAGCCGATCAGCTCACTCATCCAATGCGCGAGGAGCTGGAATCTATTGTGCGCGCATCAAAAGATCGAGCCCATCAAAAGCGGCTTGCTTTACTAGAATTTCAGCAGAATGTCAAAGAGCATCTCCACCCTAGAACAGCAGTTGGGCCAATAGTTGCCTATTTACAGGAACTAGGGGAGGAGGATTTAGTCGAAAGATCGCAGCTCGGTGCGCTTGTTGCAGACTTTCTAGGGGAAGAAGCTAGTAAAGAAATGGTTCAACCTTTCGGTAACTGCACGGCTGAATAAATTCTTGGGGAATTTCAAAAAGAAAGCGGGAGGGATTTGTAATCACCTCTTTTCCCATCCGCATCCGTTTTTTTGACATCGAAAGGGTGAGATATTTTTGGGCGCGGGTGAGGGCGACGTAGAAAAGGCGCCTTTCCTCTTCTACTCCAGTCTCTTGGAGACTCTTTTCGTGGGGAATAATGTGATCTTCAATAGCGACCAAGAAGCACGCTTTGAATTCAAGCCCTTTGCTACTGTGGAAGGTAAGGAGATTGACCCCTTCTGTCTTCTTAGACGCCTTGTTCATGGACGTTCTCTGCTGGTCGAGGAGTGATTCAGTGACAAAGCCTTCAATTGTCCCATCGGGAGTTGCGATTTCATACTCTTTCACCATATCTGCAACCGCTTGGATGTTTTCCCCTTTAAATTGTTTGCCTTTTTCCGACTTCACCTCATTTTTCACTGTCTCTACGTAATTCATTTCCTCAATAAGCCATTCTAAAGAGGCGTGGAGGCCACGGCTGGCAAAGCGGTGTTTCGCCTCACTCATCATATCAATAAAGCTGACAATCCCCTTTTGGGCTGTCGATGTGAGCTGGGCAATCAGATCATGGTATTCTCTTCGGCAAGAAGCAATTCCATCGAGTACCTCGTATAGAATCACATCATTTTCCCGATTGTATTGAGTGACAATCTCAAGCGTTTTAGAAGAGATGCCTCGGCGGGGATAGTTGATAATCCGAAGCAGAGCCTCTTGGTCTTGGGGGTTTGCAATCACCCGCAAATAGGCGAGGAGATCCTTAATTTCAGCCCGCTCTAAAAACTCTGTTCCCGCGATGATTTGATAAGGGATTCCGCGACGAAATAGGCCTCCCTCTTGCCAATGGGCCTCGAGTAGCGCCATTTCGAAAGTGCGGGAGAGAGTGTTGGAGCGGTAGAGAATGGCAATGTCAGACCACGCCAGCCCCTTTTCTAACTTGAGATAGACAATTTGCTCGGCGATTGCCCGGGCTTCTTCTTTTTCGGTGGGGGCGGCAACAATGTGGAGTTTATCCCCTTGTTTTGTTGTGGTCCAGAGCTGCTTGTCGTGCCGCTCATTATTATTGAGAATCACTTTGTTGGCAGCTTCGAGGATTTGATGGGTGGAGCGATAATTTTGCTCCAGCTTGACAATGGTATGGTGCTGAAAGTTGAGGATGTTCTTCACATCAGAGCCTCGCCAGCCATAGATTGACTGGTCATCATCTCCTACCACACAGAGGTTGTCGTGTTTTGCAGCCAAAAGTTCAGCGAGGCGAAGCTGGGTGTGATTGGTATCTTGGTATTCATCAATCATAATATATTGATAAACCTTTTGATACTTCTCTAATAAATCGGGAAATTGCTCGAGCAGGTCAATGGTGAGTGTGAGCAACCCATCAAAGTCAACCGCATTATATGCCTTTAGAGAGGACTTGAGCTCACTGCTGAGCTCTTTGACAAACGACGCATGCCAGGTTTGGGTCTCTTCAGTCTCTTCAGATTTTGCCCCTTTAACAAGGCGATTCTTCTTTGCTTTTGGGGTTGTGAAATGGTCGGGGTTCATCTTGAGCGCATGGAGGTGTTCGATCGTCGATTGGATGGAGGGGAGTTCGACCGCATCGTGATCGAGCTTCTGGCGGGTCAGGTTCTCCACCAGTCGCTTAATATCCTTTTCGTCATAGAGGCTAAAGCTATTGGTGTAGCCTAGGCGGTGAATTTCCTTGCGGAGAATCTGATAGCAAAAGCTATGAAAGGTGAGCAGGTGGACTTTTGATGAGACCTTTGGACTCAGCTCGCGCGCAATGCGCTCGCGCATCTCACCAGCTGCCTTATTTGTAAAAGTGAGGCCCAGGATGTTTTCAGGTGCGACCTTGTGATGGTTGATTAGGTGAATAATGCGTGAAATGAGTACGCGCGTTTTGCCACTTCCGGCGCCAGCCAAGACGAGTACACGTCCTCTGGCGCTATTGACAGCCTCTTGCTGCTTGTCATTGAGCATCACCATCGTCTTTTTCCTAGTCGTCTTGTTTTAGGTGGGCAATTAGATGATTCATATCACAAAGAAAAAGTTCAAGGGATAATTGATCCAAATGGCGTCTTGGCATCACATTCATCTCAAGACCCCTGGGGAACCTGGATGACTGGGTGCGAAACCCTTCCCTAACCAGTCGTTTAAAGCGGTTACGCTTGGGGGCATTTCCATATTTTTTTGAGACAGTAATTCCTAGGCGGGCGGGATGCTCTGATTCATTTAGGCGATATTGGATATGGACAGACTTTCCTTTAAAGTAGGTCTCGGCTGCCCGCACCTTTGCAAACTCATTCCGCTTGGATAGGCGCATTGTCTTTGGGTAGGCAGAGGATTTGGGTGCAACAGCACCTGTTTGCAGCTGAGATGACTGCGGGGATTGGTCTGCTGGGCAGGAATAGGGGGTGGGGCAAGCCAAGAGCTTAGACGCCGAGTCTTTTGCGTCCCTTTCTGCGCTTGCGATTGATACAGTCTCGGCCTGCTTTTGTGGCCATGCGGGCGCGGAATCCATGGGTGCGTTTTTTACTCAGTACACTCGGTTGATAGGTTCTTTTCATTGGTATTTCCCAAAATTTTTATGCTACTGCCACAGATTATCGCCCGGAGAGGGTATAATCGTCAATGGCTAAATGATGAAATATTTCTTATGGCTAGGGAGGTGGCCGGTAAGGTGGTTTGTGTGTGTGTGGAGAGGAGATAGAGGAGGTGGATTAATCGGTTGTTGGGAGGGGAGGGTGTGGCTTAAGATATTTGATAACAATCCTTCACTTTAAATCCTATATCTTGTATGCTACTCTCAAAAGTAGTTTGGCAGGTCGAGGAAGTTTGTTTTTGACTTGCTAGTTCTTATATAACGAATGCAAACCGCGAAGGGTACATATGAAAGTTCGAGCCTCTGTTCGATGCTCATCTCCAGATGACAAACTAGTGAGACGGCGTGGCGTGCTCATGGTGATTAATAAAAAATCTCCTAAGAATAAGCAGCGTCAAAAAACGAGTTCAAAGAAACATAAGAAATAAAGTGAGTTCAAATGGCAAAGAAGTCAGCAGTACATAGAGATTTGAAGCGCAGAAAGTGCGTTGAGCGAAATAGAGAAAAGCGTGAAGAACTCAAGAAGTTAGTCAAGCAGGGCGACCAGGAAGCAATGTTTAAGCTTGCGCGCATGAGCCGCAATGCATCTCCTACTCGAGTGCACAACCGATGCTCGCTCACTGGCCGGCCACGTGGCTATTTGAGAAAGTACGGCATCTCCCGTATCGCTTTCCGTGAAATGGCTCTTAAAGGGCACATCCCAGGCGTTATCAAAGCAAGCTGGTAGTCCCAACTTGATACACTCTGATCTTGATATTCCAATCCTGGATATGCTAGCCCAGGATATATCAGTCTGGATATACAAGAATGCATATGCCAATTGAGTGTGTGGCGCTAGTTTAGAAGCAATATATGGGCGGGTTTAACCTGCCCATCTTTTTTGATTACTCTTTTCCGAGAATTTCTTTTAGTTCGGGTAGGTCGTTGAGGGTTGCCCAATCGTTGAGCTGCTCATACCAGATGGGTGTAGTCAGGGCGATGATTTGATCTTGCAGCGCTTTCTTTAGGGCGGTGAAGTTAATAGGGCCAACAGACTCGCTATCTTTATCGATATAATAATAGTAGAGCTCTTGAGCCGTTTTATCGTCGAGTGGCTTGGGAGGCTCATTGGTGACTTTTTCTTCGGGGAGGGGAGTCGGCTCGATGTTCTCTTCTGGATTGATGGGGGCAGGATCTGCCATATCTGAGTTGAGGACTGGGGCTGCTTTGAGCTGTCGATTCGCCCTATTTGGAAGGAGAAAGAGAATAGTTACTCCTAAAAGCCCGGTGCAGAATCCGATGATAAACCACACGGTCGCATTCCGGTTGCGGGACTGGGCGATGTAACTACAAAGCAATCCAATTAAGATTAAGGTAAAAAAAGTAATATAAATTGAGCTCATATTTGCATCCTCTAATAACTGGATTTTACTTAATCTCCCATTATTAGTTAACCCCAATAGTTGAATTTTTCGTCCTCTTGGGCCTAATCTCCATGTGTTGAAGGGCTTATGATAGCAAAATGTTCATATAATGGCTAGCAGCAGTTGGCGTGTGGTTTCTCTTGCTTGAAAAGTGCAATCCAATTTATGATTAAGAGATTCAAGGAGTTATAGGTTATGCTCGATCAATATAGTCAGATGGATACGAAAGAGTTGGAGTTTCCCGATACAGTTTTCATTCGGGATGTTGAGACGCGTGTGTTTCAGGCGATGACGATTAAGTCGTTATCGGCAATTGATGGAATTGCTCTGATTGAGGGGAGTTTCATGGATCATTTGTTTGGGCGCGAAGGACTTGAGCGGGTGAAGGGGATTCACGTGGAGCAGGATTCAAAGAATCATACAGTAAGTGTGAAGGTGGAGCTGAATATTGCCTATGGCATTTCGATTCCGCAAAAGGCAGAAGAGATTCAGACTAAGCTGGTAAAGGAGATTACCCATTTGACGGGGCTGCATGTGGCATGTGTTCATGTGGTGTTTAAGAACATTTTGCCCGATGAGGTAATTGATCGGATGAGTCAGATGAGCCCGACGACAAACGATGCTGGATCGGCTGATGATAGCGAAGATGATGACATCTTGTCTGACTTTTCTGAGGAACTCTAGAGTGAAAAACGGCCATCTCCTCTTTTCAGCGGTCCATTTGATCGTCACTTTCTTTATCATTGCAAGCGGCTTGTTGAGCATGTCATTGTTTTTCAATCAAGAAACCCGATTTCGGTTGGCTCATATGCTTGAAAATGAGGGGGCAAGCCTATTTTTCGCCGTTGGGGTGGCGGTGACATTTGTGGGGGTGATGCTTCTTATTGGCTTCTATATGATGTATCGGCGGCGCTACTATAAGATTCGGATGAATTGCTCCAAAGTGCTTGTCGATCAGTCGATTGTCAAAGAGTATGTGTCCGATTACTGGTCCAAGTTGTTTCCTGGGGAAAAGTTATTTCTCGACGTGGCCTTTGGTGCCAATCAACACCTCGAGGTGATCACACAAGTGCCTAGATTGGAAAAAGATCAGCGGGAGCTGGTGTTTAAGCGGGTAGAAAATGAGTTGGGGGTCATTTTGGCGCGCAAGATTGGGTATGAAAAAGAGTTTGTGCTCACAGTTTGCGAAGCTTGATGTAGAAAGGGTGTCTCTTCCACTATTTGCGAAGCTTAAGCCTTCTTGAAGTGGGCTTTGATCTCTTCGGCGTTTTTTCGGCTAATTCCCTTCACTTCCATCAGTTCATCAAGTGTCGCCTTTTTAATCGCTTGGACACTTCCCATAGTTTGAAGAAGTTGATTTCGCTTGGCCTCGCCAATTCCGGGGATCTCGTCGAGAGCGCTTTTGATGATTCGCTTTGTGCGGCGGCTTCTGTGGAAGGTGATGGCTACTCGGTGGGCTTCGTCCCGAATTTGTTGGAGGAGGAACATGAGTGAAGAGTTGGGGTCGATAGTGATGGGCTCTTTTTTGGAGGGGATATAGACTCGTTCCTTGGTGAGCCCTTTATCATGTCTACTATCTTCTTTGACCAGTGAGATAATATCGCAGGTGGCGATATCGAGTTCAGAGAGCACTTGCATGGCGATATTGAGCTGTCCTTTCCCCCCATCGACGATGATGAGATCGGGCAAGTCGATCTCTTCTTTGGCGCGGGTGTAGCGGCGGCTTAACACTTCTTTCATGGCGGTATAGTCATCACTGGTAGCGCCCGATCGGATTTTGTAGAGGCGGTTGCGCTTGGAGTCTTTTTTGCCATTGGTGTAGGTGACCATGCTGGCGACTGGGTCGGTGCCTGAAATGTTGGATGTATCAAAGCATTCGATACGCACTGGGCAGCGGTTGAGGGAAAACTTCTCTTCCATTTCGAGAAGGAGGGCTTGTGAGGAGTCTTTTTGTTGATGGTAGTCTTGAATGAATAGGCTTTCAGCATTTTTCATCGCTAGATCTACAAGCGCTTTTTTATCTCCTTTCTGGGGGGTGAAGATATGCACTTTTTCCCCTTTGCGCTCGGATAAAATATCGACAAGGCACCCCTTATCATGGCCTGAGGTGTGAATATAGATCTCTTTGGGGATTTTTGAAGGCTCTGAGTAGTGTTGCATGATGAAAGAGTGGACGACCTCATCAGTTTCGTGGAGGATATTGGGAAACTCAAAGTTTTCCGAGCCGATGAGTTTGCCGCCGCGGAAGTTCATAAGGACAAAGAGGATGGTATCTTCTAGTCTGAAGTAGCCAATTGAGTCGCAATCGTTGGTGGGGGAGGCGATAATGGGGGAGCTGCTCGCTATGAGAGTTTCAATTTGTTTGATCGTTTTATGGATCATCGCAGCCTTTTCGTATTCGAGCAGATCAGAGGCCTCTTTCATTTGCTTTTTCAAGTCACGGATGAGTTGGGTATCTTTTCCTTTAAGGAATTTAACGAGCCCTTTGACGTGATTTTGGTAGTCGGGTTTGGTGCATTTCCCAACACATGGAGCGCAACAGCGCTTGATGGAGTGGAGGAGGCAGGGGCGTTTACGGCTTTTAAATTCCCGATCGGAACACTCGCGCAAGGGGAAGATGCGACTAATCACATCGAAGGTTTCCCGTGCCACAAGGGCATTGGTATAGGGGCCAAAACAAAGTCCCTTTTCTTTTTGTTTCCCTTTAAAACGGACAAGCTTTGCCATCGGCCACTCGTCTTCTGTGGTGATGAGGATGCTGATAAATGTCTTATCATCTTTGAGGAGGATGTTGTACTTGGGGCGGTGGTGTTTGATGAGGTTGCTTTCTAGAAGGAGCGCTTCTTTTTCAGTGGGGGTGATAATGGTCTCAATTTGAGCCACTTGGGCGATGAGGTGGGGAATCTGTACTCGATTATCGCTGCTTTTTTGAAAGTATTGTTTGAGTCTTGACCGAATTGACTTGGCTTTGCCAATATAGAGCACCTGGCCAGCGCTATTTTTCATAATATAGACGCCAGGCTCCCTGGAATAGTGGCTAATTGTCGCTGGGTCAAAATTCATATCGTTTCTTCCACTCATTTAGGCGTTGGAGGGCATCTAGTGGAGTCATCTCTTCAACAGATAGCCCCTTCAACTCTTTTAGCACTTTCTTGTCGATTTTCCGCTGATCGCTTGACGGTTCGAACAAGTAGAGCTGGTCTTCATTGGCTGGAATGGCCGGCTTCTTTTCCTCTTTGAGGGTTGGAGAGTGCTCTTCAAGTTGTTGAAGGTGAGCTCTTGCCATCTGCACCACTTGGGGAGGGAGCCCCGCAAGCTCGGCCACGTGAATTCCATAACTTTTATCAGTAGAACCTCGAATGATTTTATGCAAGAAAACGATATCGTCTTCATCCTCTTCTACCGCCACGCGTAAGTTGATTGCATTAGAGTGCTTTTCTTCAAGATCACACAGCTCACTATAGTGAGTGGCAAAGAGGGTCTTGGGTGAGCAGATAGGATCGGTGAGCAAAAATTCGGCTACACTTCGAGCGATTGAGATCCCGTCATAGGTGCTTGTGCCTCGACCAATTTCATCTAAAATAACAAGCGATTTGCTCGTCGCATTGTTAAGGATATTAGCCGTTTCGCTCATTTCCACCATAAACGTCGACTGGCCGCGTGAAAGATCATCACTTGCACCGATCCGGCTAAACACTTTGTCCACAATTCCAATTTCCGCACTTTGCGCAGGGACAAAACTTCCTATCTGGGCCATGAGGGTAATCAGTGCCACTTGGCGGATATAGGTGGATTTCCCAGCCATATTGGGCCCGGTAATAATGGCAAGGCGCGAATCAGTGGGATTCATCGAGGTGTTATTGGGGACAAATCCATCTTGACCTGCCATCTTTTCGACAATGGGATGTCTTCCTTCTACAATAGAAAGGGCCTGTTCAAGGCTCATTTTGGGGCGGGTATATTGATGGTGTTTGGCTACCTGGGCCAGACTGACGAGGGCGTCAATGTTGGCAATTTGGGCTGCCACCTGGTTCACTTGAGTGATGTGTTTGGCCACTTCCCCTCTCAAATGGACAAAAAGTTCGTGTTCGAGCGTTTGAATCTTCTCCTCAGCTGAAAGCACTTTGGCTTCAAACTCTTTGAGCTCTGGAGAAATGAATCGCTCGGCATTCACCAGCGTTTGCCTCCTCTCAAACTGAGAGGGCATCTTGTGAGACTGCCCTTTTGACACCTCAATATAGTAGCCAAAGGCGCGTGTGAAATTGACCTTCAACGTTTTAATGTCGAAGTGATTGCGGAGTGCCGTTTGGTAGTTATCGAGCCACTCAGAACTTTTTGACTTAATCAGATAGAGCTCATCGAGCTCCCGATTGTATCCATTTCGGAAAATTTTTCCCTCAGTAATTTTGATGGGAGGCTCATCGACAAGGGCTTGGGTGATCTGGGTGGTGAGAGGGGTGGTGTCAATAAGTTGGCTGTTGATCGAGTCAAATAGGGGAGATTGGAGTTGGTGGGTGAGCTGACACACTTTGGGGACATTGGCAAGAGAAACTGCCAAGTAGAGGAGCTCGCGGGGGGATGCAAATCCCGAGTGGATGCGCATCATGAGCCGTTCAATATCGCGGATGGGACTCAACTGGTCGATAAAGGAGGTGAGAATTGAGGGGTGGTGGAGAAGTTCTTCTAGTGCTTGGTGGCGATTTTCAATGGTTTGGAGGTGGGTAAGCGGGTGTGTCACCCAGAAGTTGAGCAAGCGATTCCCCATCGCTGTTTGGGTCTGGTTGAGCAAATGGAGGAGGGACCCTTCAGACTGACCACTTGTCGAGCGGAAAATCTCCAAATTTTTCAGCGTCGAGTGGTCAATTTGGACATACTGGTTGAGCTGTTCATGGCGGATTCGTTTGATATGGGAAATGTCTTGCGAGAGGGTTTCAGAAAGGTAGGAGAGGAGCGCTCCTGAGGCGTTGATGCCAGTCACTTTTCCCTGCATCCCATATCCGTCCAGGTTGTGGACGTGGAAGTGGCGAGTTAAAAAGTCGTAGTTGAGCTTATGGTCAAAGTGCCATTCATCTTGGTAGTTGAGGCGGATGGGAAATTGTTTTTCAATCTTTGCGATGAGGGGGGCAGAGGATTTCTGCAATTTTTTGGAGAGGAGGATTTCTTTCGGGGGGCGCTTGCATAGCTCATCGAAGACTACATCGATCGAGTCGGTCTCTGTGACTATAAATTCTGAAGTAGACAGGTCGATTAAGGCGAGGCCAAAGATGGAGTTGAGGTGGACGATGCAGGCAAAGAAGTTGTTCACGGGTTTTGAGATTGACTGGGCACTGATGTGGGTGGCAGGAGAGATGATGCGGACAATATCCCGTTTGACAATTCCTTTTGTCTCTTTGGGGTTTTCGAGCTGCTCGACAACAGCGATCCGGTGACCTTGCTCGGCCAGCTTTTCGACATAGGCATCGAAGGTATGGGCGGGGACACCACTCATGGGGATATCTTGTCGTTTGGTGAGGATAATATTGAGCGCCTTGGAAATGATTTCGGCATCTTCATAGAATGCTTCATAAAAGTCGCCTAGCCGGAAGAGAACAAGGGCATCTTTGGCTTTTTCCTTACATTGATGCCATTGGGTCATCATGGGGGTGAGTTTGGGTTTAGCTGTTGTTTGTGCCACGGAATAATCCTCTAATTTTTTGCCAAGCTTTCGCTTTTATAGGGGGCTGTTTTGACTCTTGCACCTCTCGCTGCGCATCAATATTGAGCTCGCCAAGAGCTGTAGTTGCCTCTTCAATCGCTTTTGAGACCTCCAAAACCATTCCTTCACACCACTTTTTTGACTCTTCAATGTCGTCTTTAAGATGGTTGAGGCGGCGGATAATTTCTTGGGGAGTTTGCGTCGACCTTTGCTCTTCTGTCACAAAGGGGGACTGGCTGGACTTGTATCGTTCAATCTTCTGCTTGAGCTCAAACATGTCGACAAAGAGGGGAAGGAAGGCCTTTTTAAATTCTTCACGCAAACCTGCGACCGCCTCGGTGGGGCGAATCTTCTTATCTGTGTGCGATTCTCGCCCTTTAAATGAGGCAATTGATTGGGATTTGATCGAGTCGGAAAGGGGGTTTGAAAAGTGGGCAGAGTAAACCTTCTTTGTGAATGGGGTGCTATTTTCAAGCAGAGGGGAAGTGGGGCTCGAATCTGTTTTCATCAATAAGTTGGGGTAATCACTCGTCCATTCCTACTCTAATATAGTAGGGGTTTAGTTGATTTTAATAAAGGGGTAAGGCACTCTCGCTGACAAAAAAGTTGCTGATTGACCCGATAGGAGTATATACTGGTGGGTATGAGTACATTTACAAAAGAAAGCCTCAATCTGTTGCGCGATCGAATTGACTTGATTGAGGTGATATCAAGCCATGTGCAACTCAAGCGGACCGGCGGATATTACAAGGGGCTATGCCCATTTCACACAGAAAAAAGCCCCTCATTTGTCGTCCAGAAAGGAGATAGCCACTACCACTGCTTTGGGTGTGGTGCTCATGGCGATGCCTTGGCCTTTATGATGAACTATCTCAAGCTCTCCTTTGTTGAGGCTGTTGAGACCCTCGCTGCCAAATACCAGGTACAGCTCGATCACGCCGATCCCGATGAGGCCAAAAAGTTTAATAAACAAAAGTCTGAAGAAAAGGAGATTAAAACCGCTCTTGATCAAGTGGCCAATTTCTACCACTTTTATCTCCTCCACACACCTGATGGGCAAGCAGCCTTAGAGTACTTATATGAGCGGGGAATCGATCTTGACTTTATCCACACCTTCAAGGTGGGGTATGCCCCTGCTGATAGCAGACTTCAATTTGACTACTTTCAAAAAGAAAAGCTCACCCCTTTTATCCTTGAAAAAGCAGCAATTACTAAAAAGGATGCCAAAGGGAAGGTCTACCCTTTCTTTTCCAAGCGGATTACATTTCCCATCACCGATAATTTGGGAAGAATCATTGGATTTTCAGCCCGGAAAATTAATGAAGAGACCTTTGGCCCAAAGTATGTCAATACGAGTGAGACAGCAGTTTTTAAGAAATCAAAAGTCTTGTTTGGCCTTTCATATTCTAGGCGGCGCATTGCCAAGGAGCATCGAGCTGTAATTGTTGAAGGGCAAATTGATGCGCTGAGATTGATTCAAGAAGGGCTCAATATCACAGTTGCCGGGCAGGGGACAGCGTTTGGGCAAGAACATGTCAATCAGCTCGTTAAGTTAGGGATTCATCGGGTCGATTTGGCATTTGACGGTGATAATGCGGGAAAAGAAGCGGCAATAAAAGTGGGGCATATGTTTCAAAAAGAGGGGGTGGATGTGAGTGTCATTTGCTTTCCCCCAGGACTCGATCCCGATGGGGTGCTTTGTGAAGGGGGGATTGAGGCATTTATGGGATATATGGATAGGGGGATTGATTATCTCAACTTTCTCGTCGATTTCCACTCAGAAAATGTCAATACCCAAACCCCTGCCGGAAAAAATCAGCTGGTAAAAATGATCTCCGATAAGATTCATGAGTGGGAACACCCCCTCATGGTGCATGAGGGGCTCAAGAAACTGGCCAATATCTTGCAGGTACCAGAAAATGTGATCGATCAAAAGCGGGGCTCGGCTCCTCCGATTGCAATGCGGACGCAGATGAGCATTGGATCGGTAAATATTGATCCGGACCGAATTTTGGAGGTGGACCTTCTTCGCTGGATTGCCCTTGTCGGCCAGTCGGATCAGTCGCTTGTTGAGCTCATCTGCAAAAATATCCATCCCGATGACTTTTTGGTCGCTGCTTGTAAGCGGATCTATACTAAGTGTCTTGAAGTCTTTGAGGCTGAGCAATCACTCGATCTAATCCACATCATTACCAGTTTAGAAGATACTGAAGAGAGGCTTTTTTTATCAGAGATCTTATCGAAAAAAGTGCAGGCTGATCGGGCACAAGAAGGGGTAACGCGGGGCATCGAGAAAATTTTGCAGCGAAACTGGCTCTTAAAGAGGGAATCGATTAAAACTAGAATTCAGCGGGGTGGTCATACTGAAGATCAACTTCTCAGCTTAGCCAAAGAGTTTGACGAGCTGAAAAAAAATCCCCCTGCTCTTGTCGAATAGGAGAGGCTTTGGAGAATTACTCTATTATTTTTTTCGATGCCAAGTGTACTGTTTGCCGGCGGGCGGTGACGATTATCCTTGAGCTCGATAAAAAAGAGCAGTTTATCTTCTCCCCACTTCGAAGCGAGTATGCAGCGAAACACTTCACCAAAGTGCTCTCCCTCCTCCAATATCAAAGAACGATTGTTCTGATTGAAAGCGGAAAATTTGTGCGGATTCGCGGTAAGGCAATGTTTCGGATTTTTTGGCTTCTTGGAGGGCCGTGGAAACTCCTCGGATGGGCACATATCCTCCCATCCTACGTACTCAACCCCCTCTACTTTTTTATCACCCATGTCCGTTGGGCTCTTTCGCGTGTAATTAAGTGTCGCTCGCTTGAAAAATTGATGGAATCTGATAGTGAGCGTTTTCGTACTTAGCCTCCTTCTGGTTGTTTTGATCCAAATCGTTTGGACAAGTCGCAGGCTCGGAATCACCCCCATGCCCACCACCCCAAATGAAAAAGGGGATGTGGCCCGCTTGCTAAAAGAAGTCACTCTTCTCCCCACTGCATCTATAGTCGATCTCGGATCGGGATGGGGAGGGATGGCCCGGTTTCTGGCAAAGACCTACCCAGACCACCCAGTGATTGGGTATGAAGAGTCATGGTTTCCCTATCTCATTTCTAAATGGATGCAGTGGATACGCCCCCTCTCAAACCTCACCTTTAAAAAGGAAAACTTCTATCGGGCAGATCTTTCAAAAGTGGGGCTTGTCTATTGCTACCTTTTTCGCGCTGGGGCTTTGCGTGTGGAAAAAGAGTTGCTGCCCAAACTTCCAGCAACTGCCCAACTCATCTCACTTGCCTTTGCCTTTCCAAATACCATCCCCATCAGGCAAGTCCCAACAATGGGGCTTTGGAACGGCGCGGCCTACCTATACAATTCAACTAGAGCTGACTAAAGTCGAGAAGGGTGGCAAAGTCTTTAAAGACCATCTGCAAAAGACCAATCCGGTTGGCTCGCTTCTTTGGATCCTCATCCAATACCCGCACCTCGTTAAAGAACCGCTCAAGGGGATCTTTTAAACTGGCTAAAGTTTGGAGAGAGGAGACATACTCTTTTTTCTCAATGCTCTGCTTCAGAGGGTTTTGGTTTGCAAGGACCACCTGATGCAAGTTGATTTCCGCCTCATCGAGGAGGAGGTTGGGAGAAAAGTTTGTAGCCTCTTGGTTATTGAGTTGCCCTTTTGCTCGCTTGTATACCTCAAGTAACCGCTCAAACTCCTCGCTTCCACTTGCTCTAAATGAGTGGAGGGCATCAGTGAGTCTAAAGAGGTCAAAAGGAACAAAAGAAGTCTTAGTCGACGTGGCGTCTACTTCTTCTTTCTTATATCCCAAATGAAGGAGGACCGACTTCATCCGCTGGCGCATAAATTCTGTTAGCTCCTCAAGTGGCTTGCCTTCTAAGACATGTTGATCTGCAAGAAACTCAGCAAGGTCAAATGACCAGCCCCGGTCAATCAGAATGCGCAAAATCCCAAAGGTTTGGCGTCGCAGTGCATAGGGGTCTTTCGAAGCGGTTGCTCGAATGCCAATCTTAAAGTAACTCAGCAGGTTGTCTAGCTTATCGGCAATACTTGCAATCGCGCCAACCTCAGTTGAAGGAAGGGGAGCCGACTCAGAAGTGGGCATCCAGTGCTCTTCCATTGCAATTGCTACTTCCTCATCAAAATCCGCTGCTCGGGCGTAATAGCCCCCTGCAATTCCTTGCAGTTCTGGGAACTCATAGACTAGGTGAGAGGCGAGGTCTGCTTTTGCATACTTGATGCTCTCTTGCACCTGGGTGAGCAGCTCCTTTCGATCGAGTATACCCACGAGTTTTTTGGCAATTTTTGCCACCCGCTCAACTTTGTCGTGGACAGATCCCAACTCCTTTTGGAAAGTAATATTCTTTAACTTTTCACAGAAGACATCGAGTGAAGTTTCCAAATCTTGATGATAGAGGAAATGGCCATCTGAAAGACGGGCGGTCAAAACCGCACGGTTGTTTTTCAAAATGATCTCATTCACATTGGTGTCAGAGGTGATCACAAACTGATTGCTCATCTTTTTCCCGCTTGTTTCCATGGGGAAATACTTTTGGTGCTCAATCATCTCAGAGATTAACACTTCACGGGGCAAATCTAAAAACCGCTCGTCAAACGAATAGAGGGCAAGCGAGGGGAACTCAGTCAGGAAGAGCACCTGGTTGAGCACATCATCCCGCCGAATGGCACTAATCTGATGCTCTTTTTCAATTGCATCGAGCTCAGATACAATCTTTTTGGTTCGCTCCTCACAGTCGGCAATAACCTGGACCTTACGCAACTCTTCGAGATACTCGCTTGGATGAGAGATCTCAATCTCCCTATCTGCCAGTTGTCGATGCCCGCGCGTGGTGCGGCCAGAGCGAATTCCATCAATCGAAAACTCAATCACCTCATTGCCCAGGAGGGCAATAAACGAGAAGATTGGACGGGCATAAGTGATTTGGAGATCAGACCAGCGCATCTTTTTGGGGAATGGGAAGTTGATGACAATTCCCGGAAGCGCCTTGCGCAACAGATCGCGCGTTGCAACACCCTCTTTTTTCACATGGGCGAGCAAGTATTCAACGCCCCCTTTCTCCGTGAGTGAAAGAGACTCGCATTCCCCCTTGCGAATTGCATCGAGAGAGACCGGGTCAATTCCACCTGAGCGGCAAAAGCCCTCTCCCTGCTTAGTCAAATTGCCCCCCTCGTCATAACAGGTAGCCACGGGTGGCCCGCGCCGTTCCACCACCTGCTCGGGAATCAACGCATCGAGCCCCTTCACATAAATCGCCAGTCGTTTGGGAGTGCCATAAACCTCAATCAATTCGTGGCAAAGAGTGAGCTCTTTGAGCAACTTCTCAACACCCTCTTGCAATTTAGCCATCCCCTTGGGGACAAATGTGGCTGGAAGTTCTTCAGAGAAAATCTCAAAGAGGAAATCTTCCTTCGTATTTTTAGGCAAAGCGGATGGAGTTTGGTCAAAAGCAACTGTTGGCTCTTTGGCATACTCCTTGAAGCCGAGCGGAAAGCCCTTCTCTTGGCGTGACTCGACAAAAGCCTTGCCCACCAGCACTGCAAGAGAGCGCACTCGGGCAATATATTCTACACGGGAAGTGACCGAGATCACACCCAATGCATCGAGCATATTAAATGCATGTGAGGCCTTCATCACAAAGTCATAGGCGGGAATGGGGAGAGATTGGCTACAAAGGCGGGTCGCCTCCTGCTCAAAGTCGTCAAAGTGGCGCTGCCACATTTGGGCAGACCCTTGCTCGAAATTGTACTCACTCCACTCCACCTCATTTTGTTTATAAACATCTCCATATTTGAGCGTCTCATTGTACTGGATGTCATAGACATTGTCGACTCCTTGAATGTACATGGTTAGCCGCTCGAGGCCGTAGGCAAGTTCACCCGTTACCAAATCGAGCTCTTGGCCGGCAAAAGATTGGAAATAGGTGTACTGAGTCACCTCCATTCCATCTAGCCATACTTCCCATCCAAGTCCCCACGCTCCAAGGGTAGGGGATTCCCAGTCATCGTGCACAAAGCGAATATCGTGCTCCTCTCGATTAATCCCAATAGCTTCGAGCGACTCGAGATAGAGCGTTTGAAAATTGGCCGGATTGGGCTTCATCACCACCTGCATTTGGTGAAAGAGTTGGAGTCGGTTGGGGTTTTCTCCATAACGTCCATCCGTTGGTCTTCTTGAAGGCTCCACATTTACCGCATTGTAGGGCTCTGGGCCAAGACAGCGGAGGAAAGTAGCGGGGTTAAATGTCCCCGCTCCCATCTCTAGGTCATACCCTTGGTGGAGGGCGCACCCCTGTTTCATCCAATAATTTGATAGCCGGGTAATGATCTCTTGAAATGTGAGCATAATCTGGGTCTGTGGTTGATAATGAATCCACGAGCATACACCATTCTTAAGGAAAATTCAATAATTTTTAGCCATACATTGCCACCTCAAGCCAAATAGGAGTAGATTTTTTTTGATTGAGGAAGGTTTTTCCTGGAATTCGATCATCAAATCGAGTACACTTACGGGTTAATAGAGGGGATTGCTGTTCAAAATATTATTTTGACAGTCCTCTGAAATTATTAATTAACCTATCTGGAGAGAGGTTTTGGGATTAGCACTTTTTCTCACTTTAATACGGATTTTCCTAAGTCCATTTTTTATCCTTGTTTATCTGTTCTATCAGCCACTTGGGCTCTCACTTCCGGTGATGTCCCTCATCTTAGTGGGGCTATTTATCCTCTGTGAGCTCTCAGATATCTTCGATGGAATTGTGGCTCGCAAGTTTGATCAAGTGACCGACCTTGGTAAGGTGCTCGACCCCATGAGCGATAGCCTGGTACGCGTGACCATGCTCCTCGGCTTTACCCAAGGAATTGTAAAGCTTCCCCTTATGCTCGTACTCATCTTCCTCTTCCGCGATGTGATGATCTCCACCCTCCGCACTCTCTGTGCCCTGCGAGGCACCGCCCTTGCCGCCCGCATGACCGGCAAGCTCAAAGCAGTCATCCAAGCAGTAGCCATCGGCGGCATTATTTCGATGCTTGTCCTCTACTCGCAAGGCTGGATTTACATTGATACTGTGCAATCAACTAGTTTCTACCTCGTCCTAGTGGCGGCGGTTTACACTCTCTTTTCGGGCCTCGAGTATCTCTGGGCTAACCGGACCGCCCTCAAAGAGGCCTGGGTCTAGGATTTTTTTTATAGGAAGGGCGAGCTCGTTTTTTCGGGCCCTTCACACCATGACCCCCTCCGGTGTATCCACACATACTACTGGAGGGGGTCATGCTGCAAAGTGCAGCGAAAAAGCCAAGCTCGTTCTAGGGCGATTTCTGCTGGCTGAGAACCTCACCTGCGGTGAGAACCACATCCGCATAGAAATCATCCCTAGAATTCCCCACTAATATATTGCTCTGAATTGGTTTACATGTAATATGCGGGGGCTGTGGTTTTGCAACCGCCACTGGCGGCACAAAATCCGCATAGAAAGAGAACCTTTCCCCCTCAAATTCCCCACTAATAAATTTTTATGAATCAGCCTACGGGTGATGTGGTTTTGTAGTGTAGTTGTATCTATTTGCAATGGATAGGGACTACTTAACTGATGGGGGTTAGTAGATGTGCTTTTTGCCTTTTGAGGTGAGGGTCTTGTGGTAGAGGATGCGGTATTGGTTGGAGGGGGAGTCCCAGCAGAAGGTGCGGCTCATGCCTGAGCGGATGAGGTTGTCCCAGCTTTTCTTGTCTTCTTTGAACATGGTGATGGAGCGTTTGAGGGCTTGGTCGAGGCTGGTTTCGGTGGGCTCGGGGAAGGTGAAGCCGTTGGGTGTGTGGTTGGGGGATGGTGGGGTGTTGGCGTCGATGACGGTGTCTTTGAGGCCGCCTGTGGCGGTGACGATGGGGACTGTTCCATAGCGCATGGCGCACATTTGGGTGAGGCCGCAGGGCTCAAATCGGGAGGGGATGACGAGCATATCGGCTGCTGCAAAGACTTGGTGGGAGAGTTCGTGATTGAACTCGAGGAGGATTGCGACGTTTTTGCTCTGCCGGTAGATGTTTTGGAGGGAGTGGAACTCTTCTGTGTAGTGGCGGTCCCCGACGGTGCCGACGAGGATGAAGTTTCCGCCGTAGGCAAGGGTTGTTTCCATTGCGTAGCGGATGAGGTAAGGGCTCTTTTGGCTTACGATGCGGGAGATGGCGGCAACTGTCGGTCCATCGGTGGGTTCGAGGCCGAGCCGTTCAAAGAGGTTCTCTTTATTGGCCCGCTTGGCTTTGCGGATGGATGAGGCGCGCTGGGTTTTGGGAAACTTTTTGTAGAGGTATGCGTCTTCTGCTGGATCCCAATCGGCGTAATCAATGCCGTTGAGGATCCCCTCGAGTTTCTTTGAATGTTTGGCGAGGATGGAATCGAGATGAAAGCCATACTCACGGGTTTGGATTTCTTTTGCGTAGGTTGGGGAGACGGCGACCACTTTGTCGGAGAAGAGGATGCCACCCTTAAGGAGGTTGATTTGTGATGGGTGGACTGGGTCTGAAAGCTGGTTGGGGGTGTGGTAGAGGTGGGGTTTTAGGCCGGCCAACTCGATCACGTCGGGGTGGCACCTTCCCTGATGGGAGAGATTGTGGATATTGAGTAGAATAGCGCCCACATCAAATTGGGATTTGTAGAGTTCGTGGTAGAGTGGGGCGACGCAGGCGGTCGCCCAGTCGTGAAGGTGGAGGATATCTGGATGGCGCCCAGATTCGTGAAGGAAGGTGAGGGCCGCTTTCGAGAAGAAGACAAATCGCTCTGGGTCATCGTCAAAGCCATAGATATGGCTTCGGTTGAAGTAATGCTGGCTCGAATGGGGGTCGATGAGAAAGAACTTCAGGCCGCGGTAGTTTCCTTCCCATACGGTGGTATGTACATGCTCACCTCCAAAGGGGACATAGAGATCTTGGATGTAGACGGTGAGGTTCTCGATGAGTGAGTAATTGATCGAATCATACTTGGGAAGAATGATGTCGACATGGTCTTTTTTCTTAATGCATGCGCTCGATAGGCCGCTAATGACATCTGCAAGCCCGCCTGCCTGAGCAAGAGGGCTTATTTCCGAACAAATGTGAACAACATACATGCGATTGCCTATCTGTGACCACTCGAAATTTCACATTATAAAGAAATTTTTTCATCGTCAAGAAAACAATCAAATGGATGTTCAGATATACCAATTAGACAAGTCTAGAAGTAAGTGTCGTCTCTTGTCCATTGTTGATTTTTGGGTGTTTTGCCGTCCAAGAAATTATCTCATCACACGCATTTGTCACCGCTTCTTTGAAGACGCGAAACTTCTCTTTCCCCGAAACAATCCATTCGACGGTGAGGCTCTGCTTCATCTCTTCAACAGACATTTTGAGCATTTCTTCACCTTCACATGATTCGCTTCCAAATTGGGCGTTCATTATATCTTTTTTATCCGCATCCCAGCATTGATAGCACATTGTATCCTCCCATTTAGCTTGGTGTAAATCCTTTCGATCCGGCAGTATACTACCCTTATAAATCTCAGGCAACAAAATAGTGTTTGAAATGGGGGAAGGGGAGATAAGCCCTATAGAATTGTTTTTTATAGATAAGGAGGAAAAAGTTAAAAATGGGTTTGCGCAAAATAAAGGTTTCAGTGTATGATCTTGTTCAAATTTGCTGGGGCGTCGCCAAGCGGTAAGGCAGCGGTTTTTGGTACCGCCATGCGGAGGTTCGAATCCTTCCGCCCCAAATTTTAAATTTATTTGAGACATTTCTGAACGGGTCCCACTTTGGCTTTGTTCAGGAATGGCTCATTTTCCACCTTCTCTTCGCTACGGGACTTGACATCTTGGGCAGGGATTATGTGGAGACAGAGGGATAGGCGCTTTTCCTGCTTGGGCAGGGAAGCAGACCGAGGTGAGGATCTCTTGCAGTCCTGACTACTATCTCATGGAGAGAGCCCCTATCACGGGTTGTGCATCACAAGTTGTGAATGAGTGGGCAGATGCAATGAAAAAGTCTGATTTTACAAGCTTTCCCTTTTGGGCTTTAGCTGTGTCTTTTTTCATCACATTCACTCCGCGATAGTATTGGGATTCCCTCAAATTGATCGATTAACCGGAAGGGAGAATGACCGATGAAATTGCAACTAGAAAAACGCGAGACAACCAAGAAGAGTGAGTTGACCCGTCTGCGCGCCCATGGCAAGTGTCCTGGAGTACTATATAGTAAGGAAGGGGCTGCACGCCCAGTCACTCTTAACTTGGCTGAAATGCAAAAGATTTTGCGTACCATTATTCCAGGCTCTTTGCCCGTCACAGAGATTAATGCTGATCTCGATGGGGAAAAGTTCACTGTCTTAGTGCGCGATATTGACTATCAAAGGGTCACTTACGACATCATGCATGTCGATTTGATGCCTGTTGAGGAAAAGGATATGATCGAAGTGAAGGTACCTGTTCGTGTCTCTGGACAAGACGAGTGCCCTGGACTGAAAGTGGGTTGTCAGCTCAAGCTGATTCAGCGCCATGTCAAAGTGCGTTGTGAAAAGAGTAAAATGCCAAAATACTTTACAGCTGATATTTCAACATTGAACAAGTCTCAATCTGTGCGCATTAAAGATATTAAAGTGCCAGAAGGGGTGAGCCCATTGGTTGCTGACGAAGTTGTGATTGTAACCGTTGGTAAGTAAGGCATGAGTAAGGCGCCATTTCTCATTGTGGGTTTATGTAACCCGGGCAAGCAATACAACAACACCCGCCACAATTTCGGGGCGCAGGTGGTTGTCTCTCTTGCCAACAGTTTGGGAGTGGAGCTGAAGAAGAAGGCAAAATTTACAGCCATTGTTGGAAAGGTGGATTTTGAGGGAGAAGGGGGAGCGTTGATGCTTCCGCTGACCTATATGAACCTATCAGGGCGTTCGGTCAAGGCTTACTTGAAGGCGACTGGGGTTGAGGCTCAAAATGTGATCGTTGTTTCCGACGATGTGAGTATCCCATTCGGAACAATCAGATTTCGAAACGAAGGGAGTTGTGGAGGGCATAATGGCCTCTTGAGCGTTGAACAGGAGCTTGGAACGAGAAGCTTTTGCCGTTTACGCTTTGGTGTGGGTCAAGACATTACGATGGATCTTGCCGATTATGTACTGGCAAAGTTTCATCCCGATGAGGCCGATCAGCTGCCGACACTCTATGATGAGGGGTGTCAACTTTTGAAAGAATGGATTGTGAATAGGGACTTGAAGACTAATTAAATTGTATAAGGAGGGGGCCAATGGCAACCAAACCAAAAAGACTATACGAGTTGATGCTGATTATTAAGGCAAACTTGACAGAAGAAAGAAGAAACGAGACGATCGATAAGTACAAAAAAATCATCGAAGAGTTTGATGGCGAAGTCAAAAACACCATTGAGTGGGGACGACGCAAGCTTAAGTACCCAATCGAAAAGCTCAACGAAGGATATTACTACATCCTATACGTGCAAGCACCACCAAGTGCGAATAAAGAAATTTGGGAAAAATTCCGCCTTGAAGAAGATCTTCTTCGCTTCATGACCACAGAAGCTGAAGAGGTGCGTCAAGAAATTAAATTCCCACAACTTGTTAAAAATTAAGGAGCACTTTTAGATGGCTAGAAAAAGAAGTTCAGATTTTGGTAAGAAAAGCCGAAAAAGATGTCCCATCCAAACTTCGGGAATTAAGAAAGTCGATTATAAAGATATCGAACTCCTCTCAAACTTTATCACTGAGCGGGGAAAAATTCTTCCTAGAAGGATCACCGGAACATCACAAAGAAATCAACGATTAGTAACTGCAGCAATTAAACGGGCTCGCTACATGGCGCTCCTTCCATTTGTTGGCGAAAATTAAACGGGGGCGACTATGAAACACCAAGAAGTACTATTGATTGAAGATATCCCTGCGGGGAGAAAAGGTGAAGTGGTAAAGGTGAAGAGCGGCTATGCGCGCAACTTCCTTCTTCCACAACACAAGGCAACGCTTGCGACAAAAGGAGCTCTTCGCTCACAAGAGAAATTGCGTCAAGAGCGAGCGGTACAAGCTGCTCAAGATAAGGCAGACGCCGAGCGTCTGGGCGTTGAACTCAAAAACGTTCTTCTAGAGACTGAGCGTAAAGTGGGAACAGACAATCGGATGTTTGGTTCTGTGACAGCAGCTGATATATCAGCTCTACTTGCAGAAAAAGGATATGAAATTGCTCGACGAGATGTTGTTCTCGATCACGCCTTCAAAAAGATTGGCACTTACCCAGTTAACCTCAAACTCAAAGAGGGCGTTTCTGCAACTGTGAATTTGCTCATCAAAGCAGAGGGTGGAAAAGTTCCAGAACCTGAACCTGCTGAAGATGTGATCTCAACGGGAGATTCGGAAGATACCGATGCTGCTGAGGATAAGATCGACACGGCAATCGAGACTGACGAAGAGGTCGAAGCCGAAGAGTAATCAAAAGTCCCATCGATGATGGGACTTTTTTTTTGCCCAAAAAAGTTTCGGTTATGGCATACTCTCAAAAAGTAGATTACGAAAAGAGAGTGAAATGAAGAAGATCAGTACAGACCGAATAATTGTTGTGACAGGGGGCGCTGGTTTCATCGGCGCCAATCTCGTTGATGAACTCAATCAACGAGGATATGAAAACATTGTAATTGCAGATGTGTTGGCCGATAGCCCGCGTGGCCAGTGGAAAAATTTGCGGGGGAAAAAACTCAAGCAGTATGTGCATGAAGAAGACCTAATGGACTACCTCATGCGACACGTACAAGATGTTGGAATGATCTTCCATTTGGGCGCTTGCTCAGACACGATGGAAGAAGATTGCAACTACCTCATGGATAACAACTACACCTACTCAGTTCGTCTTGCTGAATATGCTCTCAAGCACGAAATTCCTATGTGCTATGCCTCTTCTGCTGCGACATATGGAAATGGAGAGAGGGGGTATGGGGATGATATTGATCAGATTGATCAATTGCGCCCGATCAATTGTTATGGCCTTTCAAAGCAACTCTTTGATCAGTGGGTGGTGAGTGAAGAGGCACTCGATCAGCTCCTCGGTTTTAAGTTCTTTAACATTTGTGGTCCTTATGAGTCGCATAAGGGGACAATGGCCTCTGTTGTACTTCACTTTACCCGCCAGGTGATGAGTGATGGAGTAATTCGCTTGTTTAAATCGTATCGAGAGGGGATTGGCGATGGTGAGCAGGCGCGAGACTTTACATGCGTTAAGGACACAGTGCGAATCATGGCCGATGCGGCGCTTTGTGGTGTGACGAGTATCCATAATTTGGGATCTGGAAAAGCGACAACTTATGTCGAACTTGCTCGGGCTGTCTTTGCTGCACTTGACAAAAAGGAGAATATCGAGTTTATTGAGATGCCTGAAAAGCTTCGGGGTCAATACCAATATTTTACTGAAGCAAAGATGGATAACTTGAAAAGAGCCTTTGAGAAAAAAGGGCTAGAGCCATTTTCCTTTACTCCTCTTAATGAGTGGGTGAAGCGTTATGTCGAGGAAATCGTAGCTGAAGAAGGCTTATGATTAAAAAAGATCTGCTCAGTCGCCTCAAGCCAAAACGTGTGCTTGTGGTAGGCGACTTGATGCTTGATGTGTACAAGTATGGGAGTGTCAACCGGATCTCTCCTGAAGCGCCTGTACCAGTCTTTTCTGTCGAAAAGACGACTCAACTTCCCGGGGGTGCGGGAAATGTTGCGCTCAATCTCGCCAAGCTTGGGTGTGAGGTAGTGCTCATTGGGCGGATTGGCTACGATGGGTATGGAGAAGATCTAGTTGAGATCTTGCGCCATGTCCATGTCGATTATGGCCATCTCATTCGAGAGGCTGCTTTTACTACGACGATGAAAAACCGGTTGATTGCCGATGGGCAACACCTCCTCCGCCTAGATGAAGAAGAGCTCCTTCCCATCTCTAGAGAGAGTGAAGAAAGAGCTGTTGAAGCAGCATCTGAGGTGATGGAACAAGTTGATATTGTCACCATCTCTGACTATGCCAAGGGATTTTGTTCCCATCGATTGGTGCAGAAAATTATCAAATTGGCTCAAGAGGCGAATGTCCCAACTCTTGTCGATCCGAAAGGGGATCAATATGGAAAGTATGCAGGGGCAACCCTTGTGAAGCCAAACCTCAAAGAGGCATATGCCGCAGCCCATTGTCCAAAAAATACACCTCTACATGAGATTGCTGCGGCAATTCTCGGACAAACGGCCGTTGAGTGCCTCCTCGTCACTCGATCAGAAGAGGGAATGAGCCTCTTTACGACAGACGAGGGGCAAAGAGATTTCCCAGTCCATGCAAAAGATGTGATCGATGTGTGTGGGGCTGGAGATACAGTATTAGCTATGCTCGCCTTTGGTTTGGCAAATCAGGTGGAGATCGATCAAACAATTGCCCTTGCCAATGTGGCAGCAAGTGTAACAGTTGAGAAGGTAGGCTGTTACTCAGCGACCCTCTCTGATGTCGCAGCTAAACTCCTGCAGAGTGAGACAAATAAGCCCTTTTATGATTCGAGCGATCTTCCAACCCTTCAATTTGCCCTGAGTGATGAGAAAGTTGAGGTAGTCTGTGTTGATCAAGAGTATGAAATTTCTAATCATCTTTTTGAAGTCATCCAAACACTTTGTCAGGAAAAAGAAGAGCGGGTGCTAATTATTTACCTTGATTGTGATGAGATTTCTGCTGCTCTTCTCCACTTCTTCACATCATTTGATGGGATCGATTATGTCATCTTGCGCCAAGAGAGCTTTGATGCGTTCCTTGCAGACTTCACGCCGGCAAAAACCACCTACCTGGGTAATTTACTTGCCAGACTGATCTCGCTTTAGAGCTTTTCAAGATGGGCAATGCGCTCATCGAGGGAGGGGTGAGTTGCAAAAAGGGCAAGTGCTCCCCGTGAGTTATTGATCATAAGAGCGCGAAATGCCGTCTTTGTCTCAGCTTCATGCCTTCCAAACCACTTTCTCGACGGAGTATGGAGTTGAGCTATTTGGAGCCGTCTAAGGGCGAGAATCATCTTCTCCTTGCCCACAAGGAGGGCAGAGCCCCGATCAGCTGAGAATTCCCGCTTGCGCGAGACAAAAGCAACCACCATACTTCCCAAAATCATAAAGAGAATCTGAAAAACAAAGGTGAGCATGACATAGCCCGCATTGTTTCCAAAGGAGCGGTTATTGTTATTTTTGCCCCTTTGAGTGAGTAAAAAGGCCAAAACGCGGGCGCCAAACATGACAAACGCATTCACAATTCCCTGAAGGAGAGTCATGGTCACCATATCACCACTCTTGATATGAGAAATTTCATGGGCAAGCACCCCTTCAATCTCATCCCGACTCATCTCACTGAGCAGCCCTCTTGAAACCGCCACTAAAGAGCGTTTGCGAGTGGGCCCCGTAGCAAAGGCATTGAGTTGGGCGCTTTCGAAGATCCCCACTTGTGGATGGGCAGGGAGGTAGGCCTCTTCAGAAAGGCGGTGGACCGTCTGATAGAGCCATTCCTCCTCTTGATTTAGGTGGCCGCGGGAACCTGGCTGAAGCACTCTCACTCCCATAACCCAGCGGGCCATTAATCGGGAGAGGCCAAGCGAGATGAAAGCGCCTGCCATCCCCCAGACTAAGCAGAAAATCAAAAGGGCTCGATAATCAATCCCATGACGGGTTAAATAGGGTCTCACATTAAAAAAGCTGAGGACAGCTGATACCGTGAGCACAATTAAAAAATTGATTACTAAAAAGAGTGAAATCCGCTTAAGGAATTGCATAGGCGACCTCCTGGTACCATTCTACCACACAATTACATTTAATTTTCATTGAAAATTATTGAATTTTATGGGACAACCATGGCCCAACCTGCTCAGAAGATATTCTCAAGCCGGTTTTTGAATCATAAGGATCAGAATGAAGAAGTTTTTAGTAGGCCTGTTCAACTTGCGTGGAATCACGAAGAAACGGCTGAAAAATCACCTGAAGAAAAATGGGCGTGTGGTGAGTTATGTCTTGATAACATGTACGGAAAACAGGCAGAATGGCGAGATAGAGGTGGCCATGCAGTACGAAGGAAAAAAAGAGATGGTCGATTTTTTGTTAAACCAGGCAATGGAGAAAGTAGGCGATGAGTAGAGCAATCGATGACGAAAAAGAATATGTCGAGAAGTTTACAGAGTATCTCAAATATCAGAGCATCAGCACAGATCCCGCCTATGAAGATCAAGTGATTTCCTGTGCCCAGTGGGTGAGAGATTTATTTGGAGGGACCCCCTTCCAAGTTGAAATCCTCGAAACGGCAAAACATCCCGTTGTCCTCGCCTCATATATCAAAGGGAAAGACTATCCCACTTACATGTTCTACGGCCACTATGATGTCCAACCAGTCGACCCCCTCGATGAGTGGGGGAGCCCCCCCTTTGAACCTGCCATCCGTGATGGGAGTATCATCGCACGTGGAGCCCAAGATAACAAGGGCCAAAGCTACTATACCATCCGCGCCATTTGCGATTTTGTTCGCGAACACGACCCCGACTTTAACATCAAAGTGCTGATCGAAGGGGAGGAAGAAATTGGAAGCCCCAGTATGGAAGAATTCCTCACCCTCTATGAGGATAAAGTTAAAACCGATTACATCTTTCTCGTCGATTCAGAGACCTATTCACTTGAAAAACCCACCGTTCCCATCTCTGTACGCGGTTTGATCACTTTTGAAATTATCGCCAGAGTTGCCCGATCAGATATGCACTCAGGCCTTTGTGGTGGGGCTGTGAGGAACCCCATGCGCCTATGTCTCGACCTCTTTAAGGATGTATGGGATGCAGATGGACATATTACCATTCCCGGATTTTATGAGGGAATTCGCACCTTCACCGATGAAGAGAGAAGCCAAATACTTTCAGATGTGCCGGATGAAGAATATTACGAAGCGACAGGAATCGAATGCCCAATCAGGGAAAGCGGGTATACTCCCCTCGAGTCCACTGGACAGCGACCCACCGTTGAGATCAACGGCTTTGAGGGTGGCTATACTGGGCCTGGCTTCAAGACAGTGATTCCCGCCCAATGCATGATGAAAGTCTCCTGTCGACTCATTGCCGGACAAGACCCCGAGCATGTGCGGCGCGTTGTGAGCCAATACCTCCTCGAACGAGTCCCAGACGGGGCTCATGTCGAAATCCGCCACATGGATGCAGGCCGGGGCGTGGCAGCAGACATCAACGATCCAATGCTTGGCAAAATCAAATCAGCCTACGAAACCGTCCTCAAAAAGGAAACCAAACTCTCATGCTCAGGGGGCTCAATCCCCCTCGTCGATCAACTGGCCAACGGAACAGGGGGTAAGCCATTCTTCCTCGGCCTCGGCCTAAGCGAAGATCTCATACACGCTCCCAATGAGAACATCAGCACTGAGCGACTTAGGCTAGGCTATGAGATCATAACCAACCTGCTCACCCAACTCAATTAGCAAGTTAACTAGTGAAGGTATGCGGAAGGGCGAGCTCGTTTTTTCGGGCCCTTCACACCCTAACCCCCTCCGGAGTATCCATCCATACTACCATTAGGCAGTCGACGTTGAATGAATCACTTTTGTGATTGTAAAAAGGTGTGAAGGGTGGTTTAGAAAATTCAGCTGAGGTGAATGGGCGAGCTCGTTTTTTTGGATCTGCCGCTGTATGATGATTTCCGCTTGAGTTATTATTCCAGATGGACGATAGTGGTATGTAGTTGACGAAATGTAAGAGTGCAATGCAGATTGTAGAGTTGTTCAAGCGGTATTACCAAACACTTGTGAAGAGTCCATTTCGGCTCCTTCTCCTCTCGTTTTTCGTCATGTTTTTCTCACTGGAAGTGGCGCTGATTCAGTCTTCAGTTGTTCAGGGGTATTATGTGCTTTTGCTGCTGGGTGTGAATGCCGTGGGTCTGATTGCTGGGCTTGCTGCAGTGTCCATTATGAACACGCTGTTGTGTTTAGTGGGACTTTTCCTTTTCTATCACCAGCCCCGTTTGGGGTGGAACTTGGGGTGGATGGCCTCGTTTTGGATTTCATCGTTTGCCTTCCAAAGTTACTACTTGCTCAGTCGTGAGCGGGTGGCAAAAGAATCTGCAGAGCTGAAGGAGAATCGAGAGAAGGCCACTTTGTGGCATGATCGATTCAATACGCTGAATCTTCAGAAGATGAAAGGGGATGAGGCGCTGTTGCATTTGGAAGAGGCCATTGAGGGCTTGCGAGGTGAGCATGCCAAGGAGCTCGACTTGTTGCGTTCGCTGATTTGTGAAAATCAGCTCGAAGTGAAGAAGTATTATGAGAAGAGCCGCTTGCTCGAGGATCAAAACCGGGCACTTGTTGTGCAGCTGGCCGATTCAATGGATCAGACGACTGAAGCAAGACCAGAGCCGGTTGCCGTTCATGAGGCGAGCCCGTCAACGAGCAAGGCAGTCTATGATGCCCGCAAGCAAGCAATTCAGGTGGGGGTGATCAATGCCCACTACCGGAAAAAGATTGGTGATCTGAAACGGGGAATGCAACACCAACCCTATCGCCCCATTGCAACAAGCAAGCCTGCCAAAGAGCTCAATGAGCTCGATAAGGAAGTCTCTAAAGTCATCAAAACATAGTCAAATAGTGACGTAAAGCGCGCTAGTGGCGGCAAAACTGTCTGGGCAGAGGGCAGAGCAATTCATGTCGGCTGCGGCTGATCGATGGTTGGCTCCGTCTGTGCGGAAACATGGATGGGGCGGCGGCACCCAGGCCAGTCTTAGTCGGGGAGGGTGAGGATTTCGTATCCGGTATCTGTGATGAGGAGGGTATGTTCCCATTGGGCGCTGGCCTTTCCATCGAGAGTGTAGGTGGTCCAGTGATCGTAGGGATCGATGCGCCCTTCTGAAACACCTAGGTTGATCATGGGCTCGATGGTAAAAGTCATGCCTGGGGCAAGGGGGATGTCGAGGTTTGAGTAGTAATGGGGCACTTGTGGCGCTTCGTGGAAGTCAACGCCGACGCCATGGCCGACAAATTGGGTAACGACGCTACACTTTTGCTCAGTTGCATACTCTTCGATCACTCTGCCAATTTCGTTGAGGGGGACGTTCGGGCCTAAGATTTTAATGGCTCGCTCGAGGCATTCTTTGGATGTCTCCACAACTCGCTTTTTATCAGCGGGGACATCGCCGATCATCACCATAGCACTGCAGTCGCCATAATAGCTGTTGAGGATGGTGGCGATGTCAATATTGAGGATATCGCCATCGACTAGGGGGCGATCATCGGGAATTCCGTGGCAGATCACCTCATTGAGTGAGGTGCAAATGTGGCCTGGGAAGGGGTGCTCACCATAGTCTTTACACGCGCTAATTGCCCCCTCTTGCGTGATGAGTTGATTGGCATAGGTGTCGAGCTCTTTTGTTGTCACTCCCGCTTTTGCCATTTCGCAGGTCTTTTTCAGCACATTTGCGGTAAACTTACATGCCTTACGAATCCCCTCGATTTCATCGGGGGTCTTTAGATGGATTTGAAATCGCTTTCGATAGAGCTCTTTCAAATCTTCTCGAGAGGGTGTGGGAAGTTTGGGTGAGCAGCACTTTTTGTACTTCTTCCCACTTCCGCAAAAACATGGATCATTTCGGCCAATCATGGGCTAGAGTATAACAGATGGATTGAATTTATGGAAAGTTAGCAATCGGTTAAAATTTTCCACTGAAAAGAGGTTTTGCTTTGTTGAGGATTGGTGGCATTAAAGTGGGTGACTTGTGTCACTTCAATTTTCCCTTGCTGATCGAAAGTTGTACTATCAATCACTTGATGGTAAAATTTTGTTTGAACCACAAAGGCAGACTTATCCTTTTCGATATGGGTGGGGCACTCCTCTTTTGTGAGCCGAGTGCCTGCTTCCAGGTCAAACCCATCATCACTTTCAGATTGTAACAACAACCCATGTGGAACAAGTTGCTGTGAAAGGATGGGGTAGTAACCCTGGTTGCCTGCTCCTTGTGAGCAAAAATACAGAAGAGAGGGCTCGCCAATTGCGGCGAGCAATTCACTTGCCGAGTGGCCAGGTGTGCTATTGTAATAATTTCCATTAAAGTAGACCGGATAGCCTCCTCGTAGATCTCTATCAATCCCTCCAATCAAATCGCCTTGATTTGGAAACGCTCGCTCTCCAAATGCTGCAATTGGATTGGGATTTGAGAGGAGAGTTGGTTTTGAGCCTTGCTTCCTTTCTAGATTGACAAGAGGATCAGAATCAGCAGGAGTAAAGAAGCAACTAAACAAGCTTGCTAGCTGATCAACAATCCAATTCCAAACTCTTTCAAGCACACCTCCTGATGCGGCATGTTCTCCTGCTTCGTGAATCGCAGATAGAGCAGCGTTACTCACACGCAATTCGCATTCAGCTGGCTTCTCCCCTACGCTGAAGCATGGAATGAAGGGTGAAAGGCAATTAGGAGTGAGAGTTTGCATATTAAGTCTCCTCACTGCTTGTGTCAGATTCTCCATAAAGGGAGTCGTGATTGTGAGATGCAACTGCCCATGTGTAAGATGATAAGCTGCACAAGGGATCATGTCGATTGAAAATGGTGGTGAGACAGGCCTGTATTTTACCGTATATGCTCTCACCTCTACACATTTTAAAGGGGGTAAATGCTTGAATGCGAATTTCACCATCAACTCGTTCAATAGAGACTGGGTATTGCGTATCATCATTTATTTCAGCCGAATTGAGCGATTGTGCACGAAAGCCCCTCTCGCAAGACACCGGAAAAAAATTGGCATAGATGTCTTTTAGCGCTCCCTGATGGAGACCAAGCATCAACTCTCGAGCTTCTTTTGGGGTGAGTGAGAATGCTTTTTGCAAGTCAGCATAGATCTCTTCTGCTCTATGTCCGATAGATCCATCATAACATCTAATTTCTCCAGTCTCTGGCATGCGCATATAAACTGGGTATCCTCTATGAAGATCATAGTCAATTTGCTGGAATAGTTTTTCCAGTTTAATTTCACCACTCTCGGTAAATAGGGAATCTCCTTCGTGCATGAAGATCATATTGGGTTCATCCGGATAGAGGTTATGAGGATCTTCTCCGTGTTCAGTGTGAAATGCGTTGAGCTGGTCATGCACGAGTTTTGGATCGACATCTTCTGATTCCATTGTGTCCATAGGGTCAAATGGTGCAGCCTCTTCTTTTTGATCGGGTGCAAATTGGCTAATAAAGGGAACGACAACTTTCTGCCCCCAGTTTACAACCTCTTTTACAATGGGTGGTGGTTGGATTGCCTGACTAACAGCAATCGTGATTCGATCCTTTCCTGCACCTTCTGGCTGATCGCCGAGGATAGCGCCTCTTAAAGCGCTGATAGGGTTAGGTAAACTAGCATTTATTAAAGACATAATTACACACTATTGTAACATATTTTCAAGTTGAGAAGGTGAGGGGCTCCCTCCCCCAGAGCAATTACTTAAGTTGTCTGTGGAGTCAAGTGACTGTGGGGGGATGCATTTTTCAACTCTGTGCCAGACAAAGGAAGAGTGACTTTCAAGTGGACTTTCAGGGTTAAACTGTGTTGTTTGGGTGACAAAAATGGCACCATACTTGTACTCCCCATATGCAATTTTTAACTCGACAAAGTTTTGAACTGTAATATTTCCATCTTGAATTGTTACACAGTGTGGATAAGAAATTTCGCTATTATCTTGACCTGAGCTCGCACAGGAAATGACTTTAAAGTTCATGTCGGTGCTCATGAATAACATGGTGAGTTGACCTGTAAGGGCAGCGAGAGCCCCTTGGTGGCATGCAAGCAATAGGTTAGTTGCGCTCTTGCGATTTAGGTGAGTTGAGGCGATTAAGTGTCGCTGTAAATCTGCAGCGCTTTTCCCTTCACTTCCCTCATAGCGGGTAGCTTGCCCGTCAACACATAGGTCAATGGGATACTTCCTTGGAAGGTCCTTATCAATCGTGTGGAATAGCTTTGGCTCAATGATTGCACGCGTATCTGCATCGAACACTGTTTGATCAAACTCAAATAGAGGGTTACCTTCTTCTCCAGGTTGAATATGTGTTGGAAATTGTCCATGCTCATTTACCAAGCTGTCAATTTGCAGGTGAATCTCGTCATCTGATTTATCCAGTTCGCAAAGGTTTGTTGGGTCGAATTCTGCCTGTTCGGGTAAAGCTTGCTCAGGTAGATGCTCTCTGTCAGGGGCGCAGAAGAGGCTGCAAAGTAGCTCCATGATCCACTCGATGAGGTAGCTGAGGAGGGAGATTCCTTCTTGGGAAGCGGATTCGGCAATTGCCCCTTGGGCAACTGCTGAGATTGCCTCGTTTCTAGAGGGTACGGTTGGGCCAGAGGGACCTCTCTGAGTTTCTAGTCCTACAACTCTATGTTCAACGCTCATCATAATTACGCCTAATTACTAAGTAATACCTTATATATTATAACATATAATGAGATTGTTATGGGCAATTAATTAGTTTAACTGATTATTAGAGGTTTAGATAATCGATGCGGGAGAGGAAGAGGCCATGGGCGGGGGCGGTAATGGCTGCCTGGGGGCGTGATTTGGCCTGGAGGACTTGGGGGAGGCTGTCGGGGTCCATTTTCCCCGATCCAATGTAGGCAAGGGCTCCGATGAGGTTACGGACCATTTTATAGAGGAAATGATCGCCGTAGAGGCTAATTTGGAGGAGGTTAGGGGCCAGGGAGGTGACTTCGATTGAGTGGAGAGTGCGGATTGTTGTTTGGTGGGGGGAGGCGCTCTTGTTGGTGAAGGAGGCAAAGTCGTGGGTGCCAATGAGATGGGGGATGGCTTGAGTGATGAGGGGGAGGTGGATGGGATAGGGGAAGTGCCAATACTGATCGAGACGGAAGGGGTTTGGCTCTTTATGGTTGTCGATCTGGTAGCGGTATTCCTTCCCAATCGGGTCTAGGGAGGGGTGAAAGGTAGATGGCACCTCGGCAATCGATTGGATACGGATGGTGTGTGGAAGATAGGTGTTGAGGGCAAGGCGGAGGTCTTCTGGTGGAATGGGATGGTCGAGGGGAAATTGAATCACTTGGTCAAGCGCATGAACTCCTCTATCTGTTCGGCTGGCAGCTTGGATTTTGGGATATGTGCCAAATACCTTGGTGAAAGCTTTTTCTAGAGCTTCTTGTACAGTTGGGCCATCTTCTACTTTGACAAAGCCAAAGAAAGGGGTGCCGAGATAACTGAGGTGGGCTTTAAAGGTTTTCACAATTAGAAAAAGCTGATGAGTTTATGAGATTGAGTAAAGCTTGCGATTCCACTGAGGAACATTTCGACAGCAATCATGGTTAGAATCAGTCCCATGAGTTTTTCAATAGCGGTGAGCCCCTTTTGGCCAAGAGCCATTTCTAAATAGGGGGAGAGGAGCAAGATGGCAGCAGAGGCAAGCCATGCAATGAAGATTGCAATGAGGAGGCCGAAGATGGCAATTTGTTGTGAGTAGATGATGACAGCTGCAAGGACAGATGGGCCTGCGACAAGTGGGATCGCAAGTGGGACAATGAGGGGTTCAGAATCAGTTGTGAGATACTCTTTTAGCCCCCCATTAGCCGATGGAAAAATCATTTTGATTGCAATTAGGAACAAGATAATGCCCCCCGACAACATAATCGCCGGCTGGGAAATATCGATAAGGCGAAGGAGAGAGTTCCCCACAAGAGCAAATATCACAATAATACAAAGGGCGATGAGTTTTTCACGGATAATTACGATATGTTGTTTGCGCCGTGGTATCCCTTTAAGAACAACAAGGTAAACTGGCGTATTGCCAATGGGATCCATGAGCAAAAAAAGTGAGAGGGCAATAGAGAAGATTTGTAACCACATAACCCGATCATACTCGGCTGAGGAGTTAAAGGGAAGGAATGGTGCACTCCCTTCTAAATTCCCTTTCTAGCTTGCTAAGGAGTGCTTGTTGCTCGAGAGTAAGCGGGCTGAGGGTGAGGAGCATGTCCGCATTGGCATTAAAGGCAGACTTGGTCAAATTGGCAGAGCCAAAGACGAGTGTATGGTAGTCGATCAGGACGAGTTTGTGGTGGAAGAGTTGAGCTCCGCGGTGGATGAAGATAGGCACCTGATGCTTGATCAAGGGTCGAAGGGAGCGGTTTTTATTGGTTTGATATTGGGTGCGTTCGAGGTAGATGGAAACCGACACCCCTTTTTCGTGGGCGTGGATGAGGCTTTGAACAATGCCGGGATGGGTCAGGGCAAATGCGCCTACAACGATCGATTGAGAGGCATTTTCGATCAGCTCGAGAAGACGAAAAAGCGCTTCATCTTTCGCTTCCGGGAGGGAATAGAGGGTAAGGATTTGTGATTGGAGGGGCACTTCACATTGGGGATGGGCGTCTTTGATCGCTTCGGCAAGCATTGAGGAGTAGATGCCGACCATGAGATTGTCGTGGATGCAAAGAGAGGGCTTTGTGAAGTTGGCACTACCTATCCATGTGAGGTGGTCATCAACAATGAGCGCTTTTTTGTGGACGAGGCGACGCTGCTTGGGAAACGACTGGGAAATTGTCGGGGATAATTCTTTTTTGAGAAAGGAGCGAAATTTCCGGTCGGTAGTGATATGGATGGAATGGGAAGACGAGCGGCAATTGAGGGCCTTGATCACTTCGTAGTCTGATAGGCCAAAGGATAAGATATCGACTGATTCCTTCGCCTTTGAAATCGCAGTTAGGACGAGTGTGTGGAGGTTGTCTCCAGTTTGGTTAGAGTAGATGAGCAGTGGGTTGAGAGGAGTGGGAGAAGGGCTAGATGGCCCAACAAAAATGAGCCATCCGAACGCGATTGTGCCTACCCCAATGAGGAAGAGACTAGATCTTTGTCCCTTCAGCACGCAATTTCTTCACTGCTTTTGAGATGCCAATTTTATCAATAATACGCATTCCGTGAGCAGACAGGCGTAGGGTAACCCATCGATTTTCCTCTGGGAGGAAGAATCTTTTCTTAAAATAATTAATTTTGAATAGGCGTCGGTCCTGACCAATAATGTTGAGTCCGATCCCCCCTTTGGCTTTAGGGATACCCCTGTAGGTCTTTTTCATCCCGGGTGAGGGTTTCTTTTTTGTAATCTGGCAATGTTTCGACATGGATTAAACCTCTAGAATCAATTTGATGAGAATGTTAACATGCCAGAGCAAATCAAACA